>NZ_JABBJJ010000210.1 GCF_012933655.1 Pyxidicoccus fallax | reverse complement strand
CGCCCCCCACGGCCCCCGCGCACACCATCGGCTACTGGAAGAACTGGTCCTCCTGCTCCGGCGGTAAGCAGGACGCGTTGCTCGACCAGGCCCTCAAGGCCGCTGGCGGCATCCGCATCGGTGACCTGCTCGTCAACAACTGCCAGGACGCGGCGGACATCCTCAGCAAGTCCGACCTCAACGGCGCGAAGCGTGCCACCGACGCCGCCTACCGCCTCGCCGCGCAGCTGCTCGGCGCGCGCCTGAACTTCCAGGCCGGCGCGGTGCGCTGCGCCGAGGTTGTCGCCGCGGCCGACAGCGGCCAGTCGCTGCTGGACGGCATCGGCTTCACGGGCCTGAACTCGTACAAGTCCGTCATCAACACGGACGCCGCGGACATGCTCGCGGAGACCCTGGACGAGTACAACAACGGCAACCTCTGCAAGTAACGCAGGGGCCACGGCCCTGAAGCACCCCGAGGCCCCGGCCGCGCGAGCGACCGGGGCCTTCGCGTTGCGGGTGGGGCGTTGCCGGTGTTTCGGAAATGCCAGGAAACGGCTGAATTCCGCGTGCTAGCTTCCGCGGCCATGCACACCCCCCTGCGCTTCTCTTCTCTCCTCCTTGCGTCCACCCTCGCTGCCGGTTGCCTCGGCGGCGAGGCGGACACGGCTACCGACACCCTCCAGTCCACCGGGCAGGAGGTCACGGACCCCACGGTCCGCGTCTACAACATCGTCGAGGCCGTGCTCCCGGCCGGCAACTACGACGGCGTCGCCGGCAACGAGTGCATCGCGCTCCTGAACCCCGAGCACCGCCTCCGCAAGATCATCCTCGTCGAGACCGTCGGCGCGGGTGGCTCCTGCGCGCTCAGCGCCTACACCGCGGGCACCGCCGTCAGCTTCACCTGGGGCGACACCTCCGTGTACCAGGGCTCGACCGGCATCACCGCCATCCGCGCCGCGCTCTCCGATACGGACGGCGCCGTTCACCGCGTCGTCGGCTCGCTGACCTCCGAGGCCGCCGCCCTCGCCCACCTGCAGTCCTTCCTCACGCAGACCGACGCCCAGCAGGCCAGCCAGCTCGGCACCTTCCCCGCCACCCGCGTCCACTCCCGCTACGACTTCGACGGCCAGGAGGAAGTGTACGCCGAGGCCGCCTTCCAGGCCGTTCGCGTCACCCAGCCCTGCGAGAACCCCGGCTCGCCCGAGCTCAACGCCCACTTCCACAACGGCTTCGTCTACGGCTACTCCGCCAGCAATACCGGCAGCTGCCACAGCGGCTGGTTCTCCAGGCACCACGTCTACAATCGCAACTGGCGCCTCGTGTACAGGTACGACTACTCGGAGTAGCCCAGGATTTCGGAGGCGGCGCGCCGTCCTGACACGAGCGCGCCGTCCCTCCGGCGGGGCACAGGTCGCGGTGCAACCGGGCGCTCCGGTCGACCCACTACGCCGCCTGCGCGGCCTGTGCCTTCACGGCCTGGACCTCGAGGGCGATTTCAATCTTCTCGCCCACGAGGACGCCGCCGGTCTCCAGCGCCTGGTTCCACTGCAGGCCGAAGTCGCGCCGGTCGATGGACGTCTTCGCCTCGAAGGCGGCCTTGACGTTGCCCCACGGGTCCTTGCCGATGCCCAGCTGCTCGGCATCGAGCACCACCTCGCGGGTGACGTCGCGGAGGGTCAGCTGGCCGGTGACTCGCAGCCCGTTGCCGGACGTCTTCTCCACCTTCGTGCTCTGGAACGAGAGCGTGGGGAACCTCGCCACGTCGAAGAAGTCCGGCGAGCGCAGGTGGTTGTCACGCTGCTCGACGCCGGTGGAGATGCTGGCCGCGTCGATGCTGAGTGCTCCCTTTCGTGTGCCGCTGTTGGATGAGCGAAAGGTAGCGGTGGCCATGCCCCGGGATTAGCGGGGCCTGGCCGGAAGGACCGTTCCATCCATGGAACAAAGCCCGCGGAGGCGGGCGGCGACGTCAGCCGTTCCGCTTCCCGGACCGGAACTCGGTGGCCCAGCGCGCGAGGGTGGCCGCCACATCGCCGTTCTCGGCGTGTCGTGCGGTCGCCGGGCCGGGCAGCGGCTTCGGGCTCGCCTCCGTGGCGCTGGGGCTCGTTGGCACCGGCTGACCCTTCTTGCGGATCCACGCACGCGGGGCGCTGGGCTGGGCCACCTCGACCCGCGGAGCGGCCTTCTCCGACGCCTCGCGGCGCCTGCGCGAGAGGATGACGTCGGGGATGCTGTGGGGCGCGGCGTCTTCCACCCACGCGCTGTGCAGGCGACCGGTGGCCACCATGAGGCGCCGCTTCTGGTAGTGCGCGGCGCAGTACCCGAGGCTGCGCACCGGCTGGCGGCAGCCGATGACCGCGCAAGCCCGGGGCTCCGGCGCGGTCTCCGCCTCGGCGGTAGCCGAGGACTCGGAGTCGGGTGTCTCCTCGGCGGAGGTGTCCTGGAAGTCGAAGGTGCCCTGGAAGGCGAAGGGCGGGAGGCGCACTCCGCCAGCCAGGCGCTCGGCGATGCGCCCCAGGTCGACGGCCAGGCCGGCCAGGGCGGCCTTCAGTGAGTCACGGAGCGCCTCCCGGAACGCCTCTTCCAACGGCTCCGTGGAAGGGGCGGCGCGAGTGGCCACGCGGCGGGGACGGGTGTTGCGAGAGGACGGGGCTGCACGACGGCGACGGGCTTTGGGCATGTGGCGTGGCTTCGCTGGCGGATGCGCGCGGCGCTCCGGGACGTGCGCTGACGGTTAGCACGCCCGGTATTCGCTGCACAGCCCGCTCCCAGCGCCAATGTCGCCTCGCTCGCCACCAGGAGCCGGCCGAGCCGCGAGGGAGCGGTCTGCAATCGGGAGCGCTCCTGCCTCAGGGTTGCGGGATTGCCCCAGCGGTTGCCGAGCTCGTCACTGCTCGTGCCGCAGCCAAGCCGGATGCCACACGTGACGCGAGAGCCGTCCCAATGCCAGCCGGACCCGTTCGCGCACGGGCTCGCCTCCGCCTTCCGTGGGGCCAGCGTCTCCGCTTCCACGGCGGTGGTCTCCTCGGGCGTCATCTCTCCGCCACAGCAGACGTGTGCGCCACGGCCGTTGTGTGTATTGAAGTGTGTTTCAGTCAACACTTCCGGGGCGCTGTCGATGGGCCGCCCGTGTCTCGAAAGGTCACCCCAAGACGGCCTTCCTCACCGCCGGACGCTGCGCGTGGCGCCTGACGTACTCCACGAGCCGCGGATGCCCGTCGAGCAGCCCGAGCCTGTTCGCCAGATGGAGGATGGAAGCCATCACCACATCGGCGGCGGTGAAGGTCCCTCCAACGAGGACCTCTCGACCGTCGAGGCCCCCGTCGATGATGTCGAGCACGGCTCCGAGGCGGGTCCTGTGCCGCGCGAGCTCTTCAGCCGAGTGCGTGGACGCCTGCTGCTCCTCGGACAGCCGAGCGTGCCTGTAGAACTCCATCACCCCGGCGTCGAGGCTCACCTCGGCGAAGACCATCCACTGGTAGTAGGGGCCGCGCTCCGCGGAGCCCGGCGGCGGCGCCAGGTGCTTCTCCGGGAACCGGTCGGCCAGATGGAGGCAGATGGCCAGGGACTCGAGCAGCGTGACGTCTCCATCCACCAGGGCGGGGACGTCGCCCAGCGGATGCACCGCCAGGTAGGAGGGCGTGCTGTTCTCCTGTCGGGCGACGTCGAGCCTCACCAGCTCGTAGGGCACTCCGAGTTCCTCCAATAGCCATCGGGGACGAACCGCTCGGGTTCGAGGGGCAAAGTAGAGCTTCATGTGCGCGCTCCTGAGGGGGCGGGAGGCGTCAACATGCGGCGGCCGGGCCGCCCGGACAATGCGGCTCCCGACGAACTCATTGTCAGGTTAGGCTTGACGGTCATGATTCCACCCGCCGACATGCTCCTCTTCGTCGCGGTCGTTCGTGAGGAGAGCTTCACCCGGGCCGCTCGCCAGCTCGGCATCACCAAGCAGACGGTCAGCGAGCGCATCGGCAAGCTGGAGGAGCGGCTCGGGGTACGGCTCCTGGAGCGGACGACGCGGCGCGTGCGTGTCACCGGTGCCGGAGTGACGTACTACGAGCGCTGCGCCGCCATCGCCGCGCAGATCGACGAGGCGAACAACGAGGTGCAACAGCGGCAGGCGGAGCCCGTCGGCCTGCTGCGGGTCTCCTCGCCGATGCTCTACGGTCGGCGCTACCTGACACCCGTGATTGCGGAGTACCTCGCCCGCCATCCCCAGGCGCGGGTGGAGCTGGTGCTGGCGGACCGCCGGGTCCACCTCATCGAAGACGGACTGGATGTCGGGATTCACATCGGCCCGCTCGACGACTCCTCGCTCGTGGCGCGAAAGCTCGGCGAGAGTCCGGTGCACTTCGTGGCGAGCCCCCGCTTCCTGGCGAAGTACGGCACGCCGAGCGCCAGGGAGCTCCGCTCCGCGCGCTGCATTGGCTTCAGTGCATTCGAGACGTGGAAGGCGGAAGGGGTGATGTCTCGAATCGATCCGGTGCTGACCGTGAACGACCACGAGGTCGCGTGCGAGGCGGCAATCGCCGGGGTCGGCATCGCGCGCGTCCCGGCCATCCTCTGTCGGGACGCGGTCCGTGACGGCCGGCTGAAGGTGCTCTTCGGTCCCAGGCCCGCGATGATGCGGGCCATCCACGTCGTCTACCCGAGCCGGCTGAAGCTTCCCGCGAAGGTCCGGCTCTTCGTGGATGCCATGGCACCGCTGACCGAGCCGATGGTGTCGCTGCACGGCGGTTCGCGGCGAAAGCGCTCGTGATGGGCCTACGTGCCGGTGCTGGAGGCGGCCTCGGGCCCACGGGAGGGCCGGGCACGGCCGCCGGGTGCGGACGGGCTACACTGGCGGCATGGCGAATGTTGCCGACGACCAGGCACCGCGGGGGCCACGGGCCGACGCGGCGGGCGAGACGGCCACGATGGATGGGGTGCTCCCCGCTCCGGACCGGAGCCGGGTGCTCCCGTTCCCGGACTGGGAGCGCTACGAGCTTCTCGAGCGCCTCGGCCAGGGAGGCATGGGCGAGGTCTTCAGAGCGAGAGACCGCCGGCTCGGGCGCATGGTCGCGCTCAAGTTCATCCGGGACGCGAACACGGCGCGGGCCGAGCGCTTCCTCCAGGAAGCGAGGACGCAGGTCCGCGTCGACCATCCCCACGTGTGCAAGGTGTTCGAGGTCGGCGAGGTCGGCGGAAGGCCCTACATCGCCATGCAGCTCGTCTCGGGACAGGGATTGGACCTCGCCGCCCCCGCGATGTCGTTGAGCGAGAAAGTCCAGGTGATGCGCGACGTCGCCGCCGCCGTCCACGAGGCGCACCGGCTGGGCGTCATCCATCGGGACCTCAAGCCCTCCAACATCCTCGTCGAGCGGCACGAGGGAGGTCGCTACTTCCCCGTCGTCGTGGACTTCGGCGTGGCCTTCGACGACGCCCACGGGCACGGCCTCACGCATACGGGGGCGCTGCTGGGCACGCCTGCCTACATGGCGCCGGAGCAGGCACGGGGAGACCTGGCGCACCTCGACCGCCGCACGGACGTCTACAGCCTGGGCGCCACGCTCTACGAGCTGCTCACGGGCGTCACCCCCTTCACCGCCGCGACGGCCGCGGAGGTCGTCGCGAAGGTGCTTCACGAGGAGCCGCCCTCGCCGCGCGCGCACGCGCCGGACCTGCCGGGGGACTTGGAGACGCTGGTCCTCAAGTGCCTCCACAAGGAGCCGGAGCAGCGCTACGCGTCCGCGCGCGCCCTCGCGGAGGACCTGGGGCGCTACCTGGATGGCGAGCCCATCCTCGCGCGGCGCCCGAGCCTGCTGGACCGCTGGCGGCGCCGCGCGCGAAAGCACCGCGCCCTGGTGGCGGTGTCCGCGCTGTCGCTGGCCAGCATCCTCGTCCTCTCCGTGCTGGGGGCGCACTCGTGGCTGGAGGCCCGGCGCACCCGCGCCCAGCTCGCGACACGCGCCCGGCTGGCCGAGCAGGTGGGCCAGCAGGTGAAGGAAATCGAGTGGTTCCTCCGGACGGCCCATGCGCTGCCCCTGCACGACACCCAGCGGGAGCAGCAGCTCGTCCGCGAGCGGATGGCGCGCATCGCCGAGAAGGCGCGCGAGCTGGATGAGTACGGGAAGGCGTTGACCCACTACGCGCTGGGGCGCGGCCACCTCGCGATGCAGGAGTTCGAGCAGGCGCACGCGGAGCTGAGCCGGGCGCGGGGGCTGGGCCTGGACTCGCCCGAGCTGCACTACGCCCTGGGCCAGGCGCTCGGCGCGAAATACCGCCAGGGAGTGGAGGACATGCGGCGCGGCGGCGACAAGGCCTGGGTGGCGAAGCGCAAGCAGGCCCTGGAGCAGGAATACCTGGTGCCCGCGCTCCAGTCCCTCGAGCGCAGCCGCGCGCTGGAGCTGGAGTCTCCCCACTATCTCGAAGGCCTTATCGCCTTCTACCGCAAGGACTACGACGCGGCGGCGCGGGCGGCCGCACGGGCCACCGTGTCCGCGCCGTGGATGTACGAGGCCCGCAGGCTCGCCGGAGACGTGGCCCTTGCCCGGGCGGTGGAGCAGCGGGAGCGCGGGGAGTACGACGCGGCCCGCTCGGGGCTCGAGGAGGCCGCCACCCTATACACGCAGGCCCTGGAGGCGGGGAGGAGCGACGCGAGCAGCTACGAGGCCCTCGCGCAGACGTGGCTGGAGCGCGTGGACGTCGAGCTCGACCAGGGCCGGCCTGCCCGGGACGCGCTGGAGCGCACGCTGGCGGCCACCGCCCAGGCCGCTCGCGCCGCGCCCCACCGCTCCATGTCCTACCGGCAGCGGGCCTATGCCCTGATGCGCCAGTACAAGGTGGAGAACAACCGGGGTGCGGTTGATGCGTTGGAGCCCATTCTCAAGGATTGGATTGACTCCGGACTGCGCGCGGTGGCGCGGGCCCCGAACGACGTGTATGCCCACGACGCGCTCGCCATCGGCTACTACTGGCGCGGGCTCTACGAGTGGCGGCATCAGCGCGACCCGCGCCCCTCCTGGAACGAGGCCATCGCCCGGCTGGAGCGCGCCCTCCAGCTCCAGCCCGACTACCCGTGGGCGCTCAACGACCTGGGGCTCATCCACTTCAACAAGGGCAACCACCTCCGGGAGCACGGCGAGGACCCCCGCCCGGCGTTCACGGAGGCGGCGCGGTACTTCGAACAGGCCGCGCGGGCGGACCCGCAGTACCTCTATGCCTGGGCGAACCAGGTGCACGTCCACAACGCGATGGCGGACTTCGGCCTCGGGCGCGGGCTGGACCCCGAGGCGCACGTGCGCCGGTCCATCGAGGCGGGTGAGCGCAGCCTCGCCATCAATGCGAACGCCTCTCCGACGCTGGGCGGCATGGCCGCCGCGGAGCTGATGCGCGCGCAGTACCTGCTGGACGCCGGAGGGGACGTGCGCCCGCCGCTGGAGCGCGCCCGCCAGCAGCTGGAGCGCGCGCTGCGCATCAACCCCACGGACGGTCGCAGCCACCTCCACGTGGCGGAGGCGCACCACCTCGCGGCACTCCAGGCGATGCGGGACGGAGGCAACCCCGCCGCCGAGCTCGAAGCGGGCCGCGAGGCGCTGGAGCGGGCCTACCAGGGCGCGCCCGGATGCGTCGACTGCCGCGTCGTCGGGGCCCGGGTGGCGCTCGCGGAGGCGGAGTGGGCGGGGCGGCAGGGCAGGCCGAGCCTGCCGCTGCTGCAAAGGGCACGGGCCGAGGCCCAGCGCGCCGTGGACATGGTTCCCTACTTCGAGGCCCACCAGGAGCTGGCGCGCGTCTACTGGCGGCTGGCGCGGGCGCTGCCGCCCGGCGGCGCGAGCACGGCGGTCGCGAGCGGCCTGGAGCAGGTGGAGCGGGCCCTGAAGCTCGACGCGAATCTTGCGCAGGCCCACCTCATCCGCGGGGGGCTGCTCCTCATGCGGGCCCGAGGGACGGAGGGGCTCGCCACGCGTCAGGAGGCCGCGCTCCAGGCCCGCGCCGCCTTCGCGCGGGCCTTCGAGCTCAACCCGCTCCTGCGGCGGCGCCACCAGGAACTCGCGGACGAGGTGGAGCCGCTGCTGGCCCGCCTCGCCGCGAGCCGCCAGGGCCTGGACTGAATCAGGGCACCTTGCCGGTGATGATGCGGTGGAGCTGGATGTCCGCCGCGGTGCAGGTGGGGAGCAGGAGTTGGGCCTGCGGGTTCCAGTCCTTCAGGGCGAAGATGGGCTGGCGCTGGTTGATGGGATTGAAGCAGACCGCGCCCTCCACGTCCCAGATGGCCTCGATGTTGCCCTGGTTGACGCCGACGTTCGCGAAGTTGAGCACGTTGTCGCGGATGAGCACCTCGGTCCCCTCCGTCGTGTAGCTGAAGAAGTTCTGGTGCGGCTTCACCTTCGAGTGGGCGAAGTAGGCGGCACGCTTGCCCTGGATGCAGGCACCGAGGAACAGGGTGGGGTTCCCCGCGGCCTTGAGCGTGGCGTTCCAGGGCAGGTAGTTCCAGTTCTCCATGCAGCTGACGATGGCGCCCGAGACGCAGGCGACGGTGACCGAGTTCGCCGAGGCCTTGATGACGCCCGTGGCGCCATTCACCTGGTGCCCCGGCAGGACGGAGAGCGCGAGCGGCGTCTTGTCCTTGAGGGTGGCCTTCGCGTCGTTCGGCTCCGAGCAGTAGTGCCCGGAGAGATGTTGCCTGGGATTGTTGTACCAGGCCTGATAGCGATAGAGCTTGAGCTGCGTGTCTGGCTTTTCAGGGAAGGGTGCGCCGGCAATCGCAACCTCCGTGAAGGTGAGCTCGAGGCTATAGGCGGTCGCCGCGGCGTTGACCGTGATGAGCAGCGTCAGCTTCGGCAGCGTCGAGCCCAGCGCGAGCGCGGGAGTCGCCGCCCCCGAGAGCTGGTAGGTGAAGCCAAGCCGGGACGTGTTCGCCACGGCGGAGGGGTCGACCTTGAGCAGGCTTCCCTTCTGGCCCCCCTCTGTACGGACCAGGATGGGGTCGCTGAGGAGCTCCGTGGCCTCGGCTCCAGTCCAGAGCCGCCCCTTGAGCCGCACGCTGCTGACGCCGCCGGCCCTCGGCGGGGTGTTCTCGAAGGACTCCGGGCAGAAGCGCAGGGGGCCCACGTCGTCGAGCCAGAGGCAGGAGCTGCCGCTTTCGGAGACGTAGATGCCGGGGCCGTTCTCCTGGCCCGGGCAGTTCGTCCCGCCGGGACAATGCGTGGCGAGCCCGCTTGGATCCGGAGTTCCCGCGTCCGTGCCGGAGGTGCCCGCGTGGGCCGCGCTCCCCATGAGTGAAACCAGGATGGCCACCAGCGCCACCGCGCCACGCTGGCCGAGTCCGTTCTTCATGACCGTTCCCCCTTCCGTGTGCTGTTCGCACTTCCATGGGGCCAGGTGGCGGAGCACCGCCCCCCCAGACAGCGTCCGTCCTGGCTCGCTGGAGGTGGATTGCACGAGGCGTGCCCGCGGTTACTCGCGGGCCGCGCGCGGGCGCGGGAGCTGGTAGCGCCGCGCCTTGAACTTGAACGTCCGCAGCGGCATGCCGATGAGCTGCGCGGCGCGGGTCTGCACGCCGCCAGCGGCCTCCAGGGCCTCTCGCATCCGGCGGTACTCCAGCTCGCGGACCTCCTCGGCGATGGGACGGAAGCTCGCGGGGGCCGTGTCCTGGGCGGGTACCACGGCCGGAGGGGGAGGGGCTTCTTCTCCCGGGGGCCGCTGGAGGGAGTCGGGCAGGTGCGAGGCCTCCAGCAGGGGGCCGGTGGCGACGGTGGCGGCGTACTCCATGACGTTCTTCAGCTCACGCACGTTGCCCGGCCACGGGTGCGCGCGGAGCACGTCCATGGCGGCGGCGGAGATGCGCGGCGCCGTCCTGCCCGCGCGGGTCAGGGCCTCCTGGAGGAAGCGGGTGGCCAGGAGCGGCAGCTCGCGAGGACGGTTGCGCAGCGGCGGCAGCACGACGACGGAGGCCGACAGGCGGAAGAAGAGGTCCTGGCGGAAGCGCTGGGCCTTCACCTCATCCGCGAGCACGCGGTGGGTGGCGGCGACGATGCGCAGGTCCACCGTGCGCTCGCGCGAGTCTCCCAGGCGGGTGATGCGCTGCTGGTCCAGCGCGCGCAGCAGCTTGGCCTGCACGGAGAGCGGTAGCTCCGCCACCTCGTCGAGGAAGAGCGTGCCTCCGCTGGCCCGCTCCAGCAGGCCGGCCCGAGAGGCCACCGCGCCGGAGAAGGCGCCCCGCTCGGCGCCGAACAGCTCGCTCTCCACGAGGCTCTCCGGCAGCGCCGCGCAGTTGAGGGTGATGAACGGCCGCTGCGCGCGCGGAGACCAGTGGTGCACGGCCCAGGCGGCGTTCTCCTTGCCCGCGCCCGTCTCGCCATGGATGAGGACGGGGATGGGGCTCGACGCCAGCCGCCGGAGCAGCTCGAAGAGGCGCACCATGGCCTCGTCCGCCACCATCACCGAGCGCTCCCCGAGCGCGAGCTGGTACAGGTCCGGGCCGCTGATGCGAAGGCCGCCGGAGGGCGCCGTCAGGGCCACCGCCCGCGCCGCGGAGATGAGGGTGTCCGCGTCCAGCCCGTCCTGGGGGGCACAGGCCACGCCCGCCCGCACCTCGGGCGCCAGCGGGGCCAGGCTCTCCAACATGGGCTGGACGACCTCCTCCGCCTCCTCCGCCGTCAGCTCGGGCAGCAGGACGAGCAGCTGCGTGGGCCCGCCCCGTCCCACCAGGTCCATCAGCCGCAGGCCGCCGCCGAGCGCGCGGACCAGCTCCTCCAGGGGGACATTCGTGGGCCCGAGGGCCAGCGCGACGACGCTCAGCGCGCGCTCGTAGCGCAGCACCCGCTCCAGCTCCTCCGCCAGCCTGTCCCGCAGCGGGGCGGCGTCCAGCAGGAGCCGCTGCGGCGGGGGGATGTCCCGCCGTTGGAAGACGAGCGTGACGTCTCCCAGCATCACCACGTCTCCGCCGCGCAGCACCTGCTCGCCGGAGATGTGCTCGCCGTTGACGCGGACGCCGTTGTGGCTGTCGAGGTCCGTGATGCGGGCCTCGCCGTCCACCACGCTCAGCCGGGCGTGGCGCCGGCTCACCGAGGCGTCCTGCACGAGGAGCTCGGCGCCCGCGCCGCGGCCGATGGTGAGCGTGCCGTCGCGAGGCAGGGGCACCATCGAGGACGAGCTCCCGGCCATCACCAGCAGGGAGAGGCGTCCCGGCTCACCGGAAGAGGCGCGGCGCTGCTGGACCGCATCCACGGTTTCTTTCGCGCTGGGGGGCTCCATGGGGGAAGTAAACCACGGCGGGCCCCGGGGGGCAGGGCAACGATTGCCCCATGGGCAAGACCTGCCTCGCGCGGGGCCCCGGCGAAGGGCCGTCATTGCCTCTCACGCGCGAGCGCGGCGGCGCTCCAGGGGACATGGGCCCTTGGCAGGCCGGCTGCAATGGCTGCCCCCGCGGGCGACCTTCCGCCCGGCTTCGCAAAGGACACCTACAATGAAGGCACACTCCTCCAGCCGCCCCACGACCCGGAAGTGGGCCGTGGGGCTCGCGCTGGCCGCAATCCCTCTCTTCGGCTTCGACCGGGGCTGCGTCACCCAGCCCCAGACGGACATCCTGGTCACCAGCCCGTCGGTGAACGTCCAGGGCTACATCGGACGGTACGACGACAATACGCTCGAGTGGCAGGAGAACATGGCCGGCTGGGCCCGCATGCGTGTCAACGGGGGCGCGTTCATGGCGTGGGACCAGACGGATGCCAACAACGTGTGGCAGCAGTCGGCGGTGCCGCTCCCGCTCGGCGTCAACGTGCTGGACGGCGAGACGTGGCGCTCGACGCCCAACGGCGTGGTCAGCGGCAACATCGATGACTTCATCCTGGAGCGGAAGAACGACCTCGTCGCCAACGGCAGCCAGCCGGTGTTCCTCGACTGGTCCGCGGCCGGTCTCGACGCCGAGCTCAAGGCGATTGCCACGGGCACGCTCAACGGGCCGCTCACCGCCGCGCAGCAGAACGCCTTCGTCGCCAACGTGAAGGCGGGCGTGGCGAACTTCTTCACCAACGCCTACGCCGGCACGTCCGTCACCCTCGCCAGCGCCCCGGGCACGGGCGTGCACACGGTGAAGTTCATCGTCGGCGACAGCTGCAGCCTCTTCGGCTATTCGCCGGGGGACTACAAGAACACCAACAAGACGCAGACGTCGCATGTCCTCATCGGCACGTTCCGCTGTGTCCTGGTGGATCGCCTCGTCTCCACCACTCCCGCGGAGCTCACCGACACGCTCGCCATGCGCGTGGAGGATGTGGCGACGGCCATCGGCCGCACCACGGCGCACGAGGTGGGCCATAGCCTCGGCCTGACGGCCGAAGGCGAAACGCGGCTGCACGGCTGCGGTGGGTCGCATAACTGCGAGGCCTACGACGACGCGAACCCGTCCGACCGCTTCGACGTGGGCCACCACATCATGGACCCGGGCGGTTCGTCGAAGCTCTACGCCCGCATCGGTCAGTCGAACCCGAACACCCGCGCCAAGAAGACGCCGTACTTCGAGCGCTACGGCAAGAGCTACCTGAAGCTCATCCACCCCTGATTCCAGACGAGGCAACCCATGAAGACACACGTCCTGTTCAGCTCCATTCTCTGCATGGCCCTCCTGCTCGGCGCGGGCAAGGCGCTCGCGCTGGACATCCCCCCCGGGGGTGATGCGCTCGGCCACCAGTTGGTGGCCTCCCAGTCCTCGGTCATCGCGCAGCTGACCTCCAACGACGGCACGGTGATGGGCTTCACGACGGCGGTGCCGCTCACCGGCCAGGTGCCCACCCAGTTCCGGCTCGCGCATGACACGTACACCGCGACCGAGCGGCTCGTGCCAGGCAACCACTACCTGCTCTTCCTCTCGATGGACGCGGCGGGCGCGCTCCAGCTGGCGACCAGCGCGTACTCCATCGTGGCCGTGGACCTGCAGGAGGCCGCGAGCTACCGCACGGCCATCGCCAACTACCAGCAGACCTGGAGGGATCCGCAGTCGTTCAAGCGGGTGGCGCTCGCGCAGCTCGACGCGTCCGTTCCCTACCTGCGCTACAGCGCGATGGCCGACCTGGCGTACCGGGGCCTCTTCACCGCCGACGACGGCGCGCTCCTCGCGCGGCTCGCGGCCTCGAGCACCGCTTCGCAGCCGGAGGTGCGCAAGCTCGCGCTGGGGCAGATTGGCGGTCTGCGGCTCGTCGCGTACGCGGAGCAGCTCGGTGCCGTGCTGGGCAACGCGGCGGAGACCACCTCCATCCGGCTGGCCGCGCTGGACGGCCTGCGCTTCATGGACCGCACCGACGTGATTCAGCGTCAGGCCGCCTCGGTGGGGGACAGCCCGAGCCCCAAGCTGAAGGCGCGCATGCTGGAGGCGCTGGAGCCGCAGCCGCAGTAGTCCCCGGGCTCCACGCCCCCGGGCTTCCTGACAGGTGAGCTGCCCAGCATGAAGACGAGCGCCCCCTGCCCACGGACGAGGGGAGGGGGCGCGACGCATGGGGCACGCCGTCTCCTGGAGGTCGCGCGGCTTCGCCCGTCCCGCAACAAGCCTTCCCTTCGCCCTGTGCGTCGGGTACGGCAAGGGTGGAGACCCGAGGGACGCTTCTCAGCCGCGAAAGGGAGTTCGCATGGGCACTCGTTACCTGGCGCTGTTGCTGCTGACCCTGTGCGTCGCTCCACCGGCGCCGGCCGCCAGTCCGAAGAGCCCCGGCACGTACACCAACCCGCTGAAGCCGCGGCTCCCGGCTGGAGGTGTCATCGAAAGCTGTGCCGACCCCATGGTGCTGCGCGGGCAGGAGCCGGGCGATGCGTACTGGTACATGTACTGCACGACGGACCCGCTGAACGACGCGGACCGCGACGCCGAGGGGAAGCTGGTGTTCCGCAAGATTCCCCAGCTGCGCTCTCTCGACGCCATCAACTGGGAGTACGTCGGCGACGCCTTCCAGTCCGTGCCTGCCTACGCCGCCAGCAACGCGGGGCTGTGGGCGCCGGAGGTCGTCTACTCCTCGGCGCACAAGAAGTACTACCTGTTCTTCGCCGTCACCGACACGACGGCGACGACGTGCACGACCGACAGCGCCATCGGTGTCGCGACCAGCGACAAGCCCACGGGCCCGTGGAAGTTCTCCGACGCGATGGTGGTCGGCCCGCGCAAGGACACGTCCAACCAGGACCCCTGCGCGTTCTTCTGGACGTACGACCCGGACGTCCTGGGTGACTCCGTCGGGACGGACAGCGTCCTGTACTACGGCAGCTACAGCGGGGGCATCTTCGCCAGGAAGGTCACGTTGACCGCGGAGGGGGCAACCGCTGGCGCCGAGGAGACGCGAATCACCATCGGCAACCGCTACGAAGGGGCGAACGTCGTCTCCCGCGACGGCCACTACTACCTGTTCGTGTCGGCGACGAACTGCTGCAACGGCGCGCTGACTGGCTACAGCGTCTTCGCCGGGCGGGCCACCCAGCCACTCGGTCCGTTCGTGGACCGCGAGGGGCATTCGCTGCTGGACGCGCAGGTGGGTGGAACCCCCGTCATCAGCATGAACGGCAACCGGTGGGTGGGCCCCGGGCACAACACGGTGTTCCAGGACGCGGCGGGGCAGTGGTGGACCATCTACCACGCTGTCGACCGCGCCGACCCGTTCTTCGAGCGCGCGACAGGCTTCACCAAACGGCCCGCGCTGTTGGACCCCCTGGACTGGGTGGACGGGTGGCCCACCGTGCGTGGCGGCGCCTGGGCTTCGGATGGCAAGCAGCCCGGGCCCGCGGCTCGCGAGGGGGGCAAGTCCCGGTACCGTCCGAAGCTGGCGCAGCCGCACCTCCCCCGTGAGCCCGTCGCGGCGGCGTCGGACCTGTTCGATGGGGACGCGCTGGGCGCCTCATGGTCGTGGGTGCGGCCGCCAGACGCGTCCACGTACTCCGTAGCAGAGGGGGCGCTCCGCCTCCGGGTGCAGAAGGCCGACCTGTTCCTCGACAACAACACCGCGTCCTTGCTGACACGCCCGGCGCCCCAGGGCGACTACGTCATCGAGACCCGGGTGCGCCTCGACGTGCCGGACGAGGGCTGCTGCTTCAACCACGCGCAGGCCGGCCTGGTGCTCTACGGCGACGATGACAACTACATCAAGCTGATGAACACCTCGATGTGGGAGACCCGGCAGACGGAGTTCTCGAAGGAGCTGAAGCCGGTGCCGGCCGGCTGGGGGCGCTACGGCAACACGGTCGTCGGCCCGCCTTCCAAGGACTGGACGTACCTGCGCATCGCCGTCGAGCGTCTCACGGGCGAGGCGCGCCGCGCCGCGGGAGGCGACACCACGGCGTACACCGCGTACACGAGCCAGAACGGCACGGACTGGGTTCGCGGCGGCACCTGGACCCACGCCTCGCCCCTCCCGCGAATCGCCCTCGTGGCGATGGGTGGGGGCGGCGACTTCACCGCAGAGTTCGACTACGTCCGCGTCCACGCGCCGCGGGCTGGCAAGCGTACGCGGTGATGAGTTCGCTCCCTGGAGCGCCGAGCGGGGGACTGGAATTCCGCTGGCCGCTGGGGAGGGGCTGCCCGCGGTGAGCGACCGGCGCTCACCGCGAGCCTCCTGAATCGCGGCCGGTCGTACCACTCCGGCTATCGCGACAGCGCCTTCGAGATGCTGTCCGCGGTCTTGAAGGCGAGCGCCGCGAGCGTCAGCGTCGGGTTGGGCGTGGCGACGGTGGGGAAGCTCCCGCTGCCTGCAATCCACAGGTTGTCGTGGTCGTGGGCGCGCTGGTTGGCATCCACCACGGACTGGGTCGGGTCCGTGCCCATCCGGTGGGTGCCCATGACGTGGCCGGCGCCGAAGAAGACGAACGGCGTGCCTTCGTACTCGAAGTAGCCGGCCTGGTCCTGGGACTGGCTGAAGTCGGTGAACTCGGTGGCGCCCATCTGCTGGTAGATGGCCGAGCTCACCTGCTTCGCGGCCATGAAGCCATCCAGCGTGTACTTGTCGAAGCCATAGGCAATCTTCGGGCGGGCAATGCCCAGGCCGTCCTTGAGGACGGGGTCGAGCGTCACGCGGTTCTCCTGCTGCGGGCTCTGCTCGATGAGGCACGCCATGCGGAACTGGCGGGTGAGCCGGTCATTGAGCGCCTGGACCAGCGCCGGCCCTCCCAGCTTCAGGCTGGGCGAGCCCTGCTGCGTGCCGGGCGGGGTGATGGGGTTCAGCCCGGAGACGTTGGTGCCGTTGATGAAGTCGTTCACCGTGACGTACGGGTCGCCGATGGGGAAGTTCCACCCCTCGTTGCCAATCTCGATGCGGAACGCCGCGCGCTGGCTGCGGAACGGGCCATTGCGCAGGCTCTCGATGCCGGACGTGGACAGCGGGCCCCGGTACGGGAACACGGGCCGGCCCTCCGGCATCAGCGCCCACGACAGGTAGATGACGTGGTCCATCAGGTTGCGGCCCACCTGGTCGCTGCGGTTGGCCAGCCCGTTCGGGAAGGCCGGCGTCCTCGAGTTGAGGAGAATCTTCGGGTTCTCGATGGCGTGCGCGGCCAGGACGTAGGTGGTGGCGCTCACGCTCTGCGCCGTGACGTGCGTGGGCTTCGTCTGCCGGTCATAGCTGAGATACTCCACGCTGGAGATGCGCCCCTGGGCGTCGGGCACCAGCCGCGTCACGACGGACCGGTACTGGATGTCCACGTTGCCGGTGTTGAGCGCCCGGTTGAGCGTGACGGTGGCGTCGTACTTCGCCTGGATGGGGCAGATGGGGATGCAGTTGGTGTTGCCCGCGCACACGGGCCGGTTGTCGCGCGGCTGCGAGTTGCGGCCCGCGGGCGTCGGCGTGACGAAGACGGGCTGGCCGTCGAAGCTCATGCCCGTCACGCCCTCGGAGACGGCCTGGTCCACCATGCTCTCGGGAATGGCCTGCATGGGGTACTGGTAGCCCGGGGGATAGGTGAGCCCGATGGCCTGCTCCAGCGGGGCCTGCTCCGCGACGCTGGCGGACACGCCAATCTCGTCCTCCGCCCTGCCGTAGAGCGACTCCAGCTCCGCGTACTCGACGGGCCAGTCGGTGGCGGGCCCGAAGCCCGGGGCCTTGAAGCACGAGTACATGGCCAGGTCATCGGGCACCAGCCGGAGGGACGTGCCCAGCCAGTGCCACGTCGTCCCGCCCCCGACGCGCTCGTAGGTGCTGGCGAACGGAAGCCCCTGGGGACCGTGCGCCGGGTCCGGCTCCGGCTGGACGAGATAGCTCTTCTGCGCGTTCTTCCAGTTGGCGAGGCCCAGGATGGTGGGCCGGGGCGTGGCCTCCTCGGCCGGCGCGAGCGTGGTGGGAGGGTAGGGCGACTCGGGCGTCTTCGCCGCGGCCAGGAAGAACGTCTCCATGTACTTCTCCCGGCTGTCGGGGATGGGCGGCCCGGCTTCCAGGATGAGCACGTGCTTGCCCTGCTTGCCGAGCTCCAGGGCGATGATGCCCCCGGCGATGCCCGCGCCGACAATCACCACGTCATAGGTCTTCGCGTCAGCCATGGTTCGCCTCGTCGGACGAGAGGGTGCCGGACAGGGCCGGCGGAGGGGCGTTCCAGTAGCCGAACTTGAGCTCGCTGTAGCCCATGGGGTGGGCCTGCATCGCGACCCAGGCGAGGCCGCCGATATAGGCATTCATCGACACGACGGTGCCGTCCGTCGCGGAGGTGGACGTCGTGTCGTACCAGGAGCCGACGTACCAGAGCTTGATGATGCTCCGGGCCATCAGCGCCGTCGCGGAAGGGGTCGGGTTGTCCACCTCCAGCAGCGTGTTGGCGATGGTCTGCGCCGGCTGTCCCCGCAGCGTGTCGAACGCGGCGAGGAGGGCATCCACCGTCGCCTCGCCGTGCCGGTCCGCGGTGTCCAGGTAGAGCTGCTTGAGTGGCGGGTCGGTGGGGTCCAACGGAGGGCTCAGCACGTCCGGGGTGAAGCCGGTCAGCGCCGAGGAGAGGGCAACGAACTGCTCCAACCGTGAGGTGGCCGAAGGCGGAGGGCTGCTCATTCCAGACTCCTTGTAGAGGGGTGGCACGGCACGGGCCCGCTCACTGCGCCCGTTCGAGGAGGTAGGTGAAGTCGGAGCTCTTCGCCGTCGTCATCGCGGCGTTGTTGTGGCACCGGATGCAGCTCGACGAGACGTTGGGAACCTTGCCCTGGATGTACGTCTCCAGGGTGCTGTTCGCGAGGAACTGCGGCGCGGGCGAGCCGTCCTGAAGCTCGGCGGTGGCGCAGTCCCCCGGCTGCGTCGGCCACTGGGTGCTGATGAGCTCGTAGTTCGTCCACACCGACGCGGGATTCACCGCGGCCAGCAGCGCCCGGGCCTCTTCATTGTGGATGCGCGCGCTGTCCTTCATGAGCTGGGGGCGCACGTCCACGCGCACGATCTGGCTCTTGAAGACCTTGCCGTTGACGATGATTTTCTTGTTCGGGTCCCACGGCCGCGGCGGCGTCTTGTTGACGACGCAGTCCTTGCAGGCCGGGTCGTAGTAGTTGTAGCTCGCCTCGAGCGTGCCCGCCCGGACCTGCTCCTCGGTGGGCACGTTGTCGACGTGCTCGAACGTGGACCATATCCACTGCGGCGCGCCCTGCGTCTTGTGGCCGACGTGAAAGCCCACGAGCCCGACGCGCTGCTTCGTGCAGCTCTCCTGGATGCGCGGGTTCTCCGAGGCCGGCGTGTAGACGAGCGCCGTCGCGGTGTGGAACCGGGCCGCGTCCGCCGGGTTCTCGAGCGGCTTCCAGGCCGCCTTCACCATGATGGCGCCCTGCTCACCCGTGCTCGCGTTGCCGCACTTGAAGTTCGCCGGCGCGTTGAAGCGTTGCTGCCCCGCCTTCGAGTAGAGCTGCTGGGCGACAATCTGGTCGAACATCACCTTGTTCACGAGGATTTCGAAGCGCGTGTAGTTGCCTTGCTGGTCGATGAGCGGACCGGTGTCGAAGGGCTGCACGGACTCGCTGAGGAGCCCCGGCGTCTTGCCAACCTGGGTGAGGAACTTCTCGCCGGGCTGGAGCTTGCCCTGGCAGATGGGAGGAAGGATGGGAGGCGCGCCCCAGGCGGGCGGGGGTGCGCCGCCCGGGAGGAAGATGCTCGTGGACGGCATCCAGCCCTCCCACACGGTGGGGTTGTCTCCGTGCTGGCCGGGCTTCTGCGAGGTGTCCACGCCGCCGTCGGCCCCCACGGGCCAGTTCATGGCGATGAACGTGTTCCACGAATAGGCGTCGAAGTCGTGCTGCAGGTCCGCCAGCGTCGGATTGCCCTGGGGGACGTCCACGTCCGGCGGAATGGTGGGGCTCAGGGTGATGCCGCCCGCGTCGGGCGCGCTGCCCGCGTCCAGGGCTTCCGTGACGGCATCGCCGCCGGAGCCCGGCGTCGGGACGCGCTCCGCCTGCTTGCAGCCCGTCAGCCCCCCGGTACCCGCCCCCAGGACGCAGACGACAGCGAACAACGCCGCGCGGCGGTGCCGCGAGGAGTCCTCATGTGCATTCATGAATGTGTGCCTTCCAAGGTGCGTGGGCCAACCTCACGCATCGCGGGCACACCGAGCACGCTTCATGCCACGGGGTTCCCCTGGACACTTCCGAGGAGGACCGCGCGCGGTCGGTGCTCCCGTGCGGCGGGTGGCGCGTGCAGGGCAGACGCGCTCGCGTTCACACGCGACGCGGCCCGTGCGCTGCCTCCCCTCGGTCTTAAGGGGTTCCCGAGGGGCGCGGCACACCGGCGGTTCGAACGGGCGTCGGGCCTCATCAGGCGCTGCGGGCCGCGTCGCTCCGCAGTGGAAGCTCGACGATGAACGTGGCGCCCTGGCCGAGCGCGCTCTCGACCCTCACCGTGCCGCCCAGGGCCTCGACAATCTGCCGCGAGATGTAGAGCCCCAGGCCCAGTCCTCCGTAATGGCGCTCGGACACCGCGCGCTCGAACTTGCCCCAGATGCGCTGGAGGTTCTCCGGCGCGATGCCGATGCCCCGGTCTCGGACCGTCAGCCTCGCGCGCCCGTCCACCGCCTCCACGCTCACCATCACCGGATGGCCGGGGCCATACTTGACGGCGTTCGCCAGCAGGTTCGTGACCACCTGCTCCAACCGTGAGCTGTCCCAGACGCCCTGCACCGGCGCGGGAGCGTGCAGGCGGACCTCACAGCCCGCGCGCTTCACCTCGGTGTCGAAGCGCCCGGCCACGTCTCGCACCAGCGCCGCGAGGTCGCACTGCCGCGGTTCGAGCGTGAGGGCCAGCCTTCCCCCGCGGATGTTCGACACATTCAGCAGGTCGTTCACCAGGCCGGCGAGCCGCTTCACCTGCCGCCGCATGACCTCCACGTGGGACGCGAGACGCCGGGCCAGGGGGGACTCCGGCTCGGCTCCGGCCGCGCGCGCGAGCGCCTCGAGCTTGAGGGCCAGGGGCGTCAGCGGCGTCTTGAGCTCATGGCTGGCGATGCCCAGGAACTCGTCGCGGGCGCTGACCGCCAGCTTCAGCTCATCGAGGAGTCGCTCCCGCTCGCGCTCCGCCTCCATGCGCGCGGTGACGTCCACGCCCACCACCACGCCGTGGGTGATGCGGCCCCGCGCGTCGCGCACGGGTGTCGCGCTGTACTCGATGATGCCCCGGCTGCCGTCGCCCCGGATGACGTGGACGGCCTCGGCCATGACCGGCACCCCGGAGGCCATGGCACGGGGCAGGGGCCACTCGTGGGGTTCATACGGCCGCCCATCGGCATGGAAGCCCGGATAGGCGCGGTACTCCTCCATGTTCCTGGCGGGCTGCGCGGGGCCGCGAATCTGGGCCTCCGCCTGCGCGTTGGCGAGGTAGAGCTTTCCGCTGGGCGCTTCGGCAATGTAGACGGAGTGCGGGAGTTGCTGCAGGACGGCTTGGAGGATGCTCCGCTCGTGCATCAACTGGCGGATGAGCTCCTCCCGCTCGGCCTCCACCCGGACGCGCTCCGTCACGTCCAGTGACGCGATGCTGAGGCTGGTGACGCGGCCGGCCTCGTTCAGGACGGGCTGGTAGAACACCTCGAAGGTGAGACCGGCGGACCGGACGATGCTGGAGAAGCTCTCTCCCTGGAGTCCCCGGCGGAGGCACTCCATCACGGCGGGCTCGCTCGCGTACATGTCGAGGGCGGACCGTCCCACCACCTGCCCCGGAGAGAGGCCCAGGCCCTGAAGCCCCTTGCCCTCGGACACGACGAAGCGGCCAGCGGCGTCGAGCACGGAGAGGACGAGCGGTCCGCTGTTGATGACCGTCCGCAGCCGCTGCTCGGCCAGCACGAGCCGCTCCTCGGCCTTGCGCTGCTGGGTGACGTCGCGCGCGGAGGCGTAGATGAGGCCCGTCTCCCGCACGGGCACGGCGGCCCAGTGGAGCCACTTCCATCCGCCATCCGTACACGAGACGCGCACGGTGAGACCGGGGCCGGCGTTTCCCCGCCTGAGTGATTCCAGCTGCTCCTCGCCCCTGCCGCGGTCCTCCGGGTGGATGAAGTCCAGGAAGGGCCGGGCGCGCAGCTCCTCCTCGCTCCAGCCCAGGATGCGCGTGAAGGCCGGGTTCACCCGCTTGAAGAAGCCGTCCATGCCGGCGATGCAGAACATGTCTGGCGCCAGTCGGAAGAAGCGCTCGCGTTCCGCTTCGGCCTCCTTGCGCTCGGTCAGGTCCAGGACGAAGGTGGCATTCTCGTCCGGGTCGGGCAGGCGGACGCTGCCCAGCATGACGGGCACGCGACAGCCGTCCTTGCGCACGTATTCCTTCTCGAAGGTGCTCGCCACGCCGCGGGCTTCAATCTCCTCCATCGCCCGCCGCGTCACCGCGTGGAACTCCGGTGGGGTCATGTCCATGAAGTTGATGCGGCCCGCCTCCAGGTCCTCACGGCTGTAGCCCACGATGCGCAGGAACGCATCGTTGGCATGGAGGACACGGCCGTGGTTGTCGCTGAGCACGAGCCCGATGAGCGGAGACTCGAAGATGCCGCGGAAGCGCGACTCGCCGGCCGCGAGCCGCCGGGCCAGCGCCTCCGCGCGCTCCCGGGCTTCCTGCTCCTTGCGGAGGAGCGCATCCCGCTCAGCGGTCGTCGACTCCAGCGTGGCGCGCAGGTGGGAGTGCGAGTGCTCCGACTCCTGGCTGGCGCGGGTGTTCCGCTCCAGGCGCACCATCAAGCACCGCAGCTCGGGCGCATGGCCCTCGCCGTGTTCGAGCGTGAGGACCTTGGTGAGAAAGGGGAGCGCCCGCCCGTTCGCATCCAGGAACCGGAGCACGCCGCTGCGCTCGGTCCGGCGGCGCGCGCGGTCCAGGAAGAGGGCCAGCGCGTCTTCAAGGTCCTCGGGGTGGACGTGCCTGGCGAGGAAGTCCTCCTCGGTCCACCACTGCTCCAGCGGATGGCCGAGAATCCCGGCGGCGGTCGGGCTCACGTGCCGGAGCTGGAGCGTCACCGCGTCGGCGGTCCAGACGATGACATCGAACTGCCGGGCCCAGTCGGAGAGGCCGTACTCTTCGGTGCTGGCCTCGGCTGTCATCATCCCTGCTCCCCCTTCGAGACGCCCCGGTCAGGGCTCTCCAGTGAGTCTAAGAATGGTCGACAGGGTGGGATGGAGGGGGCGGGGA
>NZ_JABBJJ010000020.1 GCF_012933655.1 Pyxidicoccus fallax | reverse complement strand
GGCGGGACGGGCGTGAGCATCGGGTCCTCCATCCTGGGCTGCGCGGGGACCGGGAGCGGCTCGACCGGAGGGGATTGAATGGCTACGGCGGTGAGCGCCAGGAGGAGGAGATGGGTTGCCATGCGGCGGACGTGAGAGCAGGAGGAGAGACAGGGCCGCGAGAGGTCTGGTGCTGGCGCGAGCGCCGCACGCATGAAGTGCTTTGCGAACGAGCACCCGCGCCTGGGGAGGGTGCTCCGGCCGGGCCGTGCCGGAGCACCCTTCCAGCTCGGAGGTCTCAGCTCCGCGGGGTGGCCAGCTTGAACGTCGCGGCGTCGATGGGCGCGTCGTAGCGAGCGCTCTGGATGACCTTCTCGCCCTTCGAGCCGTCACCCTCCCACTGCACGCGGTGGCTCATCATGATGCCGTCCACGGAGCGGTAGTCGGAGAAGGAGAGCGTCTTGTTGTACGCCTTGCCCTCATGAATGCCGGCGGAGGTGCGCTTCACCTCCAGGAAGGACTTCTGGTCGATGAAGCGGGTCTCCTTGTTCGCGCCACGGGTGAGGACCAGCTTGAACGCGGGGGCGCCGTTCACCTCTTCCACGCCGTCCAGCGCCAGCGTGGTGCCCCGGGCCTTCGGGTCCAGCAGGGCGTCATCGAAGGCGGCACCCTCGGCCATCATCGCGCTCTTCTCCTTGCCCACCGGCTGCGGCGCCGCCGAGCCCTCGGCGCTCCAGCCCTGCGTTCCGTCGAAGGCCTTGCTCGACGTCACGCCGTCCTTCTCCTTGTCGTAGCGCATGAGGTTGGGACGCGCGCGCTGCATGCTCATGCGGGTGAGGGTGTTGCCCTCCTTGGAGATGGAGGTGACCTGGAGGGTCTTCACGGCCTTCAGCCGCTCCCTGCCGCCCAGGGCCTTCAGGTGCTTGTCGACGACGGCCTGGGCGCTCATCTGCGCCTGCTGGCACTCGGCGCCTTCACCCGCGAGGGCGATGGCGGGAGCGAACGTCAGGCTGGCGGCGAGCAGCGACGAAACGAGGGACTTGCGAACCATGGGGTGCCTCCGTGGGCGTGGGTGACGGAAAGCACCATGCGCCCGCGAGCGGCGCGGCGGCGGAGTGTTCAGCCGATGGGGACGTGCGTGCGGCGAACGGGCCCCTGGCCGCGGCGAGCGGGACAGGACGTTCCCGCGCGACGGAAGGTGGCTTCTCGCGCGCTCCCGTGCAGCGAACGAGGCACTGCGTGCAGCGAATGGGACCGAGGGGAAAGCAGCGCCACGAAAGGGCAGCTCAGGTGCGGCGAACGCGGCAGCTCGCGCAGCGAATGGGACAGAGAGGCACAACGGAACCTCCGGTCCGGGCACGACTGGTTGGAGAGGCGAGCAATGGTGCGGACCGACAGGCTCATGTGGAAGGGAGCCTCCATTCCGGACGCAAGCGGGTCCGACGGGGCCGGGGGGCGGACCTGGCAGGCGGAATGGACGTTCCGTTCCGTGGGGCGGCCAGGGGGCTGTCAGGCCGGGGAAGCCCGTCTCCTGGTGGGTGAGACCCGCGGAATGGAGGTTCCGTTCCGGGCAGGGCCCGACAAGGCGGGCTCCCACTGGCGTCGGCCGGAGAGCCGAGGCGACTCCGCTGCAAGTCCCATCCGCGTCCTGACTCAGACGCGGCGAACGCGGCAGGGTGCGCGGCCAATCGGTACGCCAGGTCGCTCAGCGCAGGTGCTGGAACTTCTCGCGGTGGCTGCGGGCCACGCGCAGCTCGGTGCCGCCCGTGAGCACCACGACGAGGTCTCTCCGCCCCTCGCTGCGCAGTTCGCGGATGCGGCGAGAGTTGACGATGGCCGAGCGGTGGATGCGCATGAACCGCTCCGGGTCCAGCCGCGCCTCCAGGCTCTGCATCGTCTCGCGGTGGAGGTACGCCTTCCCGCCCGCGTGAATCTGCACGTAGTAGTCGGCGGCCTCGATGTATTCGATTTCGTCCACGTCGAGGAACACCACCCGGCCCGTATCGCGGATGGCGAGCCGTTGCACCCACGGCTCGGGCGCGGCGGCGGGAGCCACCGGCGCCGGCACGGGGGGCACGCTGTCACGCTCGCCGTAGGTGGAAATCATGGACAGCAGCCGCTGGCTGAGGTCCGACATGCGAGCCTGGCGAATCTGTGCCTTGGCGCGCGCGACGGCGTCATGGAAGCGCTCGTCGCGGAAGGGCTTGAGGAGGTAGTCGAGCGCGTGGATGTCGAACGCGCGCAGCGCATAGCGGTCGTACGCGGTGACGAAGATGACGGCGGGGACCTCGCCAGGGGCCAGCCGGGCGAGCACCTCGAAGCCGTTCAGCTCGGGCATCTGCACGTCGAGCAGCACGAGGTCCGGCCGCTGCTCGCGGATGAGCCGCACGGCATCCGGTCCGTTGCCCGCCTCGCCCACGACGCTGACCTCCGGGTCGTTGGCGAGCAGCAGGCGCACTCCCTCACGGGCGAGCGGCTCGTCGTCCACCACGAGCGTGCGGATGCATGCGGTCGCGTTCATGCCGCGGGCGCCTCCACGGCGGCGGGCTGGAATGGAAGTTCCATTCGCGCGCGCACGCCGCCCTCCGGCCGGTTCTCCAACGTGAAGGACTGGCGGTCCCCATAGAGCTGCCGCAGCCGGGCGCGCACGTTGGCCACGCCGATGCACCCGGAGGCCGCTTCCCAGCCGGGAGCGAGCCCGGGACCGTCATCGAGCACCTCCAGCACCAGCCGCTCGCCCTGCCGCGAGGCGCGCAATTCCACGCGTCCGGCACCGGAGCGGGTGGCGAGCCCGTGCTTGATGGCGTTCTCCACCAGCGGCTGGAGGATGAGGTTCGGCACCAGCGCGCCGAGCGTGGCGGGGTCGATGTCTCGCGACACCTGGAGCCGGTCCTGGAACCGGGTCTGCTCGATGTCGAGATAGCGCTCCAGGAAGTCGAGGTCCTCGTGCAGGGGGACGTGCTGGCGGCCGGTGTTGTTGAGGGCCATGCGCAGCAGCTCACTGACGCCGGTGAGCATGCGGATGGAGCCGGCGGTGTCCTGCTTGCGCACGAGGACGGAGATGGCGTTGAGCGTGTTGAAGAGGAAGTGGGGATGGAGCTGGGCGCGCAGGGCTTCGAGCTGCGCGTGGGCCAGCCGTGTCTCCAGCTGGGACTGGGCCAGCTCTCCCTCGCGGTAGCGGCGGTGGTACTCCAGGGCGTAGCCCAGGGAGAGGATGCCGCCGTAGGTCAACAGGTGGGTGATGGAGTACTTGCCCATCATGGTGGGCAGGAACTGGGGCAGCGGGTTGTCGATGAAGTACTTGTCCCCGGCGAGGCGTCCGAGCGAGTGGACGAGGAGCAGGTGGGGGACGGTGAACGCGAAGAAGGCGGGAAGGTGGACGGTGAGGCTACGCAGCCAGGTGCCGCGCTCGAAGCGCCAGCGCCGTCCCACGGCGAGGATGAGCGGGGTGGCGAACGCCCAGTACTCCCAGGGCAGGAACTGCATCAGCAGCGCCCGGCTGAAGGGATACGAGGGGTCCTTGGCCTGGGTGTAGAAGTAGTTCTGGCTCGCGGAGATGAGGCCCGGCACGGCCCAGATGAGCAGCAGCGGCAGCAGGCGGCGCGCCCATTGGCGCGGCGAGGACAGCCCTGACGCGGAGGGCTCGCGCCGGAGCGTCACGGCGGGGGACGGCAGGGCGGGGCTCGCGGCGGGAGAGGTGGATTCCACGGCGGGTCCATCCTACGCCCGCACCCGGTGCACCTCCGAGCCGGTGCAGCCAAAGGGCCCCGCCGTGCAGCGAACGGGCTTGGCTGCTTGCTCCTCTCCCACATGGGCGCTCAGCGCGAGGCCAGCCGTCCCCACGAGTCGATGAAGAACGCGCCGTCCTCCGTGGCGACCTGCACGCCCCGCGGCTCCTCGTCGATGCGCCACACGGGGCCGGCGACGGTCCACGCGCGCTCGGTGCCCAGCTCCAGCACGCGTCCGTCCAGCGTGCCCGCGTAGCGCGAGGTCAGCACCGTGTACGTGGCATCCGCGGGCAGCACCTTCGCGAGCAGGTCCAGGCGCTCCACGTACTCGGCGGTGCTCGCGTCCTCGGCGTCGGGCAGCGTGTGCCAGCTCACGTCGAGCACGGGCTCCAGCGTGAAGGTGTCGTCCGTGGAGACGATGCCCACGTCGGTGGCGGCGAAGAGCCGCTCCCCAGCGACCTCCAGCGCGAGGCACGAGGTGCCCGGCAGTCCCTCCTCCGCGCCCAGCACCCGCACCGGCTGGCCCTCGGAGCTGAGGACCTCCAGGCCCTCCGAGGTGCAGGCGACGAGGTGGCCGGCGAAGGGCACCCGCTCGTACACGGCCCCCTCCTGCGTGGCGGGAGAGGAGAGGGCGAGGGCGGCGGCGATGGAGAGGGCGGAGAGCATGACGTCCCCTCCCATTGCGAACCCCGGGCCAGCGCTCCGGCCCCCGTGAGGACGCGGGGATGCGGGCTCTCGCACCACACCCGGGGGCTCCGCGTGTCTTCCCCCGGCCACGGTGCGGCCGGGGGACAGCACGTCACCGTGGAGGAATCATTCCTCCAGCACCGCATCGGGGCCGGCGGCCCGCCCTCACCGCGCGGGCAGCCCCGGGGCGTCCCGTCAGAACGACTCCTCCGGCACCTCCATCAGGTCCAGGTTGCCGGCCTCCACCATGCGGGCGGCGTGGGCGAGGCCGGGGAGCACCTCGTGGCAGTACCACCGGGCGCTGGCGAGCTTGCCCACGTAGAAGGCCTTGTCGCCGGGGTTGCTCTTCATCCGCTCCAGGGCCACCTGCGCGTGGCGCACCAGCAGCCAGCCGATGACCAGCTCCGCCACGGACATCAGCACGCGGTTGCCCTGCAGGCCCACGTGGTAGACGGACTCGCCCAGCTTGCCCATCAGCGTGCCGAGCATCGTCTCCACGTCGCCCAGCGCCCGGCCCAGCGCGGCGCGCTCGGCCTCCAGCTCCTTGCCGCCGCCGCTGCCCTCGGCCGTCTCCCGAATCTGGCCCAGCAGTCCCTGGAGCGTCGCCCCGCCGTCACGCGCCACCTTGCGCATCAACAAATCCAGCGCCTGGATGTGCGTGGTGCCCTCGTAGAGCGTGTCGATTTTCTGGTCCCGGATGTACTGCTCCACCGGGTAGTCCGTCAGGTAGCCCGAGCCGCCGTGCACCTGCAGCGACAGCGCGAGCATCTCGTACGCCTTCTCCGAGCAGTAGCCCTTCACCAGCGGCAGCAGCATGTCGTTGAGCGCGTCCAGCTCCCCGGCCTCGGTGGCGCGGTGGCCGCCCTTCAGCTCGACGCCGTCCTGGATGGCGGCGGTGAAGAGGCACAGCGCGCGCATCCCTTCCGCGTGGGCCTTCTGCGCCATCAGCATCCGGCGTACGTCCGGGTGGCGGAAGATGGGCACGCGCGGAGCCGTCTTGTCGCGGGCCTGCATCAGGTCCGCGCCCTGGAGCCGGTCCTTCGCGAAGGCGAGCGCGCGCTCGTAGCCGGCGGACAGCGTGGCCATGGACTTCACGCCCACCGCCATGCGGGCCTGCTCGATGACGTAGAACATCTGCCGCATGCCGTCGTGCACCTCGCCCAGCAGCAGGCCGCGCGCCGGCTTCCCGTCGCCGAACGTCAGCTCGCAGGTGACGGAGCCCTTCAGCCCCATCTTCTTCTCCAGCTTGGTGCACTCCACGCCGTTGAGCTCGCCGAGGCTGCCGTCCTCGTTCACCCAGTACTTGGGCACCACGAACAGCGACAGGCCCTTGGTGCCCGGCCCCGCGCCCTCCGGCCGCGCCAGCACCATGTGGATGATGTTGTCGGCCATGTCCGAGTCGCCGTTGGTGATGAAGCGCTTGACGCCTTCAATCTCCCAGACCTCGCCGCCCACGTGGCGCGCCTTCGTGCGCGCGGCGCCCACGTCGCTGCCGGCGTCCGGCTCGGTGAGCACCATGGAGCCGCTCCAGCGCCGCTCCACCATGTGCGGCAGGAAGCGGCGCTTCTGCGCGTCCGTGCCCAGCCGGTCGATGATGCGCGCGAGCAGGTTGCCCAGCGTGTAGAAGGCCAGCGACGCGTTGGCGCCCGCCAGCAATTCGAAGGTCGCCCAGCCGAGCGACGGCGGCGCGCCCAGGCCGCCCAGGTGCGTCGGCTGCTCCAGTAGGTGCATGCCCGCGTCGTAGAAGGCGCCCATCGCCTTCTTCAGGCCCGGCGGCAGCGTCACCTTGCCGCCCTCCAGCTTCGGAGGGTTGTGCTCGGACTCGTCGAAGCTGGCCGCCAGCTCGTTCGTGCACAGCTGGGCGAACGTCTGCAGCATCTGCCGCGCGGCCGTCTCGTCCAGGTCCCCGAAGGGCGCTCGGCCCAGCGACGTGTGGCCGATGTCGAGGAACTCGAAGAGGTTGAACTCGATGTCGCGCAGGTGGGGGACGTAGTGGCTCGAAGACGTCATCGCGGGCTCCTCGTCAAGGGTGGGAGGCGCGACGCTACCCGAGATTGATTCGCGAGTCAGTCGGTGACGCGCGAAGGGCCTCCGGGGCGTGTTCCCCGGAGGCCCTTGCATGACACGTCAGGTCAGGAGCCCTTCAGCTGCAGGGTGGGCACGGCGCCCTCGCCGAGCACCAGGTGCACCTGGCCGACCTTGGCCGCCAGGTCCTTGTAGGCCTCCAGCTCCTTGAGGCGGACCAGGAGCGGGTTCTCCGCCAGCACCTTGGCCGTCTGCGCCATGGAGCGGGTGGCGGCGGTCTCCTCGCGGCGGAGGATGACGTTGGCCTCGGCCTCCTTCTGGGCCTGGATGACGCGGTTGAGCAGTTCCTTCATCTCACCCGGCAGGACGACGTCCTTGATGCCGAAGCGCAGCAACTCCAGGCCCACCGTCTCGGCGCGGCCCTTCACGTCGGCGTAGAGGTTCTCGGCCACCGCCTCGCGGGAGGCGAGCAGCTCGTCGAGCGTGCGCTCCGCCACGGCCTCGCGCGCCGCCAGCTGCATGGCGAGGTAGAGGACGTCATCCGGCGACCGGGCCACCACCGCGAGCCGGCGCGCGTCGGCGACGCGGAAGGCCGCGGAGAGGTTGAGGCGCAGGGTGACGCGGTCCTTCGTCATGACCTCCTGGCCGGTGACGTGGAGCAGGCGCTCACGCAGGTCGATGAGGGCGAGCTGCACCTTGCGAGCCACCGTCCACGCCGCGTGGCGGCCGGCGGGGAGCACGGCGTCCAGCGAGCCGTCCACGTAGCGCAGCACGACGCTGCCCTCGGCGGCGGTGGCCTCGACGTAGTCGCTGGCGGGCACGAGGGCGCGCACGTCGTCACGCAGCGGCGCGGTGGCGACGCCGGAGGTGTCCACGCGCTCCACGCGCACGGAGGGCGCGGCGGGCACGAGGGCGCGGCCGGGGATGCGCTCCACCGTCCACACCTGGTGCTGACCGCGGCCGAGCCAGCGCACGGGGCGGCCCTTGTGGAAGAGGACGGCGCGCTCGTCGGCGCCGAGCTCCACCACCTGGAGGTCCGCCTCGGGCACGAGGCCGAGCAGGGCGGTGTCGAGGTTGGCGAGGGGCTGCTCGGTGCTCACGCGCACGAGCCGCACCTTGCGGAAGGGGTAGACCAGCCAGTACCGGCCGGGCACGAGGTAGCGCGCCGGCTGCTCGTCCACGAGGACGAAAGCCCGCTCGTTCTGCCCGACATCCACACGCATGATGCTCATCGCGCACCTCCCTTCTCCCCGCTTTGGGGGAGCCACTGAGACCGGGACCGAGGGTGGTCCCGGGTACTGCTGAAAAGTGAGAGCCCCGCCCTTCACGGACGTGAAGCGCCGACTGCATGCCCTGACCGCTTCCGGTCCACTCGCGCTGATGGGCCGTGACTGTCCACGGACGGCGGCAGGTGCGCCCGCTGACGGCTCGGGGTGGACCTGTCGCCCTGGCGGACGGCCGGGCGTCACCGCGGGAGAGGTGGAAGGGGCGGGCCGGCGCTCGCGTCAGCTCCGGGTAGGGCTCCCTGGTGGATGACCGATTTTTCAGATCGGATCAGAACGGAGGATTCGAACCTCCAACCTCAAGATTGGCAATCTTGTGCTCTTCCCGGTTGAGCTAGTTCTGAGAAGACCCCATACGGTGGAGTCTGCTCGGTGGACCTCACGGCGGTCCGGCCGGACGGCCCGATGTGAGGGAGCCACCGCGAGCAATGGACCCGGGGACACCCTGTCCGGTGCGTGAACGCAGAGCGCCCACGGCCAGACGCGGGAGCCCGGGGACAGCCCCGTGGCACCTCTGGATTCCGTCAGTTCGCAGGGACGCGGAGGTGGGGCGGGGCCTGACAGGTGTAGGATGGCTACCTGTGGCGGTGGGTATCAACAGGCCAACGTTGCGAGGAGGGCTGTCATGCCGAAGAAGGCATCCAAGCAGCAGAAGATTCGCAAGCAGGTTTATGAGCTGACTCCTGAAGACCTGGAGCGCTGCCCGGTCTGGGAGTTCGCCTCGGACGAGGAGGGAGTCGAAGGGCAGGATGAGGCCACCGTGCGCCCGCGTCCGGACCTGAGTGCGCCGCTTCCACGTCATGGACTGCTGGTCGTGAAGGCACGTTTCCTGGCGAAAGACGGCTCCGAGTTCATCGGCCACTGCACCCCCGGGCCGGAGAACGAGCCGGGTGCGCTGCAGCCCGCCATCGCGTGCGGACCCAAGCAGGTGGGGTTCTGGTTTGGCATGGCCCAGCCCACTCGGAAGGAGTTGGCCAGTCACTACAAGGCGCTGGGGAAGAAAGCAGAGGACTTGTTCCCGCTGAAGTTCGAGGCGGTGCTGCGGACGCCCGGATACTTCGACTCAGGTGTCATCCCCGCCTTTCAGAGCTATTCGCCTGAAGACAGAGATACCGTCGTCAATCGCGTTTGAGCGGCTCCCCACGAGCGTAGCCCTCCTCATCCTCACGTGATGAGGAGGGCCGTCTTTGTCTCAGCCGCGGTTACTCCGCCGAGCCGGGCTGCTCTCCGTCGGGCTTGAGCGGCGTCGGAGCCTTCGCGGTCTGCTCGGAGGGCGTCGCCAGCACCGGCTGCACGGCCGGTGCCGGCTCGAAGGACTCAGCGGGCTTCTGCGGATTGCAGGTCATGGGCTCCTCCGCGCCGGCCGGCTCCTGCCTGCTCGCGTCCGCCCGGACCTGCTTCGCCACCGAGGGCGGCGGGCACATGGGCAGCGGTGCTCCGGACGTCGGCTTCGCCACCGTCGGCCCCCGCGTCGTCGAGTCCTTCCGAGACGACGAATCCCTCCGCGACGACGAGTTCGAATCACCCCGTGACGCCGAGTCCCCCCGCGCCAGCGAGTCGCTCTGCGTGTTCGCCTTGCCCTCGCTGGTGGACGAAGAGGTCGCCGTGGCAATCGCCGCGGGTGCCGGCTTCTTCGCCGCCTCGCCCAGCACCTCCGTCAGGCGGCCGTTGCTCTCGTGCATCTGGTCCCGCGCTCGCGCCATGTGCTCGTCATGCTGCGCCCGGGCCTGCTCCAGGCTCGCGTCGTGCTTGGCACGCACCTTGTCGATGCTCGCCTGATACGCCTCGCGCTCCTTCTCCAGGTTGGCCTTGAGCAGGTCGCGCTCTTGGGAGACTTCGCTCAGGCGCTGCTCCACCGCGCCCTTCTCCGCGTTCAGCACCGTCTCCGCCCGGGCCATGCACGCCGTGAGCACCTTCTCCTCCGGCTCACGCTCCGGCAGCGTGTCGCCCCGGTTCCACGCCACCAGCGCGCTGCTCTGCCAGCGGTAGTCCGCATGCATCACGCACTCCTGCACCAGCCGCGTCAGCCGGTCCTCGGACCAGACCGGCGTCGGCCGCGCACAGGGGCCAATCTCTTCCTTGACCGATGAAGGGAAGCTGCGGACCTGACGCACCCAGCAGCCGTTCCTCTGCTCCATCCTCGACGCAGTGCAACCGCCCACCGTCATCGCGAGCACCACCACCGCCGCCACACGTTTCATGTCAGCCCTCCATCCCCAACCGTCAACCGTCCGGCCCGCGCTCTTTCAGCGCGCAGGGTAGGGACGGTGAGATCGGCGGCCCATTCACTCGGGTCGCCCCGAAGGGTTGATATGTCTTTGGCCCAACGAACAAGGGCAGACAGGCGAGCACGGAGTGACCCACCCCATGTGCGCTGCTCAACGCTCACGGCCTCTCACCGGGTAGAGCAACCTGAGCACGACGCCCCGCGTTTCCACGCCCGGGACACGCGGATGCTCTCCCCAGCCTTCACTCTTCCATGCGGAGTGAACCGGCGCGGGAGCACGGCGCGCCGAGTCACCCACTGTGGAGAACTCGTGGAGAAGCTCAGCGAAGCAGCGTCCCCGTGTGGCTCAGCAGCTCCAGGCCGCCGGGTGCGCCATGGCCGGGCACCACCACCCGGATGCCGGGGAAGCGCTCACGCGTGCGCTCCAGGCTGGCGGGCCACCCCGCCACGTCCGCGTCCCTGACGTTGCCCAGGTCCTTCGCCTCGACATCCTTCACGAAGCAGCCCCCGAAAAGTACGCCACTGTCCGGGTGGAACACCACGACGTTGTCCGGCGCGTGCCCCGCACCGGGGAAGAAGACCTCCACGGCGCCCAGGGTCTGCGCCGGAGCCACGGTGTGCCGGGGCACGGGAAGGCCCCGCTCCGTCGCGAGCTTCGCGGTGTGCTCCAGCCCGTACACCGGAATCTCCTTCGCCACGAGCGCCGGCACGCCCCCGGTCCGGTCCTCGTGGAAGTGCGTCACCACGGCCGCGCGCACCGGACGGCGCAGCGTGTCCTGTGCCCAGGTCATCAACTGCTCCGCGTGCCGCGCGTTCCACCCCGTGTCCACCAGGAGCGTCCCCTCGCCGTCCTCGACGAGCAGCCCGTTCGCCGGGTAGTGGTTGTAGTCCGCGCCCCCCAGCGTCGTGTGCAGCCACACGCCGGGCGCGAGCCGGCGCACGTGGATGTCCTCGGCCACCGTGTACTCGCTGGGACCTACAGCCTGCTGCTGGGTGGCGTCTGGCGCGGCACGGTCCGGAGTGGATGCACACGCGGTGCCGAGCAGGAGCACGGCGCAGAGCGGGAGTCGGAAACGGGAATGGAAGGTCATCATGCCGCCGGAGGTACACGACGGGCCGGATGATGAAAAGCGCCGAGGCCTCCCTCCCTCCGAGCGCCGGATTTCCACCATGCGCCATCAGACTCTTGAGAGACCGTGCTCCACCCCGCGCGCGTCGTCCGTCGGGGGGCGCCCATGGCATATCGACTGCAATGTCCGTGCGTGAACCCGCAAGAGGAGGCATGCACGAATGGGGTGGAGAGCCATGACAGTCATCCTGGCCGTGGGCGTGGGAGCGGTGGCCTGCGGAGACGACGAGCCGGAAGAGCGGCCCGGCGAGTTGCTGACGCCCGAGGAGTGCATCGCCCGGGGCGGCGAGGCGATTGGGGACCCGGGAGACGGGAGCACCCACAGGGAGGGGTGCCCCGACGGGCGGGAGCAGCTCGGAAGCCTCGAGTTCGGTGACGAAGGGGGAATCTGCTGCAAGCGGTAGCCCGCGCCTACAGCCCACCCGTGTCGTAGCTGGAGGGCGCGTCCACGTGGAAGACGAGGTCCACGGTGCGCTCCTGCCCTGGTGCCAGCGCCACCTTCCACGTGGCGATGCCATCCTCCGCGGCGAGCGTGTAGCCGGCCGTGGACTCCGGCTCCAGCTCCACCTTCACGTCCTCCAGCTCGGAGACGGGGACGTGCTCGGACAGCTCCACCGTCTCCTGCCGCGCGCGGTGGTTGGTGAGCTGGAAGCGGTACGCGTAGCGGAAGCGCTGCTTGCCGCCGAAGAGGCCCTTGGGCTTCTGCACCTCCTCCACCACCGTGCGTTTCACGCGCAGGCCTTCCTCCAGCCCGAACGTCAGCTCGAACGGCGACCCCTTCGCCACGCGCTCCAGCCGCTGATGCCCCAGGAAGCCCGTGTCCCGGAAGAGGCTGACCGGACCGGGCAACAGCGGGAACGGCGTGGTGTTGGCCAGTCGCGCCACCCGGAAGACCACCGGGTGCAGCTTGGGCACCGTGCGCCAGGACAGGTTCGCCTTCAGCCGGTGCCGCCCCAGCCGCACCCGCACCGCGCTCCCGTCTCCCGGCACCCGCGTTGCCTCCTGGGCCTCCCACTGCACCGACAATCCCTGCGACGAGACGCTCAGCCCCTGGCCCTCCGCGTCCTCCCCCGCGACGCCGGCCTCGGCGTGCTGCTGCTGCTCCTCGCGCCGCACCAGCACCTTGCGCTCCTTCATCTTCTTCTCGGCCGACACGTACAGCGGCGTCACTTCGGGCGGCGTGGCGTCCTGGCGCGGCTGCGCCGTGGAGAGGAACAGCTTCGCCCCCGCCCAGTCCTCGCCCGTCTGCTGGCGCACCGTGGCCAGCGACGTCAGCTCCACGATTCCCGCGCCCTCCTCCGCCCGCGCCTCGTAGAGCGGCTCCCAGGACGTGCCGCCCACCAGGTAGGTCAGCTCCACGCGGACCTGCGTGCCCTCCGGGCAGGACAGGCGCACCTCCACGCGCTGCTCGCTGCGCTCGGCCAGGGCATTCAGGCGCGCCAGCTCCGCGTCCGCCTCGGCCTGCCGCTGCTGCACCGCGCGCTGCTTCTCCGCCACGTCCCGCGCCTCCTTCACCGCGCGCAGGCGCACCGCCAGCGCCGAGTCGAAGGCCGCCCCCCAGACACGCACGTCCGGCTTCGCGCCGGTCAGCTCGCGGGTGACGCGGGAGACGGCCACCTCGGTGAAGCCCTGCGACAGCCGCTCCAGGTCCTTCGCCTGGTTCGCCGCCAGGTCCAGCGCGTGCAGCTCCCGCTCCAGCTCCAGCGCGCGGGTCTCCCACTTCGCGCGCTCGGGAGCCACCTCCGCCTCGCGCGTGCGTGTCTCGGCGGTGAGGCCCTCCAGCGTGGCGTTGGTGGCGCGGGCGCGGAAGCTCTCCGGGGCCGCGGCCGGAGGAATGTGCTCGAAGGTGGCGGTGGTGGCGCGGGTGCACGTCACCGTCTGCGCGCGCGTCACCTGCGCGCGGTCCGGGTAGATGACGACGGAGGAAATCTGCGACGTGGTGGCGAGCGCCACGAGGGTCATGGGCAGGAAGGGCATGGGTGCGTCCTCACGGGCTCTGGAGCAGGCGCCAGTCCTTCGGACGGCGCAGGGAGTACTCGAAGGAGACGGTCTTCTTGCTGGACGGCGGCACCACGAGGTCCCAGCGCAGCTCGCCGGTCTTCTCGTCCGACTGCGCGGCGGGCGTGGTGCGCACCCACTTCACCTCCACCTTGCCGTCCTGGTTGAGCGGCCACTGGTCCACCACGCGCACCTGCAGCGGGAAGGCGTACGGGTTGGGCACCTCCAGCGTGACTTCGTACGTGTTGACGTCGTCCTTGGAGATGAGGCCCTCCTGGGACTGCACGAGGCGCACGTTGCGCGCGGGGCGCACGGAGCGGTCCACGCCGAGCGGCAGGGTGAAGGGCTCGCCGGGGACGACGAGGTCCAGCGTGGCGGTGCCGGCCGGGTCCGCGCCGACGAAGAGGGAGGCCTCGCCGCCGGGCAGCACGCCGCGAGACGGGCTCTTCAGCTGGGCGACGAGGTACGCGTCCGGCGCGAGCGCGGGGAAGACCTGGCGCTCCACCTGCACCGGCCAGGACTCGACGAGCAGGGGAATGGTGCGCTCCCCCTGGCCGCTGCGCACCGTCTCCAGGCGCGGCGCGGTGAAGGCCAGGTCGTAGCCGCCCGCGAGCGACGCGGGGAGATTCGCCTCCAGTTGGGGCGGCTGCCAGCCGGGCGGCGGTGCGAGGCCCACGAAGGAGTCGATGACGGGCTCGGACGGATTCGAGTGGGTGGAAATCGAGCGCACGAGTTCCTCCGAGACGCTCACGCCCGCGGTGGTGCTCCCCACGTTGATGGTGGGGGGCCTGCCCGTGATTTCGACGACCTCGCCGAGCGACTCGGGGAGCAGCTCCACGTTCACCCGGATGGTGCGGTTGGAGCGGAGCTGGACGTCGGAGCGGGCATAGGGCTTGAACATCTCCTTCTCGAAGCGAAGCGTGTAGACGCCGGACGGAAGCTGGGGGATGCGGTAGTTGCCAACGGCATCCGTGACGACGACCTGCTCTCCCTGGAGATTGGGGGTCGTCGCGGTGACGACGACGTCGGGCACGGGCTGCCGGCTCGCGGCGTCGATGACGGTGCCGAGGATGGTACTGGACGGGTTGGGGGAGGCGGCCTGCGACCGCGAGGGAGCGGGTGGCCTGGAGGCCACCGGCGCGGGAGCCTCCGCGGACCTGCCCGCGCGGGCCAGGAGCTGGCCGCGCAGTTCCTGCTCCAGGTCCGGCTCGGGAGCGCGAGGCGGCAGGGGCGGAGGCGGACTGGCGGACTCCTCGCGCGCCTGGGGCTCGGGGATGAAGCGCTCGCTGGTGCCAATCTTCCACGTGGCGAGCTTGGGCAGCGCGGTGGCGTTGGAGGGCAGGGCGGTGCTGAGCGTGAGCTTCGCCCCCTCCCAGTCCTCGCCCGTGTCCTGGCTGACGCGGCCGGAGAGGGCCACCTGCACGCGCCGTTGCTCCGGCTGGAGCTGGAGCTCGTAGCGCGGATACCAGCGCACGCGCTGGGGCACGAGATAGGAGAGCTGCACCTTCGCCGGTCCATTGCCGGCCAGGGTGACGGCCACCTCGATGCCGGGCCTCCGGGGTTGCGCGCCGAGGTTCCCCGCCTCCGCGAGCCGCTCCGTCCGTTCCGCGCCCAGCGCCGAGGCCTGCTCCGTCAGCGCGCGGATGCGCGACTCCAGCTTCGCGATGTTGTCGACGAGGAAGGTGGCCGAGGGGCCCCACGTCGCGGGGGCCAGGGGCCCGAAGTCGACTGGCGTGGAGGGACTGTCGTCGTCATTTCGCGGCATCACCGGCTGGACGCGACGGAGCGCGGCGAGCTGGGCCTCATGCGCCGCGCGCTCCGCTTCCACGCGGGCGATGGAGTCATCCAGCCGGTCCAGCGTGTCGAGGAGCTTGCGCGCCTCCTTCTGGGGGAAGGGCGGGGCGCTGGCGGGACGCACGTCCACGGAGGAGACCTCGGCGCCCTGCGCCTCGACGCGGATGGACTCCGGGTCCACGAGGAGCGGCAGGCGGGGCAGCTCCACGCGCTGCGTGCCGGAGACACCGAGCGTGGCGGTGCGCACCACGCGGGCCCGGTCGCTGTAGACGGTGACCGCGGTGATGGGCGCTTCCGTGGTGGCGTGGACGAGGCTCGTCGCCACCCATCCGAGTCCGAAGAGGAGCATGGCGCCACGCTATCCAGCGCGGCGCGAGCACATCTTCATGGAGTCATCATGAAGGGGGCATGAATGGCTCACACCCGCTCGTGGGCGCTACCGGCTCGGAATCGGCAGGTTGTGGAGCCGCAGGAAGGAGAGCTTGTCCCAGTAGCCGCGCTGGAAGCGAATCTTCCCGTCCTGGACGTGGAAGAAGCCGCAGCCGCGCAGGCCCTGGGGGTCCTTCCACTCGAGGATGGCCCACTCGCCGTCGCAGAAGATGTTCTCGGGGATGCAGACCATCTCGGCCTGGGCGAACTCGCCCTCGAACATGGCCCGGATGGCGTCCTGCCCCACGACAGGCTCGTTGGCGACCTGATGGTTGACGGCATCCCGGTGATACAGGGATGCGAGCTTCGTCACATCCGCCGCGTTGAAGGCTTGAAGCCAGGCTTCCAGGACCTGTCGGGGTGTCATAGGGCCAGTCACGCCAGCAGGGACGCGGCCCCACCGTCAAGCCTGACCGGGCAGGTACTGCTCCTCGTCCGCGCGCGCCGTGGCCGCCAGCGCATGGACGCGCGGGTCCTGGCTGCCGTTCACCACCTCGTGGCCCGGGCGCATCGGAGAGCGCTCACCGGGGGCTCCCGGGGGCGGCTGGAAGCGCTCCACCTGCGTCATGAACCACGTCATCAGGTTCGGCGCGAGGCCCTGCACCCGCGCTCCGAGCCACGACAGGGGCGTGATGGTCCGCTCCCGGTCGCCGTGCTCGGCGGCGTCGACGACGACGCGCGCCACGCGGTCGGCGGTGGTCGTCGCCAGCCGCGAGGTGAGGATGCGGGTGAACCAGATGAACTCGCCCTCCCTGGCCCCGTTGAAGTGGACGTGCATCGGCGCGCCGTTGCGCAGTGGCGGTGGCGTGAGGGTGCTGACGTGCACGCCGTCCCGGGCCAGCTCGATGGCGAGCGTCTCCGACCAGCCCGTCACCGCGTACTTGCCCAGGGTGTACGCCGCCTGGTGCGCCACGGGGAGCTTCCCGGAGATGGACGTGATGTTCACGATGCGCCCGAAGCGGCGGGTGCGCATGTGCGGCAGCACGGCCATCGTCGGGTGGAACTGCAGCCAGAAGATGCCTCGCAGCGCCTTCTCCACCGTCTCCGCCTCGAGCTGGGCCGCCGGCCCCACGAAGCACTGGCCCGCGTTGTTCACGAGCACGTCGATGGTGCCGAAGCGCGCGAGCACCTGGTCGACGAACCCGCGGACCTGCTCGGGGTTGCTCGTGTCGCAGGCCGCGCCGAACACGTCGCCGCCCTCGCGCCGGAGCGCCTCCACGGCCTGGGCGACCTTGTCACCATCACGGCCGCAGATGGCCAGCCGGCTGCCTCGCTGGAGGAACGCGCGCGCGATGGCGAAGCCCAGGCCGCGTGCGCCGCCGGTAATCAGCACCACGCGCCCGCGCAGGTCGATGCGCCGAGCCCGTCGCGTCGCGGCCGACAGCGCCAGCCCCGCGCCCGCCAATAGTCCCAACGCACCCGCAGCCTTCGAAGTCGCCCGCCCGGCCATGTGCGCTTCCTCCGTGAGTCCGTGACTCGCGGGGGCCATGCCCATGACGTATGCCCGGGCCGGACGCTCCCCGCGCCTTCGGGAAGCTAGGTATCCGGGGTGGACTCCGCCGCGAGACACATGGCTCGCGGTGGGGACGCCTGCTCCCCCGGCGGGGGGCCACGGGCCCGCCATCCACACGATGGCGAGCCCGGATCAAGGGGGTGGGAGTCCCTGTGCGCGCTCAGAGGGGCGAGCAGGTGCCGCCGGGGCCGCACACGAGGGCAAGGTCGCAGTCCGCGTCCTGCGTGCAGCGCGTGCCCTCGGGGCAGTCCCGGCCGAAGCCGCCAGACATCGCCGTCACCCGGAAGGTGGGGTTCGCCACGTTCTCGTCGAGGGTCTGGTTGCCCATGCTGCCCTGGTGGTCATTCTCCAGGTTCACCGTGGCGTTGGTCCGGGTGGCGGTGATGTCCAGGGAGGCCGTGCCGTTGATGGCCTCGCGAATGGCCGTGGCGACCTCGTTGGCGGTCAGTCCCGAGGTGTAGGGGACAGGCACGCGCCCCTGCTGCGTGGTGCCGTTCCGATCGAACTCGAAGATGACCGGCGGGTTGATTCCATCCCGGAGGGTGAAGGTTTCAGCATCGCGGAGGTCCGTTGCCGGCACGGCGGTGATGCTGCCGCGCGCGGCGGCGAGCTGGGACACGGTGCACGTCGCATCGCAGGCGCCGCACGCGTTGGCGTTGGCGTCGTCGCAGGCCTCGGGGCCGTTCCTCACGCCGTCGCCGCACCAGGCGCCCGTCCGGGAGATGAGCCCATCGCACTGTGCGTTGCACAGGGTGCAGCGCTGCTGACCATAGGGGCACTCCGTCTCGCTCACGTTGTTGCCGTCGTCGCAGACCTCGGGGCCACTGAGCACGCCGTCACCACAGTAGGGCCCCGTCAGCTCGAGGACCGCGGTGCACGTGGCGTTGCAGGTCGTGCAGGAACTCGTGCCGTACGAGCAGGACTGCTCGTTGGTGGTGTTGCCGTCGTCGCAGGTCTCGGGGCCATTGCGCACGCCGTCGCCACAGTGGGGGCCGCTCCGGGTGAGCACCTGGGTGCAGGTCGCATCGCAGACCCGGCAGGAGGTCTGCCCGTAGGGGCACGTGTCCTCGGTGGTGGAGTTGCCGTCATCGCAGACCTCGACGCCACTGACCACGTTGTCGCCGCAGTACAGGCCCGTGAGCTCCAGGACGTGCCGGCAGGTCGCATCGCAGGCCCGGCAGGAGGGCTGACCATACGGGCAGGACTGCTCATTGACGGTGTTGCCATCATCGCAGGCCTCGCCGACGGAGCCGTCCACCACGTTGTTGCCGCACGTCTCGTTGGAGCGGCAGTCCGCGGAGCACCCGTCGCCCGCCGTCGTGTTGCCGTCATCGCAGACCTCGTGGGCCGCGACTTCCACCACGCCGTTTCCGCACAGCTCGTTGGAGCGGCAGTCCGCGGCGCAGCCGTCGCCCGCCGTCGTGTTGCTGTCGTCGCACAGCTCGCCCGCCGCCCTGTCCACGATGCCGTTGCCGCATGTCTCGTTGGATTGGCAGTCCGCGGAGCACCCGTCGCCCGCCGTTGTGTTGCCGTCGTCGCAGACCTCGCCGGCGGCGGTGTCCACCACGCCATTGCCACACGTTTCGTTGGAGCGGCAGTCCGCGGCGCAGCCATCGCCCGCCGTCGTGTTGCCGTCGTCGCAGGCCTCGTTGGCGGCGGTGTCCACGATGCCGTTGCCGCACGTCTCCAGGGAGAGGCAGTCCGAGGAGCAGCCATCGGCCGATTGAGTATTGCCGTCATCGCAGACCTCGCCCACCGAGGTGTCCACGATGCCATTGCCGCACAGCTCGCTGGAGCGGCAGTTGGCGGAGCAGCCGTCCTCTTCCACCGTGTTGCCGTCATCGCAGCGCTCTCCGGCCGCGAGGTCCACGATGCCGTTGCCGCACGTCTCGTTGGAGAGGCAGTCGGCGGAGCAGCCGTCACCGGAGCGGGTGTTCCGGTCGTCGCACACCTCGCCGGAGGCGGTGTCCACGAAGCCGTTGCCACACGTCTCGCTGGAGCGGCAGTTGGCGGAGCAGCCGTCTCCATTCACCGTGTTGCCGTCGTCACAGACCTCGCCGGCCGAGGCGTCCACCTTGCCGTTGCCGCAGGCCTCCGTGGACGCGCAGTCCCGGCTGCACCCGTCTCCGTCGAGCACGTTGCCGTCGTCGCAGGCCTCACCGGCCTGGAGGGTGCCGTCGCCACAGTTCGTGACGATGCAGACCGGCTGCTTCGCGGCGCAGCGGCTACCCTCCGGACACACCACGCCGCCGGGACAGGTCTCACCTCCGGGGTCGGAGGAGTCACCACAGGACAGGAGCAGGAGCGGAAGGACCAGCGCGGCCAGCACGAGGCGGCTCGGGCGCGGGTTGGAACGGTTGTATGTCAAAGGTGGTCCCCTCTGTGTTCACCCGCACGCGCCCCAACTCCACACGGCGGGTGACACGACGGGTACCACCCCGCACGGTGTTTTGGGAATGGGGGCCGGGAGGACTCACCGGCGCGTCACGTCCCACCAGCCGAACCACATGGTCCGCTGTTCCGTGAGGTGGACCCAGCCGGGGGCGTGGGCGTAGGCCCGGGGCAACAGGACCGCGTTCGTCACCGCGCGGGCGGTCTCCTCGAAGGAGTAGAGGTGCAGCGCCACCGCCGGGCCCGCCGTCTGGACTTCGCGGGTCGCCGCTTCATGGCCTTCGAGTCCGGGGCGCCGCTCCAGCACGGTGAAGAGCAGCCGGCCTCCCGGCTCCAGCGCGGCGGCGAGGTGGCCGAGCATGCCCGGCAGGTCCTCGCAGAAGTCCAGGCAGCCGATGGCCAGCGCGACGTGGAAGCGACCCCACTCCTGGGGAATCGGCTGGTGATAGCTGTGCAGGTGCCACGCGCCCTCGGGGCGGGCGCGGCGGGCGAGCTCCAGCATCTCCGGGGACAGGTCCGTGCCCACCACGTGGACGGAGGCGTCCAGGCCGCGCGTGTGCAGGCCCGGCCCGCAGCCCACGTCCAGCACGCGGCACCCGGGTGTCACCGCCTCCGCGAGGAAGCGCTCCACGCGGTCCTCGTACCGGTGCAGCACGGGGAAGAGCGCCTCGTAGGCCGGGGCAATCTCCCCATACACCTGCCTCACTCCGTCTTCCTGCGCGTCCCGGGACATGATGCCCGGAGCCTAGACACGACAGGGGCCCGCGTGGAGAAGAACCCACGCGAGCCTCAATCGTCATCCGCGCGATGCACTTCGCTCAGGTCTCCACCTGACGGAACACCGCCAGCGAGCGACCAATCAGCTCGAACTTCCCGTTCGCCGGTGCTGGCTCCGCGGCCCGGTTGTCATCGGCCGTGTACAGCCCCAGTTCCCACCGCTGGCCCGGCGCCGCCGCGGGCAGCTTGTAGCTCACCGGCTCGTGGTGCGCGTTGAGCAGGATGAGCAGCGCGTCGCCGTAGATGCGCTGGCCGCGCTCGTCCGGCGTGGGGATGGCGTCACCGCCCAGCAGGAACGCCAGTGAGCGCGTGAAGGGCTTCTGCCAGTCCTCCGCCTTCATCTCCGTCCCGTCCGGACGGAACCACGTCAGGTCCTTGTGCTCCGAGTCCCACAGGTGCGCGCCCTTGAAGAAGCGGCGGCGCTGCAGCACCGGCTGCCCGTGCCGGAAGTGGATGAGCCGGCGCGTGAACTCCAGGAGCTTCTGGCGCCGCTCGTCCAGGTTCCAGTCCACGTAGGACAAGTCATTGTCCTGGCAGTACGCGTTGTTGTTGCCCCCCTGCGTCCGGCCCATCTCGTCGCCGGAGACAATCATCGGCACGCCGGTGGACAGGAAGAGCGACGCCAGGAGGTTGCGCTTCTGCCGCTCGCGCAGGGCGACGACGTCCGCCTTGTCCGTCTCGCCCTCCACGCCGCAGTTCCACGACTGGTTGTCATCCGCGCCGTCGCGGTTGTGCTCGCCGTTGGCCTCGTTGTGCTTGTGGCTGTACGTGACGAGGTCGTGCAGCGTGAAGCCGTCGTGCGCGGTGACGAAGTTGATGCTCGCCTGCGGCTTGCGCCGCGCCTCCGCGTACAGGTCCGCGTTGCCCGTCAGCCGGTAGCCCATCTCCGACGCGAGGTTCTCATCGCCCTTCCAGTAGCGGCGCAGCGCGTCCCGGTACTTGCCGTTCCACTCGCGCCACGGGGCCGGGAAGCCGCCCACCTGGTACCCGCCGAGCCCCACGTCCCACGGCTCCGCGATGAGCTTCACCCGGCTGAGCACCGGGTCCTGGTGGATGATTTGGAACATCGCCGCGTTCCGGTCGAAGCCGCCCTCGCCCGTGCGCCCCAGCACCGTGGCCAGGTCGAAGCGGAACCCGTCCACGTGCATCTCGTTCACCCAGTAGCGCAGGCTGTCCACGATGAGCCGCGCCGCGGCCGGGTTGGACGCGTTGACGCTGTTGCCGCACCCGGTGAAGTCCAGGTAGTGCCGCTTCTCCGGCATGAGCCAGTAATAGCTCGCGTTGTCGACACCCTTGAGCGACAGCGTGGGCCCCAGGTGGTTGCCCTCGCAGGTGTGGTTGTAGACGACGTCGAGGATGACCTCGATGCCGGCCGCGTGCAGGTCCCTCACCATGGCCTTGAACTCGGCCACGGCGGCGCCCGGATTCTTGCGGCTGGCGTAGTACTGCTCCGGAGCGAAGTAGCAGAGCGTGTTGTAGCCCCAGAAGTTGGACAGCTTCTTGTCGTTGAGGAACGAGTCGTCCGCGAAGGCGTGCACCGGCAGCAGCTCCACCGAGGTGACGCCCAGCTTCTGCAGGTGCTCGATGACGGCGGGGGTGCCGAGGCCCGCGTAGGTGCCGCGCAGGTGCTCGGGCACGCCGGGGTGGCGCATGGTGAGGCCGCGCACGTGGGCCTCGTAGATGACCGTCTTGCGCCAGGGGATGTCCGGCCGCCGGTCATTGCCCCAGTCGAAGAAGTCGCTCACCACCACGCTCTTGGGTACGCCCGCGGCGCTGTCCCGCTCGTCCTTCGCCAGGTCCTGCTGGGGGTTGCCCAGCGGGTAGCCGAAGACGGGCTGGCGCCAGTCCACGTCGCCGTACAGCGCCTTGGCGTACGGGTCGATGAGGAGCTTGTGGGGGTTGCAACGATGTCCCTGGGCCGGGTTATAGGGGCCGTGCACGCGCAGGCCATACAGCGTGCCCGGCTCCAGGCCCGGCACGTAGCCGTGGAAGACGTTGTCCGTCACCTCCGGCAGGTCGAAGCGTTCGATTTCCTTCGACGGGTTGGCGGGGTCATACAGACAGACCTCCACGCGGGTGCCCACCGAGGAGAAGACGGCGAAGTTGACTCCGGTGCCGTCGAACGTCGCGCCACGCGGCCAGGGCTTGCCCGGCCAGACCTCCCTACTCATACAGGCTCTCGATTCCTCTTGAGGAGAATGCCCGCTGAATGTGGGAGTGCCTCTCCGGGCCTGCAAGCGTCAGGCGGCGGCAGCGTGATCCAGTGAGCGCCAGGTTCCCAGCGCCCAGTCCTGCTCGTCCGGGTCGTCGAAGCTGACCACGCAGAGGGCCCGGCGCCTGCCGGAGCTGCACAGGGCCGTCAGCCGGCACTCGCCCGGCTCCATGTGCAGCGAAGCGCGGCCGCTCACCCGCTCGCCGTGGTGCTCCAGCTCCAGCGCGCGGCGCTCGGCGGTGGTGGGCGCGAGACTCTCCTCGGCGCCGTCCTCCAGGGGGACGAAGCGCACGCTGCGCCGGTGGTCCCTCGCCACCCACGTGCCGTCCTGCAGGTGCGTCTCGGCGAGCGAGCCGGGGATGCGAATCTCCCAGCCCTCCGGCAGCACCACCTGCACGGCGCCACGCCGGTAGCCCATGGACGGGCCTCCCGCGGCCCCGGCGGCCCGGCGGTGGACCTCCTCCGCCAGCGTGCCACCGATACCCAGGTAACCGAGTACCTCCTGCCACTCGCGCCAGGGGTAGGGCAGCGTCGGGTCCTCGCGCCACGCCTGCTCCAGCAGGCGGGCCACGTCGCGCAGCCGCTGGCGCTCCTCGTCCAACAGGGGCGGGCGCCACACCACGTCCGTCCACAGGCGGCACAGCGCGCGGTTCAGCCGCGTGCGCGCGTGGATGCCCGGCTTCCACCAGGGGAACACGTCGATGCCCCGGCGGGGGTCCTCGTACACGTTGCGCAGCCAGCGCTCGTCGCGAGGGCCCAGCGGCGTCAGCAGCGCGCCCGGATGCTCGAAGGTGTGGCCGAAGCGCATGGACAGTCCGAAGCCGGACTCGCCCAGGCGGCGCATGCGCAGCACCTGGGCCACGGACTCCTGGAGCGACGCCAGCATGTAGACCTCCACCGGGCCCGCGTCGCCCGTGTGGAAGTAGCCCGTCGGGTCGCCCACGCCCGCCGTCTCGTCGGCGTCCGCCCACGTCACGCCGAGCGCCTCGCCCAGCTGCTTCAGCGTGTCACACAGGAAGACGTGGTAGCCGGGGCCCACCGCGGACGTCTCCGCGGAGACCACCAGCCGGCTGCCGCTCGCGGCGAGCAGGGAGATTTCACTCGCGGCGGGGTGCAGGCGCAGGCGGAGCATGGGGGCGCCCATCGGGCCGGTGCCGCGCTGGATGCCCTCCAGCATCTCCTCGGTGTTCTCGTGGAACCAGGCCTCCACCCGACGCAGCCACGACAGGGCGTCCTCGGGTGGGGAGAAGAGGGCTTCTCCCGCTCCATGCCGGCCGGCCAGCAGCAGCTTCACACTCATCGGTCCCCACCCCGCTTCACGCTCGGTTCCCTTTCGTCGATAGCGTGTCTCACCTCGAAGGTGCCACCCACGCACAGTGCCTGCCCGCCCGGCCTCCACGTCGCCCGGGAATGCGGGCGGGAAGGGGGGCGCCTGCCTGCCTGGCCGCCCGCCGCGACTGTGTCGGATTGGCTCATGTCACGGACGCGTCACGGGGTGGAGGCGGTCGGCTGGAAGCCGCGCGTGATGCGCTGGAAGTGCTCCAGGTACGTGGCCCGCTCGGCGAGGGGCGTGAAGCCCTGCAGGAGGAAGTAGCGGTCCACGTCCACCAGCACCGCCTGGTACAGGGCGAACTCCTTGCCGGTGGTGGGGTGCTTCGCGCGGCCCACGGCCTCGTGGCCCTTCAGGTCGCCCACGGTCAGCGGAGCGCTGGACTCGACGGTGACCTCCTCTCCGCCGGGGGGTTGCCGCAGCCGTTCGAGGTTGAAGGCCTCCAGGTCCTCTCCCACGCTCGCGGTCGTCAGCGAGGGGAGGACGATGAAGAAGGGGGCGACCTCGGGCGCCTTCGGCGGCGCTCCATCGGGCGTGTAGGCGATGGCGTTCTGCAGGCGCTGGGCCTCCTTCAGCCCCGGCGTCTCCTTCAGCGTGAAGAGGACGAGCCCCGGGGCGGGTTCGGCGGAAGGCTCCCACCGGGCGGAGCGCAGGGCGCTCTCGAGCGCCTTGCCGAGCGCCTTCGGCGCGTCCTCGGGCCAGCTCGCGTTGAGCACGACCGTGTTGGACGCGTCCCCGAGCACGAGCACGGACTTGAGGAAGGTGCCCTTCGGGCCGGTCTTGCGCAGGTGGAGGAGCAGCCCCGTGCGTCGACCCACCTTCGCCGGCTTGCGGGACAGCACCTTCATGTCCTGCTTCGCCATGTTCTCCGCGGTGAAGCCCTGGACGGCGACGGCGTAGGGGCCCGGATACTCCGTCACCATGAGGGAGGCGCCGGACGCCTCCTGCTCGAAGCCGTTGAAGCGGGTGGCCTCGGTGAAGCCCTCGGGCGGCTTCAGGGTGACGCGCGTGCCCTTCACCTGGACGGGCGCCGAGGCCTTCTTCCTCGCCGCGGTCTTCGCCCCGGGTTGCGCCGCGAGCACGGCGGCGGGGGAGACCACGAGCGAGGCGGCCAGGAGCAGCCGCGCGAGCGAGCGCCGCAAGGGGAGGTTCATGTCTCAACGCTGCCAAGTCCCGGGCGGCCACTCAAGCAGGCCCCCGGATGACGGGTGACCGGGGCCCGGAGGGCAACCACGTTGGAGGGAAGGAGGCAGCCATGAGCAAGAAAGACGTGTTGCACATTCCTCCCGAGGCCTACCCCACGCCGGACCGTGACGCGGGGCCGGAGAACGATGACGGGGCGCCTCACGAGGTGACTCCCATCATCAATCCGGACGGCGGTCCGGGGCACACGCCCGGAGGCGGCACCGGGACACGCATCATCGAGCCCGTGACGACCGGCACCGAGCGCTATCCCGGCGTCAGCGTGACCTGAGCGAGGTGACTTCCGCTCTCCACCGGGTGGTGGGGAGCGGAAGCCTGTCACGACGCCCCGCGCTCAGAGGCAGCAGTTGCGGTTCGGCGGACACCACTGTCCGTTGCAGGTCCAGAGGCAGATGCCCTCGTCGAAGTTGCACTGCTGGCCGGAGATACGACAGGTGGGCTGCTCGTAGCTGCAGGGATAGACGACCTCCTGCTCCGTGGTGCCCATCGCCGGCTCGCCGCTCTCGGGCGCGTTGCTGGGGCCACAGCCGGACATCGCACCCGCCGCCAGCGCCACCGTGAGAGCCGCGCGACGCATCCAGGAACTCAGCATGTCGGAACCTCCAGGTTGGGGGAGCCTGGAGCGTAGCGACCCGCGCGAGGCGGAGGATAGCGCCCACGGTGCGGCGGAGTGCGTCCGCCGCCACGTATGTCCAATTCGATGAAAGGAATTGCGCGGCAGTGGAGCGCGCTGTCTGTCTCAGCCGCCCCGGCCCTTGCGGATGGGGAGGAAGACGGGCTTCCACATGTGCTGCTCCAGGTGGTCCTCCAGGTCCTCGGGGAGCGACGCCTCGCTGACGCCGTCCTTCACGGCCTGGCGGATGACGGCGAGCGCCACCTGCTTGCTGGCGGTGCGGATGCGGTCCATGCGCGGGTAGAGGCCACCCTGCGCCAGCCGCTGCACGTCCACGTACTCGCTGAGCGCCAGTGACGCGGCGGTGAGCATGCCGTCCGTCACCTTGCGCGCGCGGCAGGTGAGCACGCCCAGCCCCAGGCCCGGGAAGATGAACGCGTTGTTGCCCTGGCCCACCGGGTACAGCGAGCCGGCCCACTCCACGTCCGGGAAGGGGCTGCCCGTGGCCACCAGCGCCTTGCCGTCCGTCCAGCGGTACACGTCCTCCGGTACGGCCTCGCTGTTGGCGGTGGGGTTCGACAGCGCGAACACCAGGGGGTACGGCGTGTTGCGCGCCACCGCTCGCACCACGTCCTCGCCGAACGCGCCGCGCTGGCCGGACAGCCCCAGCAGTGCCGTCACCTTCGCCTCGCGCACCGTCTCCAGCAGCGAGGGGATGGCGCCCTGCGGCTTCCAGCCCGCCACGCGCGCCGGGTCCTGCGCCAGCTCGCGCTTGTACGGCTCCAGGCCCTTGCGGTCCTTGAGGATGAGGCCCTTGGAGTCGATGAGGAAGATGCGCTCGCGCGCCGCCTCCAGGCTCATGCCCTGCAGCTGGAGGCCGCGGACAATCTGCCGCGCCACGCCCACGCCGCCGGCGCCCGCGCCGTGGATGACGAAGGTCTGCTGCGTCAGCGGCAGCTGGCTGCGCCGGGTGGCCGCCAGCAGGCCCGCGAGCACCACCGCGCCCGTGCCCTGGATGTCGTCGTTGAGCGACGGCACCACGTCCCGGTAGCGCTCCAGCACGTCGAAGGCCTTCTGCTTGCTGAAGTCCTCCCATTGTAGGAGCACGCGCGGGAAGCGGCGCGCCAGCGCGGTGACGAAGCGGTGGATGAAGTCGTCATATGCCTGCCCCTCCAGGCGCTTCATCCGCACGCCGAGGTAGAGCGGGTCGTCCAGCAGGTCCTGCCGGTGGGTGCCCACGTCCAGCTCCACCGGCAGCGTCACCGCGGGGTCGATGCCCGCCGCCGCCGTGTACAGCGACAGCTTGCCGATGCAGATGGCCAGGCCGCCGAAGCCCTGGTCGCCGATGCCGAGGATGCCCTCGTTGTCCGTGGCGACGATGAGCTGCACGTCCGGGAAGGGCGTGCTCTCCAGCAGCGAGTCGATACGGTCGATGTTCTCCGGGTTCACCACCAGCCCGCGCGGGTAGCGGTAGATGCGGCTGAACTGCTCCACCGCCTGCGCCACCGTGGGGGTGTAGATGATGGGCATCATCTCCTCGATGTGCGTGTCGAGGAGCGCGTAGAAGAGGACCTCGCTGCGGTCCTGGAGCGCGCGCAGGAAGACGTGCTTCTCCAGGTCGGTGCGGAAGCCCTTGAAGTTGGCGTACGAGCGCGCAACCTGCTCCTCCAGTGAGGAGACGTGGGTGGGCAACAGGCCCATCAGCCCGAAGGCCTCGCGCTCCTCCCAGGTGAAGGACGTGCCCTTGTTGAGCAGCGGCAGGCGGGTGAGCAGCAGCCCCGGCAGGGACGTCTCCAGGTAGGGGCGGCCTTCGGCGTCGAGCTTCTTCTCGTACTGTTTCATGAGGGGGCAGGCGGGCGAGCGTCGTGGAAGGAGGTATGCATTCGGGGTGGTCATCCCGCCACGGGATTTCAACGGCCCCCTGAAATGGAGATGCCCGCGCAGGCTGTGCGCGGGCATCGTCCACGGCTTCAGGTCGTCATGCGACGAGGCGCCGGATTACTTGCTCTGGCCACCGCCGGGGTTGGTGGAGCCGGAGCTGGTGCCGCCCATGTCGCTGCCGGAGCCGGTGCTGCCGGCGCCGCTGCCGCCCGTGCCGGACGGGTCGAGCGTGGTGTCGTCGCTCATGTCGCCGCCCAGGTCGCTGCCGGTGCCGGTGCCGGAGCCGCCCGTGCCCGGGTCCGTGGTGCCCGAGCCGGTGCCCGTGCCCATGTCATCGCTGGTGCCCGTGCTGCCGGCGCCGCCCGTGCCCGGGTCCATGGTGCTGCCCGAGCCGCCCGCGCCGGCGCCGCCCGTGGAGCCGGTGCCCGGGTCGCCGCTCATGTCGCTGCCGGTCCCCGAGCCCGTGTCGATGCCGGAGCCCGTGTCGTCCGGGCTCGTGCCCGGGTCCACGCCCGTGCCGCCCGTGCCGGGGCTCATGCTCGGGTCATCCATGCCGCCGGTGCCCGTGCCGCCCGTGCCCGGGTCGGTCGTGGTGCCGGTTCCCGTCCCCGTGCCGGTGGTGTCACCGCCCGTGGTTCCCGTTCCGGTGGTGTCGCCGCCGGTGGTGGTGCCAGTGCCGGTGGTGGTGTCATCGCCCTTTGTGGCGCCCGAGTCCGACTTGCAGGCGGTACCGAACGCGAGGACGCCGGCGGTGAGGGACGCGAGGACGATCTGGGTCTTGAGGAACTTCTTCATGGTTTGCTCTCCCGGGTTTGAGGGTTTCGACTGCTGCTGGTCGGGAACGTGAGCAGCCGTTTTCGGGTGTGCAGGGCACGCTCCTCAGGCCGCCTGCTCTTCGAGCGTCGGTGGGAACAAAAACCGGTGGCGACTTGGCGGGTCGGGTCTGTCCATTCAGTGGCGGCGAGGGTGGACTCCGGTCCAGGTCCGCGCCGCGAACGAAAAAAGAACGGCGAGCACGCCGGAGCGCGCTCGCCGCGGGTACTGCGGCCATGGACCCGTACGAAGGGCCTAGAAGCCCGTGCCGCCGTCGAGGACGGCGCTGCCGGTGGGCGGCTGGAACGTGCTGGACGAGCCGCTCGGGTTCGGCGTCACCCCGGGCGTGGTGCCCGTGGTGCCAGAGCCGCCCGTGCCGCCAGCGCCACCGGAGCCGCCCAGGCCGCCCACGCCTGCGTCCGTGCCGGACAGGCCCGTGGAGCCCGAGCCGCCCGTGCCCGTGCCCGGCGCCGTGGTGGTGCCCGGCGGAGTGGTGTACCCGGGCGACGTGGTGACGGTGCCCGGCGAGGCGCTCGTGCCGGTGCCGGTGGTGCCCGGCGTGGTGGTGGTGCCCGTGGACGTGCCCGGGGCCGTGGTGCTGGTGCCCGGCGCCATCGTGTCCGGCGTGGTGGTGCCCGTGCCCGGCGTCGCCTGCGCCAGCTGCACCGGCGCCTCCGTGGCACTGCAGGCCACGCCCAGCGTCAGGGTGCCCGCCAGCGCCCCCGCCCACAACCAACGCCCCATCATGTGCTTCGCCATTGTTGCCTCCCTTCGTGGGTGTGCGTCCTTCAGTCGTCGAATCCTCAGCTCGCGTGTGGCGCGGGCTTCGAGCCCGGAGGCCCCTCCACCGTCGGCTCCTTGCGCGCCACCGAGCGCGCCCGGTGCTTGCGCAGCCGGCGCTCGGACAGCACCAGCAGCAGGGCCGGGAAGGCCACGAGCATGATGAGAAGATTGGTCGCGAAGCCCAGGTTGGCCAGCGCGCCAATGGAGTTGAGGCCCGGATGGTCGGCGAGGAAGAGCGCGCCGAAGCCCACCGCGCTCGTCAACAGACCGCCGCAGATGGCCCGCCCCGTCTCGGAGTACACCGCCACGAAGTCGCTGCGCGGAGACGCCAGGCGCGTCAGCAGGTGCACGCCCGCGTCCACCGTGGTCCCGATGAGCACGGGGATGACGAGGATGTTGAGGTAGTTGAACTCCAGCCCCATCAGCGGCATCAGCCCCAGGAGCGCCACCAGCGACACCACCGTGGGCGTCAGGCACAACAGCGCCATGCGCAGCCCGCCCAGCGTCAGCCACATGGCCAGCAGCACCGCCAGCGTCGCGCCGCCGAGGATGAGGGGCCCCTCGTGCGTCACCATGTTCAGGATGTCCGCCAGCACCAGGGCCTCACCGGCCACGGGGCTGCGCTCGCCGCTCGGCAGGTGCACGCCGCGGAGCTCCTTCGCCAGCGCGCGGATGGCCTGCCCGTCCGACAGGCTCACCGAGGGGTACACCATCACGAAGCCGCTCGAGTCCCCCGTGCGGCTCTGGAACTGCTGGCGCACGCTGAAGGGCAGGTCCTCCTGCGTGAAGGGCTCGGCGCGGGCCGCGCTCCGCAATCGCGCCAGCTGCTCGCGTTGCTCCGGCGACAGGCGCTCCTCCGGCACCGTCTCCACCAGCTTCGAGATGTCCTGGAGCACGGCCCGCTTCGCCTGCTGGTCCGGCGGCACGAGCGCGGACAGCGAGGCCACGAAGTCGATGGTGGACTCCTTGCCGTGCGCGCGCTGGGCCTCCTGGAGCGCGCGCACCATCTCACGCTCCTGCTCCGGCGTGTCGGTGAGCACCACCACCGGCGTCTGCGAGTAGCCGATGATGCGGTTGACCTCGCGGTCGAGGACGAAGGACGGCAGGCCCTGGTCCTCCAGCGAGCGGAAGTCGTAGTCGAAGCGCAGCCGCGGCACCTGGGTGAAGAGGGCCACGAGCAGCACCGCCCACACCGCGGTGAGCAACCCGCGGCGCCGCACCAGCACGCGCCCCATGCGCGACTGCGACGGCGTGGCCGCCGCGAGCCGGGGCCGCCAGCCCCAGCGCGACGCCAGCCCCAGCAGCGCGGGCAGCACCAGCACGTACGCGGCCACGAGCACCACCATGCCCACGCCCGCGATGACGCCGAACTCGCGGAACGCGAGGAAGCGCGAGGTGCCCAGCACGAAGAAGGTGAGCGCCGCCACCAGCGCGGACACCAGCGCCGCGCCGCCCGTGTGCGTGAAGGACTCGCGCGTGGCCTGCTCGGACGACTCGCCCTCGCCGCGCAGGTGCAGGTAGCGCCCCAAGAGGTGGATGCCGTGCTCGATGCCGAGGCCGCCGAGGATGGCGCCCAGGAAGCCCGTCAGGAGATTCACCTGTCCGTACAGCAGTGCCACCAGCCCGTACGTCCACGCCAGCCCCGCGCCCACCGGCGTCAGCACCAGCCCCACCGCCAGCGCGCTGCGGAAGTGGAAGAGGAGGTAGAGGAGCATCAGCCCCAGCGCCACCGCGGACGACACCGCGATGTCGTTGGCAATCTGCCCCTGCTGGTCGATTTTCTTCTGGAAGGTGCCGGTGATGTCGACGCGGAAGCCGGGCCCGTACTTCGACAAGTCCTGCGCGTCGAGCAGCTGGCGCACCTCGCCGACGATGCGGCGCGAGTAGCCCAGGTCCGCGGAGGTGGTGTCCGGCTTGGCCAGCAGCACCACGCGGCGCTGCTCCGGGTCCAGGTAGTAGTCACTGCCGTGCGAGGACAGCCGCTGGCCCGCGCTCCCGCCGTACTTCGCCTCCAGGTCCGAGAAGTCCAGGGACGGGGGCTCCTCGCCCACCAGGTCCACGAAGAGCGGATTGGCCTGCCGCTTCTCCCACGCGATGCGCGCCTCCAGCCGGCGGTGGACCTCCTTCAGGTCCTCCTCGGACAGGAAGTAGAGCGCCCGGTCCCGGAAGAAGGCGCTCGGCCGCTGGGACTCCACGAAGCGGATGCCCGGCAGCGCCTCCAGCTTCGGCGTCAGCTCGTCCGCGAAGCGCTGGAGCGACGCGGCGTCGGCTCCCTCGCCCACCACCGCCACCCAGCCCAGCGCGCCGAAGCGCTCCTCCAGTGTGTGCAGGTCGCGCACGCTCTCGAATGAGCGGGGCAGCAGGTCCACCAGGTTGGCGTTGAGCGACAGGTTGCGGGCGAAGAGGCCACCGAGCACCGCCAGCACCAGCGCCAGCAGCAGGGCCAGTCCGGGGCGGCGGTGGTTGTGCGCGGCCACCGCGCCCAGGGTGCGCTCCACACGCACCATCCACCTGCGTTCCGCCGTCGAAGTCGGGTCCGAGTCCATAAGCCGCGCCGTGGCCCGCCCCCACGCCCACCGGCCCTCCGATGGCGCGGAGGGCGGAGCGGTCTCCCCTCCCTCGGGCGCCCGCCAGCGCGGGGCCCATGTCGGGGGGCAACCTGACCATCGCGTCAGGGGGGTGCAGGCATTCGCGCCTGCCCGTCCGCCCCCCAGGGGGACAGTCCGGGCTCGGCCCCGTCCTTCCAGCGGAAATCTCCGTGCGGACAGGCGGGCATCCGTGCGGTGCCCCCGTTAGAGAGGTAAGGTCGTTCGTAACCTTACTTTCCGCCTTCCGGCATAAACGCGTTGACTCGTCGGTTGGCGCGTGCCCAAGGTGGGCCGCGATTTCGGCCAGACAACACAGCAGGTGTCGCAACATGGGTGAGAAGCGTTGGTCGGAGCGGTTCGAGGGGGCGATGGGTCGCCTGGCCGCGCGGAATCACCGCCGGCCGTTCCAGGCGCTGGCCCTGGCCCTGGTCCTGACGTTGGCGGGCGTCTTCTTCGCGAGGACGCTGTCCCTGAACGCGGACTTCGTGGGGCTCTTGCCGAAGAACTTCCCGAGCGTCCAGGACATCGACAAGCTGCGCAAGCGCTTCGGTGGCCAGGGCAACGTGGTGGTGGTGGGCATGGGCGCGGAGCCCGAGGCCCTCAAGCGCTTCGCGGATGATTTGGCGCCGAAGCTCGCGGAGCTGTCGGAGATCCGCTACGTCAACCACCAGCGCCCCAGCAACTTCTTCAACGAGCACGCGCTGTACTACGTCGACGTCGACGACCTGAAGACCATCCAGGAGCGCATCGACGCGCGCATCGCGTGGGAGAAGCAGCAGGCGAACCCGCTCTTCGTGCGGCTGGACGATGAGCCGGCGCCGTCCGTGGACTTCTCCGACATCGAGCAGAAGTACACCGGCCGCGCCAACCAGCGCATGGCCGGCCAGGGCGACCTGTACTACCTGGACCCGACCGAGCGCATGGTCGTGGTGATGGCCAAGCCCAAGGGCAGCGCCGCGGACCTGTCGTACTCGAAGAAGGTCGTGAGCCAGGTGGAGGAGTTCCTGGCGAAGCAGGACCTGTCGAAGTACGGCCCGGGCTTCAAGACGGCGGTGACGGGCACCTTCAAGAAGAAGATCGACCAGCAGCGCGTCATCGTCGGGGACCTGGCGAGCGCGTCCTCACTGGCCCTGGTGCTGCTGCTGGCGTACCTGGCGTTCCACTTCCGCAGCGCGCTGTCGGTGGGCCTCACCATGCTGCCGGTGGCGGCGGGCCTGGGGTGGACGTACGGCTTCGTGGGGCTGGCGTACGGGCAGGTCAACCTCCTGACGGGCTTCCTCGCCGCGGTGCTGGGCGGCCTGGGCGTGGAGCACGGCATCCACCTGCTGGGCCGCTACGGCACGCTGCGCTCGGAGGGGATGGACAGCGAGGCGGCGGTGGCGGAGTCCTTCCGTCACACGGGCTTCTCGGCGCTCATCGCGGCGCTGGTGGCGGCGCTGACGTTCCTCAGCCTGGCCATGTCCGAGTTCAGGGCGTTCCGCGAGTTCGGCATCATCGCCGCGGTGGGCATGCTGGTGAGCATCTTCGCGTACCTGCTCATCCTGCCGGCGCTGCTGGGGCTGGCGTCGCGCTTCGGCTGGGCGCCGCGGCTGCACCAGGGCTCGTCGGGGCCGATGGGCCTTCTGGCGCGGTGGCTGCCGCGCTCGTACCGGGGCGTGGGCATCGTGGTGGGCGTGGGCGTGCTGACGCTCGTGTCGCAGGCGCACCGGGTGTCGTTCAACTACGACTCGCGCACGCTGGAGGACTACAAGCAGGCCTCGGCGGTGCTGGACCAGAAGGTGAACAACATCCTCGGCTATTCGCAGACGCCGGTGGTGGTGCTGACGGACTCGCTGGAGATGGAGCGCGAGGTGGTGCGCCAGCTCGAGGCGCGCAAGGCGGCGCGGGGCAAGGACTCCACCATCGACTTCGTGGGCGCGCTGGAGGACCTGGTGCCGAAGCGCCAGGACGAGAAGCAGGTCATCCTCCAGTCCATCGCGGCGAAGCTGGAGAAGCTGGACCCGGAGCGGCTGCCGGAGGACACGCGGGCCTCGATGACGCGCGCGCTGCACATGGCGAAGGCGAAGCCCTTCACGCAGAAGGAGCTGCCGGCGAGCGTGAAGCACCAGTTCGAGAACCTGGACGGGAGCACGGGCGGCGCGGTGCTGGTGTACGCGGGCGGCGGAGTGAGCCTCTCGGACGGCGAGGGCACGCGGCGCTTCGCGAAGGAAGTGCGCGGGCTGCACATGCCGGACGGCAGCCAGGTGTCCGCGGCGGGCGAGGCGCTCATCCTGGCGGACATCCTGGACATGGTGTCTCGCGAGGGGCCGCGCATCCTCGTGGCGGCGGTGCTGAGCGTGCTGGCGGCGATGTGGCTGACGCTGGGCCGGCTGCGCACGGCGCTCATCTGCATGGTGCCCACGCTGCTGTCGGTCATCGGGCTGGTGGGCCTGATGTCGATTCTGGGCCTGCAGTTCAACTACCTGAACATCATGGTGCTGCCGGTGCTGATTGGCACCACGGTGGACGCGGGCGTGCACCTGGTGCAGCGGCTGGGTGAGCCGGGCGCGGACTTCATCTCCGTGTACGGGGAGACGGGCCGGGCGATTACCGGCGGCCTCCTGACGAGCGCCATCGGCTTCGTGGCGCTGATTCTGGCGAAGCACCCGGGCCTCAACTCGATTGGCGACCTGGCCAACCTGGGCTTCGGTATCAACCTGGTCATCGTGCTCCTGGGCTTCCCGTCGCTGCTGCTGATGGTGGAGCGCTGGCGGCGCCGGCACGGCGTCACGCCGGAGCAGACCGAGGAAGAGCCCGCGCCCGAGGCGTGAGCCCGTTCTCCGCGCCGCCGTCCCCGGGTTATGAAGACCCGGGGACGCCGCGGCCGTGGCGGTGGCCCCATGAAGACCGAGGTGGGGTCATGAAGCGGAAGACGATGCGAAGCGGGTGGGTGGCGGCGCTGGTGCTGGCGGCCGTGGCGGGCTGTAGCCACGGCGGCAAGAACGAGGACAAGAAGGGCGACACGCGCTGCCCTGAGTCGCGCGAGCTCACCTGCTTGTCCGGCACGAACTGCACCATGGACCGCGAGCGCGGGTGCCAGAAGTGCCAGTGCTCCAAGGCCGACGCGCTGACACCCACGGACAACCGCCAGCCCACGGGCATGCAGCCGGACCGGCCCTGGCGGTAGCGCTCTAGCGAGCCTCTTCCGCCTGCGTCGACGCGGGCCGCTGGAAGGCGCCCTCCATGGCGATGGCGTCGTGAATCTGCGCGGTGAGCTCGAACGAGCGCAGGCGCGCAGCGTGGTCGAAGACGTGGGCCGTCACCATCAGCTCGTCCGCGCCGGTCCGCTCGATGAAGGCCTCCAGCTGGCGGCGCACCGTCGCCGGGGAGCCGATGGCGGCGCACGAGAGGGTGTGCTCGGCGAAGGCGCGCTCCATCTCCGACCAGCGCCCCTCCATGCTGTCCACGGGCGGCTGGAGCTGACCGGGCGTGCCGCGCTGCAGGTTGACGAACTGCATCTGGAGCGAGGTGGCCAGCCGCTGCGCCTCCCGGTCCGTGTCCGCCGCGATGACGTTGATGCCGAGCATGGCGTACGGCTTCTGGAGCGACTCGGACGGCTTGAACTGGCTCCGGTAGAGCTGGAGCGCGTGCATCATGTGGTCCGGCGCGAAGTGCGAGGCGAAGGCGAACGGCAGGCCGAGCATCGCCGCGAGCTGGGCGCTGAAGAGGCTGGAGCCGAGCAGCCAGATGGGGACGCGCAGGCCCGCTCCGGGCACGGCGCGGATGGCTTGGTGAGGCGTGGCGGGCTCGAAGTAGGCCTGCAGCTCCAGCACGTCCTGCGGGAAGGAGTCGGCGCTGCCGGCGAGGTCTCGGCGGAGGGCGCGGGCGGTGCGCTGGTCGGTGCCGGGCGCGCGGCCCAGGCCCAGGTCGATGCGGCCCGGGAAGAGGGCCTCCAGCGTGCCGAACTGCTCGGCGATGACGAGGGGCGCGTGGTTGGGGAGCATGACGCCGCCGGAGCCCACGCGGATGGTGGAGGTGCCGCCGGCGACGTGGCAGATGACCACCGAGGTCGCCGCGCTGGCGATGCCCGTCATGTTGTGGTGCTCGGCGAGCCAGTAGCGCTTGTAGCCCCACCGCTCGGCGTGCTGGGCCAGGTCCAGGGTGTTGCGCAGCGCCTGGGTGGCGTCGCTACCCTGGGTGATGGGGGACAGGTCGAGGACCGAAAAAGGAATCATGTCCGTTACCTTTCGGATGAGCCGGCTCTCTAACACCCGAAAGGCTCGCGCGCTGGCCATTGTCCGGCCGGCCCCTGTGTTTCCGGGGAGGGGCGACAGGGGGCCGCTCAGCAGATGAGCGAGTAGTCCGCCTGACGGACGAGCAGCCGCCACCGGCCGCCCTCGTGGAAGAGGAGCCCGATGACGGCCTGGGTCTTCAGCCCCACGCGGACGAGGTACAGCGTCTGCCCGCCAGCCTGGAGCGTGGCGACCCACTCCGTGGTGGCCACCCCGTATTCGTCGAAGCTCGCGAAGAGGAGCTGCTGCTTCTCGTACAGGAGCGAGGCCGCGGGGCAGGTCAGGCGGGTGAAGGGAGGCTGCTGCTCCTGCTGGCACTCCGCGAGCTGGATGGGGGGCGTGAAGAAGTCCACGCCACCCTGCTGCCTCTGGAGCTGCGCGCCGCCTTGCGCGTGGGAGGTCCACCGGAAGGCCGCGGGCGGGACGCCTTCGGGAAGGAGGATGCCGCCGGTCCGCTCATCCACGGGCACCTGGAACTCCCGGGAGGACCACTGCTCCACGGAGGGAGGTTTCGCGGGGGTGACGGGAGCGGGTGTGTCCATCTGCCCGCGGATGCGTCCTGGCAGGGCGACGAGCCCCTCGCCGACGTCCTTCGTTCCTGGCTCCTGGGTGTAGACGCCCACGCTGTGGCATTCCGGCGCGTCGCACACGGGAGTGCAGACCTTCTCCACGCGCTGGAGCCGGGCCGTGGCCAGACCCTTCTTCCCGACGAGGGTGACGATGCCCAGGCGGGATTCCACGTTCTTGGGGGCCTTGTTCCCGCCGAAGACGACCCGGAACGTGCGGCCCCGCTGGTCCTCCAGTTGATAGGGCGCGGTCCACCGCTCCGCGGCGGAGGCGCCGAGCGAGACCAGCATGAAGCCGAGCACCATGGCGTGACGCATGTGTTCCTCCTGAGGGCAACCGCGTGGAGTTGCAAGCGGTGTTCCCGGGCATGGAGGACTTCCAGTGTGGTCCGGAGGCCGCGCGTCCGCTTCATACCCTGGAGCGCTTCGGCCACGGTATCGAGGATGCGGGGTTGCTCGGGCCCGTGGAGGACCTTCCTCCATGAGGGGGCTCAGGCCTCTGGCGCGTCACCTCTTCGGCTTGATTGGCCTGCCCTCTCGTGTACCTCCCGCGAGCAGCCGGACACCTGCCTGGGCAAACAGGCGCGGCGGGCTGGCGCACGCGGAATGGACGTTCCGTTCCTGACGTGAGTGGACCGGGAGCGGCATGCTGGAAACGGCCTCTGGCGCGGCCGGGGCGGCAGGACCTCGCGGAATGGAGGTTCCATTCCTGGAGGGAGTGGCCGGGGCGGGAGTCCTTGGCGGAATGGAGGTTCCATTCACGGAGGGCAGCCCGGGGGACGGGAGGCCTCGGCGGAATGGAGGTTCCATTCACGGAGGGTGGCCCGGGGACAGACCCTGGCGGAATGGAGGTTCCATTCCCCGGAGAGACGGCCGGGGGGCGGCCCTTGCGGAATGGAGGTTCCATTCACGGAGGGTGGCCCGGGGACAGGCCCTGCTGGAATGAAGGTTCCATTCCCCGGAAGGGCGGCCCTTGCGGAATGGAGGTTCCATTCACGGAGGGGAGGGGATGGCCCGTGAGGGCAGGCTCCGGCGGAATGGAGGTTCCATTCGCGGAGGGGCTTGGGGACTGGCCTGCCCCTGGGCTCCGGACGCTTCGACGACGGCCGACTCCTCCTTCCTGCTTCTGGAGGGGCGAGGTGAGGCGCGTCACCGTCATGGCCGCGGGGTGGCTCCGCGGGCGGCGAGGGACAGGCCGTGTCGCATGGCTGTCCGCCTGCTCCCAACTGGAACGGATGGGGACCCGAGGATCCGCCGATTCAGCGCGAAGCCACGCCCTCCCGAGCGGGTGCCCTGGCGCGTAGCAATTCTCCATGACGACACGGGCACGGGGCCGCGAGGACAAGGCCTGGAGCCAGGACGATGGTGGCGAGACCGGGCGCTCGGAGCACCCGGATGATGCACGGCGGTGGACGCGCCGCGAGGCACTCGCGCTGACGGGCGTGGGGCTCGCCAGCGCGGTGCTGCCCCTGGCCTGCCGTCACCCGACAGAGACACGGAGGACGGACGACATGGAAGCGAAGGCGATGAAGGACGACGTGGTGGACGTGGTGGTGGTGGGCGGCGGCCCGGCGGGCCTGAACGCGGCGCTCAACCTGGGGCGGGCACGCAGGAAGGTGCTGCTCTGCGACTCCGGCCCGCCCCGCAACGCGGCGGCGGTGGAGGTGCATGGCTTCGTCACCCGGGACGGCATTCCGCCCAAGGAGTTCCGGCGCATCGCGCGTGAGCAGCTCCGTCCCTACGACGTCGAGGTGCGCGACGTCCGGGTGATGGGCATCGAGCGCGAGGGCTCGGGCTTCTGCGTGACGCTGGAAGGGGACCGCGTGGTGGTGGCGCGGCGGGTGCTGCTCGCGACGGGGATGGTGGACGTGATGCCGGACCTGCCGGGTTACCGCGAGCTGTGGGGCAAGGCCATCTTCCAATGCCCCTACTGCCATGGCTGGGAAGTCCGGGACCGCCCCTGGGGCGTGCTCGCGACGAACGAGATGCTGGTCGACTTCGGCATCGTGCTGACGAGCTGGTCGCGCGACATGGTGGTCTTCACCCAGGGCGCCGTCACGGTGTCCGCCGAGAAGCGCGCTCAGCTCGAGCGTGCTGGCGTGCGGCTGGAGGAGCGGCGCATCCGCCGGCTCGTGGCCGGTTCCGGAGAGCACCCGCTGGAGGCCGTGGAGCTGGAGGATGGGACGCTGATTCGCAGGGACGTCCTCTTCGCCCGTCCGCCCCAGCGTCAGGTGCCGCTGGTGGCGCGGCTGGGGCTCGCGACGGACGAGCAGGGCTACCTCAAGGTGAGCCCGCAGGGTGAGACGTCCATTCCCGGCATCTACGCCGCGGGCGACCTCACGACGCCCATGCAGGCCGCCGTCATGTCGGCCGCGGCGGGCGCGCTGACCGCGGGTGGGCTGAACCACGGGCTGACGCTGGAACTGGCCGGGGCCGCGCACCGGGGTTGAGCACACCCGTGTCCGTCCATTACGAAGACGTCATGCCGCCCGAGCCGCATTCTCATCCGAGCCACGTTGCCTCCGAGCCCTGGGGGCAGCGCGACTTCGAGCGGGGACGCTTTCCCCTCTGGGCGGGCCGCATCCAGCGCAGGCATCAGGGCAGGGGAGGCTCCTCCGCTACGCACTCGTATGCCGTGGTGATGCTCGTCACCCGGGGCGAGTCGAAGATACGGCACTCGGGCGAACTGGTGCTGCACGCCGGAGACGTGCACCTCATTCCTCCGGGAGACGCGCACCGCAGCGGGCCGGCGGATGTGGAGGGCTGGGCGCTCGCGTTCCATCCGGAGGTGCTCGGTGGAGCCGAGGGAGAGGGGGCCTCGCGGCTCGGGCCGCTGCTCCGCGTGCGTCAGGGCTGTCATCCCGTACTGCGGCCCACGCTCACTCAGCGTCGGCGTCTCGCGCGGTGGATGCGGCTGCTCGCGGAGGAGACGACGCGCAATGACCGGGGCAGCGAGGAGGCCCGCATCTCGCTGCTGCGACTGGTGCTCATCGAGTTGGAGCGCATCTCCGCACCCACGCCCGTGAGCGAGCCACCGTCGGTGAGCCTGAGCCGCAAGGCGCTCACCTATATCGAGGCGCACTGCCTGGAGCCCCTGTCGCTCGCGAAGGTGGCGCGAGAGCTGGGACGCTCACCCGCGCATGTGGCGGGGCTCGTGCGCCAGGAGACGGGCCGCACGGTGGGCGAGTGGATTCTCGAGTGCCGCATGGCCGAGGCCCGCCGCCGGTTGCGTGGCACGGACGAGCGCGTGGACATCATCGCCGAGCGCGTGGGCTACGCGGACGTGACGCACTTCATCCGCCTGTTCCGCCGCGTGCACGGCGTCACCCCGGCCGCGTGGAGGCGCCGGGTGACGGCACCGCCCGCCTGAGACGCTCCGCCGCGTGCACGGCGTCACCCCGGCCATGTGGAGGCGCCGGGTGATGGCACCCCCCGCCTGAGACGTTCCGCCGCGTGCATGGCGTCACCCCGGCCACGTCGAGGCGCCGGGTGACGGCACCTCCCGCCTGAGACGCTCCGCCGTGTGCACGGAGTCACCCCGACCACGTCGAGGCGCCGGGTGATGGCCCCTCCCACCTGAGGCGTCGGCGGGAGGCACATCCGCATCCACGGAGCCGGCCCCACGTGACGGAACCTCCCGCCGAGACACGGCGGGCCGGAGGCGCCCGGAAGCTCCCAGGTGGAGCCCCGGAGCCCTTCACCTGTCAGCGGTGGAAGTCGTCCCACACGAGCCGGCCGAGCTCGTTCAGGTTCGTGGGGTTGGAGCACGAGTTGATGTCATTTCCCGTGCCGCCGCCGGTGGTGGTGAGCTGGGTGTCACCGCTGTTGTGGTGCCACACCAGCCGGCCCACGCCGAGGTTGTGGGCGACGGAGACCATGGCCTGGGCCACGCCCATGTCGTAGGCATTGAACTCGCCCACCAGCGGCGTCATGCCCTTGGCGCGCACGTCGCGGAAGAACTGCTCCAGCCGGGGGCCGGGGTTGTTGCGCCACGCGCCGTAGGTGTGGATGGAGAAGAGCACGTTGCCGAAGGGCTGGCCGCTCGCGTCCGTCATCGCCTGCGGGCCGCCGCGGAGGATGGCGCTGTCCACCTCGGAGACGCGGTCCCACGAGCCGTCCGCGCTGTCCTGCCCCCACGTCATGCCGTCGATGACAATCATGTTCCGAGCGCCCGTGGCGCGGATGGCCTGGATGATTTGACGATTCACATTCACCCAGCGCGGCACGGTGGAGTACGCGGGGTCGCCGTAGTGTCCGTCCTCGTACGGCGGGCCGCCCGGCTCGTTGATGAGGTTGAACCAGACGTAGGGGTTGTCCTTGTACTTCTGCGCGAGGTCCACGAAGAAGTTCTTGATGGCCTCGGTGTGCGCCTGGCCGGACGGGTACGGCCACGTGCCCACGTGGTTCCACCCGCTGGGCTCGTCGCCGATGTGGCCAATCTCGTGCCACTCCACCATCGCCACGATGCCCTGGTTGGCGTAGGTGCTCAGCGTGTTCTCCAGCATCCACGGGTTGTACCAACCGCCGTAGTCGAAATAGACGTGGTTGACCCGGACGGTATTGGCCTTCCAGCAGTGGACGAGGTTGTCGAAGCTGGACGCCTGGTCCGGCCAGATGTTCGCGCCGCGCGGGGTGAACATGTTCCCGTTGGGGTCGTAGATGCGGCCGGCGTAGAGCTGGAAGTTGCCGTTGGCCTGCACGGTGGCGGGCGGGTTGTTCGGGTCACCGTTGGGCGGCGGCGGAGGCTGCGTCACGCCATCCAGGCCGGAGGCGCGGAAGGCCTGGTTCGCCCCATCCACGCACTGCCACACCGTCACCTCCGCGCCGTTGTCCGAGGAGATGCGAGCGATGTCGAGGCAGCTTGTGCCATTGGCGGTGGTGATGGCGTAGACGCCGTTGCCCTTGGGCTGCACCTTCCACTTCTGGCTGGTGGCGCCGCCGCACGTCTGCTGCCGCACGATGGTGCCGTTGGCGGCCGAGCCCGAGTCGAGACACAGGCCCGAGTACGGAGGCTTGATTTGATAGAAGCCGTCGCCCGTGCCGACGAACTGGAAGGACTGCTCGGGCGCGCCGGCCACGCAGTCCCACTGGTTGAGGCCGGTGCCCGGGGCGGTGGAGGCGGCCGGCACGTCCACGCACTTGTTGCTGTGGGTGGCCACCAGCGTCGTCGTCCTGCCGGAGTAGGGCAGCGGCGCCGTGTAGCCGGGCAGGTCGAACTGCATGTTGGCGTCCGAGCCACACGGCCAGGTGATGAGCTGCGCGCCGTCGTTGGAGTTGGCACCGGAGAGGTTGAGGCACGCGGTGCCGTCGCGCGTCTTCACCTGGTACGCGCCGCTTGAGCCCGGAGTCACGCTCCACTTCTGCGCGTTGCTCGTGGAGGAGCACGCCGCCTGCGTCACCTGGGTGCTGGTGCCCGCGCCTGCCTGGAGGCACAGGCTGGCGTTGGTGCCCGAGAGGATGCGGTGGAAGCCGTCACCCGTCGCGTCGAAGGTGAAGCTCTGCGCCACCGTGCCGTTGCACGTGTACTGCTGCAGGCCCACGCCCGCGCTGGTGGACGCGCCCGGCACGTCCACGCACTTGCCGCTGTGCCGGGCCACCATCGTCGTCGCCGCGCCCGCCGTCATCGGAAGCAGCAGGCCCGTCGCCAGGAATCCCAGGTGCTGCAGTCGTCCTACGAAGCCGTTCCTGCTCATCATGTCCTCGCGTTGGCGCTCCAAGGCGCTCAGGGGGAGCGCCGGTGTTTAACGGAGGACTCAAACTCTCAAAAGAAGAGAAACCGGAAATGCCTGTACTGTAGGAAAGATGCAGTGTGGCTGCGAACGGGCTCGCGCACAGTGCAGGGAAGCGGACAGAGGAGCGGTGCGTCGGGGGCGCTATGCCGCCTCCTCGGAGGGAAGTTTTCAGTCCGGAATCCTGTGCCCGAAGAAGTAGCGGCCGCCGTCCTGGTGCTTCGCGGCTTGCGCGCTGTTGCGGATGGACTCGGCGATGCGGGCCGCAGCGAGTGACTGGAAGATCTTGTACGAGTCCGAGGTACTCCTCCAAAGCATCGCAGGAGTCCATGGCCAGGCTGCGATAGTCGTACAGGAGTTCTTCGTCGTTCCTGTTCCGTACTTCCTTCTGCGTCTTCTCCAGTTCCGCACGCATGGTCTGGAAGCAGGAGAATGTCCCGGCGTCTCCCAGGAGATTTCGGAGGGTGGCCCTCAGAAGCCCATCTTGCGTTTGCAGGTAGAGGCTCAGCAGTTCATTGACTCCGCTGAAGTCGCCACCCTTCAAGGAGGCGAAGATTTCCTTCGTGCGGAGCCAGAGCTTCCTGTCGGGGCGCTCTCTGAGCTGTGGGAAGTCAGTAGGCGTGGGCGCGGGGGAAATAGCCGTCGTAGAGCGGGCTGAGCTGATTCTCGAAGAACGTTCGGCGGTTCAAGGGAATGGGACGTCCATGGGCCTGCGGCTTCAGGGGAAGTAGTCCACCACCGTGAAGAACTCCGTGCGTCCGATGGCGGCGGCCTCCGGCGTGGACTCGGCGTACTTGGTGCAACCGTCGAGGTCACAGAGCACGAGGCAGACGGGGTAGCGCCTCCCGTCGGGCAGTTCCAGCGCCGTGTAGCGGCCGATGACGTTCTTCCCCTGTGTCCACAGCCGCCCCTCGATGAGCGTGCCGTCCGGGAGCGAGGTGCTGTCGAAGACGCGGCTGACGATTTCTCCATCGCGCACGAAGAGCGGCTCATTGGGGTAACCCGGCTTGTCCGTGCGCACGTAGATGTCGACCTGCCGCCCCCGGTTCAGGCGGAGCTTCCGCATGGCCTCGAGCGCGCCGTCAGGGCAGGGAGCGCCAGGCGTGGGGCGTACCTGGGCGCCGGAGCAGGCCAGGGCGGTCGCGGCGCCGCAGGCCACCACACCGCGCTTGAGGGTGGAGACGAGGCCCGGCGCGGAGGAAGGTGAGGTTGAAGGAGTGGGCATGGGTGGCTCCTGATGCGGAGGTGGAGGAGGAGAGGCAAGGGCCGTCCCGGTGCCGGCAGGATGAGGGAGCCCGGTTGCGGGCGCTACTTTGGGGCTCACCCCTTCCTCCGCGCGGGAGGCGGGAGATCGGGTCCGCTCCCATGCGAGCGCTCCCGCCAGCCCCACCACGGTCAGCATCGTCACGGCTTCCACCCAGCGCCGGCCCCGTTGGCCGGGCCGGGTGGGGACTGCTCCCTGCGCCATTGGCTCCGCGGTCCTGGGCGCCTCGGATGGAGCGTGCCTTTCTTCGGGGGCCTGAATGGATGCCACCGCAATCGCACCGGGTTCCTCCGCGGGGGGCTCCACGCCGTCCATTGCTGGCACCGCCACGGCCTGCGGGTGGCGCCGCCGCAGCCAGCGCTCGGCGGCCTTGTTGGCCTGCACGTCCGGCCGCTGCCGCCTGTCGCGCAGCAGGTCAGCCTCGTGGCCGGGGGCCATGGGGTCCCACGCGTCCTCCCCGGTGGTGGTGCGCGAATGGCTGCCGGGGCCGGCGTACCACTCGAAGAGCGGCGCGTCCCACGCCGCGTCCGCTGCCTCCAACAGCCCACGCACCTTCTCGGCCAGTGCCGCCATCCGGGCCGGGCGTGCCTCGGGCTGGAAGGCCACCAGCCGCATGACGAGCGCCGCCAGCGCCTCGGGCACGCGCGGGTTGAGGCGCGAGAGCGGCTGGGGCGCCACCGCTCCCGTTACTTGCTCCGCGTCCGCCTCGCCCCAGCCCAGTTGCAGCGGCGGGTACTCGTCGGCCAGCAGCCGGTAGAAGGTGACGCCCACCGCGTACGCCTCGTCCGCCTCCGTGTACGGGTAGCGTCCGCCCCCGCCGCCCAGCGCGCGCGTGCGCCAGGCCATGACGTGGGGGCTGTAGTACGCGGGCGTGCCCGGAGGAATGCGCCCGGTGCGGGTGAGCGGTGCGGCCTGGGGATGGACGCCCGCGCCCCAGTCCAGCACCACCAGCCGCCCGTCCCCGCGCACCAGCACGTTGCCACCCTTGAAGTCGCGGTGCAGCACGCCCTGCGCGTGCGCGGCCGCCAGCGCCTCGGCCACCTGCAGGAGCAGTCCGGCCACCTGGCGCGCGGTGGGGTTGCGCAGCCAGGCCCAGCGGTAGAGGCCCTCGCCGCGCACGTACTCCAGCACCAGGTACGGGTAGCCCGCCGCTTCGGTCTCCCACCGCCCCGCTTCCACCAACCGCACCACGCCCGGGTGCCGTACCCGCCTCAGCGCCTCCGCCTCCCGGCCAAAGCCCGCGTCCTCCGGCTGCCGCGCCAGCTTCAGCGCATGGAGAGGGCCGGCGGGTGCATCCACCTCCCTCACCGCGTACACCGTGCCGAATCCGCCCTGGCCCACCTGCCGCTCCACTCGCCAGCGCCCCACCAGGGTCCCCTCCGGCAGTGCCAGCGGAGAGAGCACCCGCGCCCCGGCGTCTCGCCTTGCCTCCTTCATGGGCGGCCCTCCTTCCGGCCGCGCGGCGCCCGGGGGACGTCCTCCACCGGGGGTTGCAACTCCAGCCGTTCCCATTTCAGGCCTCGGCCGTCCGCTGCCACCACCTCCAGCCGCACCGCGGAGGCGGGGGCCTCGGAAGGCTCTTCCCACTGCACCGCCACCCGTGCGCTGTCCCCGGGCGCGAGCCGCTCCGGCTCCATGACCACGGGCAGCAGCCGTGCTTCCCCCAGTGGCTCGCCCCGCGCGTCAAGCCGCACCAGCCGCGCCGGGCTCGCCACCCACGGTGCACCGCCGGACGGGTTCTCCATTCTCATCCCCACCATGACGGTGTCCGCCGTGCGGAAGAGGGTGACCCTCTTCAGGGGTGTGATTCCCTGCTCCACGGCTCTTTCGTCACTGCGGTAGGCCCTGACGCCGTTCTCCGGGTCCATCTCCCCGGAGACGAAGAGGCCGGCCAGCCCCGCTCGGGCACAGCGGGCGCGCAGGGGCGCCAGCCCGGCCTCCGTCGCGGCGCAGCGCCCGCGCAGCTCCGTCAGCTCCGCGAGCAACCGGGCCTCGGGCTCCTCCTCGTGCCGCACCTCCACCTGCGTGTCCACCTCGTCCGGGTGCGACGTGAGCACGAGTTCCATCTGCCGCGCCGGCGGCCCCCCCGCGAATCGCACGGTGAGCCTGGGCGCCGTGTTCGCTGGCAGCTCCGCCGCGGGCTTGAGCACGAGTGAGCGCTCGTTCACCTCAATCCGACTGAAGAAACGGGAGAGGGCATCGATGTCCACCGACTCGCGCACCACGGGCGAATCGAACATGACCAGGGTCGCCGCGTCCGGGGCCACCCGTAGCACCTGGGCGGGTGGCGTCTCGTCGCTCTTGAGCGCGATGACCCTCGTCTCCTGTTTCCTGACCTTCCGAGGCTGCTCCTGGACCGTGATTCCCACGAGCACCACCAACACCGAGGCCAATGAAGTGAGTAGGGACATCCAGGGGCGACCTCCTGCATTGGACGCTACCAGACGCGGGGGACACGGGGATGCTCAGGAATGCCTGGTCCGATGGTTCTCCGGCTCCATGCTTCACGCAGTCGCGCGGGAGTCGGCGCGCGACCATCTCCGTCGCGCCGCTCAGCTTCATCTCTCGTGAGCGGGCCAGCCCCCTGGCGGGAGGGCGGTGCGGAGTCACTCCGCGAGCGAGCGCTCCGGAGCGCTGCGCACGCCGGGTGCTGGGACCGAGAATACCCCCGCACCGATGAGCTGAAGAGCACGGACCTCACTGCGAACCGCGTTGTCCCTGAGCACCTGCTGCCATAGCATCCGCCGGCCGGATGCCAGCGCGCGGACCCGTGTGTTCCAGGGGCAGCCTTACCCAGGTCGCCAGCTCGTGAAGGTTCCGTCGCGGGCGTTCGAGCAACCATCTCCTGTGCGGTCGAGGTGCTGTCTCAGATGCCCATCAAGAAGTCCGAACTCTACTCCTCCATCTGGAAGTCCTGCGACGAGCTGCGCGGCGGCATGGATGCGTCGCAGTACAAGGACTACGTCCTCGTGCTCCTGTTCGTGAAGTACGTCTCGGACAAGGCCGCCAGCCAGAAGGACTACGACCTCGAAGTTCCAGAGGGAGGAAGCTTCGCCGACCTGGTCAAGCTCAAGGGCGACAAGGACATCGGCGACAAGATGAACAAGGTCATCGGCAGGCTCGCCGAGAAGAACGACCTCAAGGGGGTCATCAACGTCGCGGACTGGAACGACTCGGACAAGCTGGGCAAGGGGAAGGACATGGTGGACAGGTTGTCGAACCTGATCTCCATCTTCGAGAAGCCAGAACTCGACTTCCGGCGCAACCGGGCCGAGGGCGACGACCTGCTCGGCGACGCCTACGAGTACCTCATGCGGCACTTCGCCACCGAGAGTGGGAAGAGCAAGGGCCAGTTCTACACGCCGGCCGAGGTCTCGCGCATCATGGCCAAGGTCATCGGCGTCGGGAGCGCCAGCAGCTCCAACCAAACCATCCACGACCCCACCTGCGGCTCGGGCTCGCTGCTCATCAAGGCCCATGATGAGGCGAAGAGCGCCACCGGCTTCGACCTCGCGCTGTACGGGCAGGAGATGGACAACGCCACCCGGGCGCTGGCGCGCATGAACCTCATCCTGCATGACTGCGCCTTCGGCGAAGTCTGGCAGGACAACACCCTCTCCGCGCCGCACTTCAAGGACCCCAAGACCGGCGCCCTCAAGACCTTCGACTTTGTCGTCGCCAACCCACCGTTCTCGACCAAGTCTTGGACCAACGGCATCGACCCGGCCAATGACCCCTACGGCCGGTTCGCCTTCGGCGTCCCGCCGAAGAAGAACGGTGACTACGCCTTCCTCCTCCACATCCTCGCCTGCCTCAAGAGCACCGGGAAGGGCGCGGTGATTCTCCCGCACGGCGTGCTCTTCCGTGGCGGCGCCGAGGCCACCATCCGTCGCGAGGTCGTCAGGCGCGGGTACATCAAGGGCATCATCGGCCTGCCGCCCAACCTCTTCTTCGGCACCGGCATCCCCGCCTGCATCCTGGTGCTCGACAAGGAGGGTGCCGCCGCTCGCAAGGGCATCTTCATGATTGACGCCTCCAAGGGCTTCATCAAGGACGGCAACAAGAACCGCCTGCGAGCGCAGGACATCCACAAGATCGTCGACGTGTTCAACCGGCAGATCGAACTTCCGCGCTACTCGCGGATGGTCTCGCTCGATGAGATCAGTGGTCCGAAGAACGACTTCAACCTCAACCTCCCGCGCTACATCGATTCGAGTGAGCCGGAGGACATTCAGGACATCGACGGCCATCTGCGGGGTGGAATCCCCCAGCGCGACCTCGACGCTCTCGAACGGTACTGGAAGGTTTTCTCGGGGCTGCGCGAGGCGCTGTTCAAGGAGGCCAGCCGACCTGGCTACTCGGAACTCAAGGTTGCCACTGCGGACATCAAGACCACCATCTTCGGGCACACCAAGTTCACGGCCTGGAGCATCCAGACCCAGAAACTCTTCGTCGTGTGGCGCGCGGAGAGTGAGCCGAGACTGCGTGCCATCAAGAAGGGCGACAAGCCCAAGGTCCTCATCGACACGCTTGCCGAGGAACTCCTGGCCACCTTCCAGAAGGCCCGGCTGCTCGACCCCTATGACGTCTACCAGCACCTCATGGACTACTGGGCCGAGGTCATGCAGGACGACGTCTACCTTATCGCCAGCGACGGATGGAGGGAGGCCGCCAAGCCCCGGCCAATCGAAGACAAGGACAAGAAGGCCAAGGACAAGCCGGACTTCACCATCGGCAAGCAGAAGTTCAAGGCCGAGCTGATTCCCGCCAGCCTCCTCATTGCCCGCTACTTCGCCGCCGAGCAGGCCGCCATCGAGAAGCTGGAGTCAGAGGCGGCTGCGGTCACCCAAGCGATGGAGGAACTGGCCGAGGAGCACGGCGGCGAGGACGGGCTTCTCGCCGAGGCCAGGAACGACAAGGAGAAGCTCACCAAGGCCTCGGTCTCCGCCCGGCTCAGGCACGTCAAGAACGACCCCGATGCCGCTGATGAGGAGAAGGTGCTCGTCGCATACTTGGCCCTCATCGATAAGGAAGCGGCCACCAATGCGAAGGCCAATGCGGCGCAGGAAGAACTCACCGCAAAGGTTGCGGCAAAGTACGGCACGCTTACCGAGGACGACATCAAAACGCTCGTGGTTGAGGACAAGTGGTTGGCCGCGCTTGAGGCTTCGGTAACGGGGGAACTCGACCGCGTGTCACAGTCTCTAACGGGTCGCGTGCGCGAACTCGCTGAACGTTACGCCTCGCCGCTGCCAAGTCTCACTGCTGAGCTTTCGACGCTCGCCGCTCGGGTTGATGAGCATCTCAAGAAGATGGGAGCGATATGGAACTGAAATCAAGCTACAAGCAGACTGAGGTAGGGATGATCCCATCTGCCTGGGATGTCGCACTGCTGGACTTGGTAGCAAGACGTGGGAGTGGCCATACTCCAGATAAGAAGCGTCCCGAGTACTGGAATGGTAACATCAAATGGCTCTCCTTGAGGGACTCGGACAGGCTTGATGCTTTGTATGTCTCTGATACTGCGGAAAAGATAACGCAGGCAGGCATCGCCAACTCATCAGCAGTTGAGCACCCTGCAGGGACCGTCGTCCTGTCGAGGGATGCAGGTGTTGGCAAGAGCGCCATTACCACGGATGTGATGGCAGTAAGCCAACACTTTATGGCGTGGTGGTGTGGCCCGCGGCTGGAGAATAGGTTCCTTTATTACTGGTTGCAGTCAAAGAAGTCTGAGTTTGAGCGTATTGCGAATGGTAATACAATCAAGACCATCGGTCTGGCATACTTCAAGAGCCTCAAGATTCCCCTTCCGGAGCCGGAAGAACAACGTGCGATTGCTTCGGCGCTAAGCGATGTGGACGAGTTGATTGACGCGCTGGGCCGGCTCATCGCCAAGAAGCGTGACCTCAAGCAGGCCGCCATGCAACAGCTTCTTACTGGTCAAACTCGTCTGCCGGGCTTTGAAGAGAAATGGTACGAGCGACCCATGCGCGCAGTCATCGCAACGCTTGAGGCGGGTGTAAGCGTCAACTCAGTTGAGGATGATGAACCTGGACAGAGTGAGGACAGGTGCATCCTCAAGACCTCGTCCGTAGCAGACGGCCGGTTTTATCCGAATGAATGCAAGAGAATCGCTTCCCGAGATTACGGACGGGCCAAGGTCAATCCAAGGAAAGGTACGCTTCTGATTAGCCGCATGAACACCCCGGAACTCGTCGGTGAATGCGGCTACGTGGAGCGAGACTATCCAAATCTCTTTGTACCTGATCGACTTTGGATGACCCAGTTTCGGCCGGAATCCGACATTGATGCACGGTGGCTTGCCTACCTGCTGAGCACTTCGGAACAGCGTGGACGGATTGGAGCGGCCGCTACCGGCACAAGCGGCAGCATGAAGAACCTGTCAAAACGAGCATTCCTTTCCCTGAGCGTTTCGTTCCCGGTTGGCGACGAGCAGGCCGCCATTGCCACGATACTCTCCGACATGGACACAGAGATCGCCGCCCTTGAACGGCGCCGCGACAAGACTCGGTTCCTCAAGCAAGGAATGATGCAGGAACTCCTGACCGGAAGGACGCGCCTCGTATGAGCACTATCGGGGAAGTCGAGAAGAAGACCCAGCGCCGCGTCGTCAGCCTCTTCTGCGATGAGCTCGGCTACGAGTACCTCGGCGACCTCAGCGAAGGCGACAACCGGAACATCATCGAGGGGCAGCTCGAACACTTCCTCATGGCGTACCAGGGGTACGGCCAGCGCGAGGACGGCAGCGACCTCGTACGTCGCGCAATCTCCGAATTCATCAAGGTCGCGAGCAACACGAGCGTCAGCTTGTACGACCGCAACCGCGAGGTCTACGGGCTGCTCCGCTACGGCGTCAAGGTGAAGGCCGGTGTAAGCGACCAGACCGAGACAGTCCATCTCATCGACTGGAAGTCTCCCGAACGCAACCGCTTCGCCATTGCCGAGGAGGTCACCGTCAAGGCGGCGGACTCGAAGGCACACGGCAAGCGGCCTGACATCGTGCTCTATGTGAATGGCATCGCGCTCGGCGTGCTGGAGCTCAAGCGCTCCACCGTCTCAGTGGCTGAGGGCATCCGGCAGAACCTCGACAACCAGAAGAAGGAGTTCATCCAGCCCTTCTTCTCCACCATGCAGTACGTCATGGCCGGCAACGAAACCGAGGGTCTGCGCTACGGCACCATCCAGACTCCGGAGAAGTACTACCTCGCCTGGAAGGAGGACGGCCCGGGAGACAACCCGCTCTACAAGGCGCTGCGCCAGCTCTGCTCCAAGGCGCGTTTCCTGGAGCTCATCCACGACTTCGTCGTCTTCGATGCCGGCACCAAGAAGCTTTGTCGGCACAACCAGTACTTCGGCGTGCGAGCCGCCCAGGACCACGTGAAGCGCCGCGAGGGCGGCATCATCTGGCACACGCAGGGCTCGGGAAAGAGCCTCACCATGGTGTGGCTCGCCAAGTGGATTCGCGAGAACGTGGAGGACTCGCGCGTTCTCATCATCACCGACCGCACCGAGCTCGACGAGCAGATTGAGAAGGTCTTCAAGGGCGTGTCCGAGGACATCTACCGGACGAAGTCCGGAGCCGACCTCATCACCCGGGTGAACGACGCCCGGCCGTGGCTGCTCTGCTCGCTCATCCACAAATTCGGCCGCAAGGAGGACGGCGAGGAAGTCGGCGACATCCCGAGCTTCATCGAGGAGGTCAAGAAGGCGCTGCCGCCGGGCTTCAAGCCCAAGGGGAATCTGTACGTCTTCGTGGACGAGTGTCACCGCACCCAGTCCGGTGACCTCCACGAGGCCATGACGACCATCCTCCAGGATGCGGTCTTCATTGGCTTCACCGGCACGCCGCTGCTCAAGGCGGACAAGAAGAAGAGCGTAGAGGTCTTCGGCCGCTACATCCACACGTACAAGTTCGACGAGGCAGTGAAGGACGGAGTGGTCCTCGACCTGCGCTACGAGGCGCGGGACATCGACCAGAGCATCACCTCGCCCGCGAAAGTCGACAAGTGGTTCGAGGCCAGGACGCAGGGCCTGACGCCGCTCGCCAAGGCCCAGCTCAAGCAGCGCTGGGGTACGATGCAGAAGGTGCTGTCCAGCCAGTCGCGCCTGCAGAAGATCGTCGCGGACATCCTGCTCGACATGGAGACGCGCGACCGGCTCAAGAGCGGGCGCGGCAACGCCCTACTGGTGGCGGGGAGCATCTTCGAGGCGTGCCGCTTCTACGAGCTGTTCTCCAAGACGCCGCTCGGGGGCAAGTGCGCCATCGTCACCTCGTACGCTCCCAGGACCGCGGACATCAAGGGCGAGGAGAGCGGCGAGGGCGCCACCGATGCCCTGGAGAAGTACAACATCTACCGCCAGATGCTCGCCGACTGGTTCAACGAGTCGCCGGAGACAGCGGTGAACAAGGTCGAGGCGTTCGAGAAGGCGGTGAAGAAGAAGTTCATCGACGAGCCCGGGCAGATGAAGTTGCTCATCGTCGTGGACAAGCTGCTCACCGGCTTTGACGCGCCTCCAGCGACGTACCTCTACATCGACAAGCAGATGCGCGACCACGGCCTCTTCCAGGCCATCTGCCGCGTGAACAGGCTCGATGGGGACGACAAGGAGTTCGGCTACATCGTCGACTACAAGGACCTGTTCAGGAGCCTCGAAGGCGCGGTGAAGGACTACACGTCGGGGGCGCTCGACGGCTACGACAAGGAGGACGTGGCCGGGCTGCTGGAGGACCGCCTCGCCAAGGCGAAGGAGCGGCTCGAAGAGGCCCTGGAATCCGTGCGCGCCCTCTGTGAGCCTGTCGAGCCGCCGAGGGACGACCAGGCCTTCTACCGGTACTTCTCCTCGAAGGAGCCCGGCAACGCCGCGCAGTTGAAGGAGAACGAGCCGCAGCGCCTCGCCCTGTACAAGCTCACGTCGGCGCTCATCCGGGCCTACGCGAACATCGCGAACGAGATGGCGGAGGCCGGCTACCCCGCGGACCAGGCCGCGGCCATCAAGAACGAGGTGACGTTCTACGAGAACCTGCGCACCCAGGTGAAGCTGCACAGCGGTGACGCCATCGACCTCAAGCAGTATGAGCCCGCGATGCGCCACCTCATCGACTCCTATATCCACGCCGAGGAGAGCGAGACCGTCTCGAAGTTCGAGGACCTCTCGCTGATTCAGCTCATCGTGGAGCGGGGGCCCGACGCGGTGAAGGCTCTGCCGGAGGCCATCCGGAAGAAGGAGCAGGCCGCGGCGGAGACCATCGAGAACAACGTCCGGCGTCTCATCGTCGACGAGACGCCCATCAACCCGAAGTACTACGAGCGGATGTCCGAGCTGCTCGACGCGCTCATCGAGCAGCGGAAGCAGAGTGCCCTCGGCTACCAGGAGTACCTGGAGAAGATCGTCGAGCTCACCCGTCAGGCGAAGCAGGGCCCGAAGACGGGCGACTATCCGCGGTCACTAAACACGGTTGCCCTCCGAGCGCTCTACGACAACCTGGGGAAGGACGAGGCGCTGGCTCTGAAGGTGGATGCCGCAGTCCGCGCGAGCATGATGGACGGGTGGCGCGACAACCGGATGAAGACGCGCCGGGTCCGCCATGCTATTGGCGCCGTCATCAACGGGGACGAGGCCCTCGTCGAGCGGACCCTGGAGCTGGTGAAGAACCAGAATGACTACTGAGGCCCACGTCCTGACGGTGGGCGGCCTGCGGGTGGCCGTCATCCGGAAGGCCATCAAGAACCTCCACCTCGGCGTCTACCCGCCTGACGGCCGGGTTCGGGTGGCGGCGCCGCTCGTCGTGTCAGACGCGGCCGTGAGGGTTGCCGTCATCGGCAAGCTGCGCTGGATAAGGCGGCAGCAGGCGGCCTTCGAGCGCCAGGAGCGCGAGTCCGAGCGTGAGCTGGTCAGTGGCGAGAGTCACTACTTCCTCGGCCGGCGCTATCGCCTGGACGTCGTGGAGACCGAAGGACCGGCGCGCGTGGTGGTGCGCAATCAGAGGACGCTCTCGCTCCACGCGCGGCCCGGATGGGACACCCGCCAGCGCGAGGCGCTGTTGCACCGCTGGTACCGGGAGCGGCTTCGTGAGCTCGTCCCGCCGCTCATGGAGAAGTGGCAGGCGGCGCTCGGCGTGGAGGCGGCCGGGTGGGGTATCAAGAAGATGAAGACCCGGTGGGGCTCATGCAACGCCGCCGCCCGCCGCATCTGGCTCAACCTGGAGCTGGCGAAGAAGCCGCCGGAGTGCCTCGAGTACCTGGTCGTTCACGAGTTGGTGCATCTGCTCGTGCGTCAGCACGACGACCGCTTCATCTCGTTGATGGACCGTCACCTGCCCAGGTGGAGGCTGGCGAAGCGGACCCTGAACGCGGCGCCGCTGGCGCACGAGACCTGGGAGTACTGAGCTACGCCGCCCGCTCCGGCGAGCGCGCGGCCCACGCGGTGACGAAGTCCGCGAGCCCCTCGAGCTGCCGGTCATTCAGCGTCACCTGCCAGCGCGCCTTGCGCACCTCGCGGTACGCCTCCGGCGCGTGCGCGCCGCGAGCCACCATGACGGCGAGCCCCATCATCGGGCCCCGGCCCACGCCGTGCTCGCAGTGCGTGTACAGCACGCCACCCCGCTCCAGCCGCGGCAGCGCCCACTCCACGCCGCGCATCAGCTGCTCCACCGACGGCGGGTACCGGTCCGTCACCGGCAGGTTCAGCAATTCGATTCCGAGCGCCGCCAGCGCCTTCGCGTCATCACAGCGCTCGGAGCGCATGTCGATGACCGCGGTGACTCCCTGCGCCTTCAGCGCCGTGTAGCGCGAGCGCGGCACGCCGCCACCCACCAGCAACCACTCATTCACCCGCGAGACATTCAGCCCCTGCCCGGGAAGCTTCGTGGTCCACTCCACGCACCGCGCCACCGAGCGCAGCACCTGCTTGCGAACCCACCCGCGCACTCCCGGGACATGGTGCACGTCACGGAGCAGCGAAACGCTCACTACTGGTCTCCCTCGAGCGTCACTTCCATCAGCCCCGCCACCGGCTCCTTCCCCGCGCGCTCCAGCACCGCCCGGTGCAGGTACGTCACGGGAGAGCCCACCACCGGGCGCACCAGCCCACCCAGCACGCCCAGCTCCTCCACCGGAGCGCTGCGCTGGATGAGCGACGTGGAGCGCAGCACCGCCGCCGCGCCGCCACCGGAGTGCAGCTCCACCTTCCACGCGCTGCGCTCCTTCGCGCCCTCGCGGTTGAGGGTGAAGTACTCCAGCGGCCGGGGCGTGGCGCCCTCCTCCCACGTGTACACGGGGCCGAACTCACCGTCCTGCCCCTCGCGCGCCAGCAGCACCAGCCGCTCGTCGCCACGCAGCGCGCGGAAGCGCACCCACCGCTTCGCCAGCTTCGCCGGAGCAATCGTGGAGCGCGTGTGGTCCGCGTAGCCGCCGCCCGAGTACGTCGCCTCCGTCCCCTTGGGCAGCTGCACCGTCGCGCGCAGCGGGCTGAAGGCCAGCGTCACCTCGTGGCGGTAGCGGGCGTTGCCCACCTCCACCTCCGAGCCCTCGGGCGACTGGGGTGCCACTGGCGCCGCGTACTCCAGCGCCACCCGCCCGTTGTCCAGCGGCGCCTCCACCCGCGTGAAGCCACCCGCCGACCGCGCCGAGCACGCCCCCACCTGCAGGGTGCCCGTCATCGCGTCGTAGCGCCACTCGCGCTCGCCCACCTTCTTCTGCGGGGTCCACGCCTTCTGGCCGGGCTTCAGCACCGACGCCCGGCAGATGCCGTGGCGCGAGCCAGGACCGAGGTTCGTCACCGACAGCTGCACCAGCACGAAGGTGCCGTCCTCCAAATCCCCGATGAACGTGAAGCTCTCGCCGTAGTTGTCGTTCGGCGCGGGCGTGGGCTCCAGCGGCGCGGCCGCGGAAGCGATGCCAGACCACGCCAGGGTGGCGATGAGCGCCACCACCATCATCAGGGATTGGGGACGGGCTTCATGCGGCATGGGGGCGCTGCTCCATGAGCGAATCCGACGCGCTGTCGTTGAAGACATAATCGCGCTGCAGGGGCAGGTTCCACGCGAAGTACACGACGCCGCGCACCAGCCACCAGACCAACGTGTAGGCCAGTTGCGGATGCAACGTGAGCAGCGCCACGCCGCCCGCGTTCAAGAGCGCGCTCGTCCCGCTCACCACCGCGTAGCGCGCCATCTGCCGCGCCACCGCGCCCCGGCTCTTGAAGGTCAGCACGCGGTTGATGGAGTAGTTCACCACCGCGCCCAGCGTGGCGCCCACCACCGTCGCCCAGGCGGGCAGCATGCCCAGCCACTCCACCAGCACCAGCACCAGCGCGAAGTCCGCCAGCGTGGCCACCGCGCCCGCCACCGCGTTGAAGCCCAGAATCGCCTTCTCCGAGCGCGCCTCCTGCCGCTTCGGCGCCAGCGTGCGTACCAGCGCCCGGAAGCGGGTGATGGCCGTGTAGTTGCTCATCACCGCCACGAACACGAGCCCCACCACCGCCAGCCAGTGCATGGGGTGCTTCTCCTCGGGCCAGAAGACGGCCTCCAGAATCGGAGACAGCGCCGTGCCCGCGCCCAGGAAGAGCACCCGCTCCAGCCGCTGCATGGCCCCGTCGCGCACGCTCACGCCCAGGCCCTCGCCCTTGGCGCGCACGTAGGGCACCAGCGACGAGCCCAACAGCGCCATCAGCGCGGGCAGCAGCACCCACGTGTCCCGGTAGTACCAGGCCAGACCCATCAGCATCGCCGAGTCGACGTAGCGGTCCAGCACCGAGTCCAGCGCCGCGCCCGCGGGGTTGGCCTCCTTGCGCGTGCGGGCGATGCGCCCGTCCATGACGTCCAGGATGCCCGCGAAGAGGAAGAGCCAGCCGCCCAGCGCGAAGCGGCCCGCCGCCAGCGCCACGCCCGCGGAGATGCCCAGGAGGCCCGACAGCATGGACAGCGCGTTGGCCGGCAGCCCCGAGCGCAGAATCACCGTCCACAGGGGCTGGATGACCCAGAAGAAGTAGTGCCGGAGGAAGAAGCCCACCAGCACCGTGCTGCCGCGCTTGAGCGTCTCCTCGTCCCGCGGAATCCCCTTGAAGGCGCAGCGGATGCTGAAGAGCAGCAGCCCTCCGAGGAAGTAGACACAGGCCAGAATCGCGGGGGCCAGCGCCGTCCAGATGCGGGCGGACGGAGACAGGTTTCCGGTCAGCCAGGCCATCAGGTTCTCAAGCACGGGTGTCTCCTCTAGAAGGCGTCAGGGGCACGGCCATGGGGGCCGGCGCGGTGCGGCGAGCGAACACGAGCTCCACCACCAGGAAGGCGGCGAGCGCGGCGACGAAACCCGCGAGCACGTCCAGGATGTAGTGGTGCGTCAGGTACACGGCGGAGAAGGCGACGAGGGCCGCGAACAGGGCCGCCGGCACCCGCCACTTCCAGCCCAGGGGCCACACGAACAGCGTCACCATGAAGGGATACGCGGCATGCAGCGACGGCATGGCCCCGAAGACGTTGGGGTTGCGGCCGTAGAAACCGGCGAAGTAGCTGATGCCCAGGAGCGCGTCGAAGCGCGCCGTGCCCGCCGGGCTGGGCAGCGCCGCGAGGTTGGCCGGGCCGGGGCCGTACTGCAGGATGTACCAGGGAGGAGCAGCCGGGTAGACGAGGTAGGTGACGACGCCCAGGGCGTTCACCACCAGGAAGGCCCAGCACAGCTTCTCGAAGCGCGCGTCCTTCTTCACGAAGAAGAAGATGGCCACGACGAAGACCTCGTACAGGTACGCCGCGTAGGAGAAGCCGCAGAAGAAATCCAACACCGGGTGGAAGCGCGTGGCCCACCACTCGGGCCAGTGGGTACCGCCGGGTGCCGGGAACAGCTGACGCTCCAGCTCCCACAGGTCGCCCGTGTGGATGGGCCCCCGCAGGAACAGCCAGAGCGCCTGGCTGTCCAGCAGCATACCGGTCAGCCACAGCGGGAACCCGCCGGCCAGGAAGCGCCGCGTGCGGGGGCCCGCCCAGGCCACCCCCGCCAGCAGCGCATCCGCCGCCACGTGTTCCCACCGCAGCCGGCCGGTGGCAATCACCAGCACCAGGTGGCCCGCCGCCATCGCGGTGGCGAGCCACGTGAGTGCCGTGGCTCTACTTGGAGAGCGGGAGGTCATCCCCGTAGTAGTCGAGTCCGAGGTGGGTGATGGGCTCTTCGCCGGCCACGACGCGCAGCGTGTTCTTCAGCTTCGTCAGCTGGATGAACAGGTCGTGCTCCACCGGCAGGTTGGGCTGCGCCATGGGGCTCTTGAAGTAGAAGGACATCCACTCCTGGATGCCGCGCCACTCCAGCCGCTTCGCCAGGTCCAGGAACAGGGCGATGTCCAGCACCAGCGGCGCCGCGAGGATGGAGTCGCGGCAGAGGAAGTTGACCTTGATCTGCATCGGGTAGCCGAGCCACCCGGTGATGTCGATGTTGTCCCAACCCTCCTTCGCGTCGCCGCGGGGCGGGTAGTAGTGGATGGACACCTTGTGCGAGTACTTGTTGTACAGCTCGGGGTACAGGTCCGGCTGCAGGATGGTGTCCAGCACGCTCGACTTGGTGACTTCCTTCGCCTTGAAGGCCGCGGGGTCGTCGAGCACCTCGCCGTCGCGGTTGCCGAGGATGTTGGTGGAGAACCAGCCCTCGAGGCCGAGCATGCGGGCCTTCAGCGCGGGGGCGATGACCGTCTTCATCATCGTCTGGCCGCTCTTGAGGTCACGGCCGGCGATGGGCATGCCCTCCTGCTTCGCCAGCTCCTGCAGCGCCGGCGTGTCCACGCTGGCGTTGGGCGTGGCGTTGGCGAAGGGCACGCCCTCCTTCAGGGCCGCGTAGGTGTAGAGCGCGGTGGGGTTGATGTCCGGGCTGTTCTCGTCCAGCGCCTTCTCGAAGGCGGCCAGCGACTTGAACGCGTCCGGCAGCGGGCGGAAGGTCTCCACGCTGCTGCACACCACCATCACGGCGCGCTTGGCGTTGAGCTCCTTCTTGAAGTCGCGGATGTCCTGGCGCAGCGCCTCGATGCTCTCGCGGTGCGTCTTGGTGGACTTGATGTGGTTCGCCTCGATGCGGCGCACGAACTCCGCGTCGTGCACGCCCTTCTTCGGCTTGATGCTCGACAGGAACGGCTTCACCTGCTCCAGGTGCTTGTCGTTCAGCACGCCGGAGCGCACCGCCACCTGGTACGCGTCCTCGCTGATGATGTCCCAGGCGCCGAAGGCGATGTCCTGCATCTCCGCCAGCGGGACCAGCTCGTTGAGCTTCACGGTGCGGCCGTCGGTCCGCTTGCCCAGGCGGGCCGTGCCCATCTGCGTCAGCGAGCCGATGGGAAGCCCCTTGCCCTGACGCGCCAGCTCCACACCCGCCATCAGCGTGGTGGAGACCGCTCCAAGGCCGGGGATGAGTACCGCGAGCTTGCCCTCAGGCTTGGAGACCTTCCTCTTGTTTTCCATCTTTGGGGTTCCTTCGAAGGGCGGAAACGGGACCGCCTCGCTAGACGAGTTCGAGACCTCCGTAAGCAACCCACCGGCACAGTACCAATCAGGTGTCCGGAAAATCTCGAAAGCGGATGGTTGATATCCTAAAGCGTTCGTCACTTCAACGTCATGTGGGGCGGCGGCTGGTTACCACGCTGTGGGCGCTCTCAATGGATCGGCGCCTGCCCGGGCACAAGGCAGTGCGAACGGCGCTGTCAGAGAAACACCATGACGTCGGACAGGTGACACCCACCAGACCTTACGTGGACACCCAGGAGCGGGTCCTTAATGACCCACCTCGGCGCGAGGCGGTGGCGCGGGCGGAACGGCGATTCGGGGTGTGTGAAAGACCTACAGGGGTGTGATGCAGGCCCGGTGAGGGACCTGGCGGGCCCTCTCATGGCGCCCGGCGCTTTCCTACGCAACCGGAATTCAAGGAGGGGCCCCGGGAAAGCACGGGGCCCCTCCTTATATGGATGCGGGTCGTCAGTGCGGGAGCGGGCCCGCGTCGCCCAGGTCGAGCTTCTGGTTGTCGCCCGGCTTGTAGGTCTGCCCGGTGAGGGCGGCCTTCACCATGCCGGCCAGCTGCACCATGCGGCTGTTGGGCGTGTCCCAGTACTCGGCGCGCTCCACGCGGACGCAGAGCAGGGCGAGTTCTGGATCATCCAGCCCCTCGGGGAACCATGCCTTGAGGGTGGGGTTCCACAGCTCGCGGGCCTTTTCCCTGTCGCGCACCAGCCGGCAGCGTCCGCTGACGGAGACGTAGCGGTCCCTCGCGGGGTCCGAGTACGCGAGGTTGACGTGGTGGTCGTGCTCCACCTCGTCCACCTTGGGCGAGTGCTCGCGGGTGAAGAACCACAGCTCCCCGTCGAAATCGCGGTCATGGGTCCACATGGGCCGGCTGCGGAGGCTCCCGTCCTCCTCCACCGTCGTCATCATGGCGACCTTGATGCCCTTGATGAGGTCCCCGAAGTGCTGCACCACCTCGTGCGTGTCCTTCTTCTTGCTGGCCATACCTGCCTCCCGGGGGCTCAAGGTAGGTCGTGCCCAGAGCAGGGGGCACGCAGGGCTCGCCCGGCCGCCGCCAGGGCAGGCAGGCGGTGTGGTAGTGGGCGGGGACAGGCGCCGGGCCTCGCGAGGGCCGCGCGAGAAAACGAGGGTGACGGATGCTGAAGACGGCGTGGAACGAGTGGAGCCTCAAGGCGCTGCAGCTCGAGACGGCGCTGCTGGCGCTGGAGGAAATCGAGCTGCCGGAGGAGATGCACGCGCTCCAGGACGCGGCGGAGGAGAAGGTGCTGGAGCTGGCGCGCGCGTGGAAGGCACGGCAGCCGCAGAAGGAGCCGCGCAAGTGGGACAAGCAGACGCAGAAGGAGGGTGTGCCCCGTGACGCCGAGCTGAAGGAGCTGGTGGAGGGCTTCCGCGAGGAGGGCAAGTCCTGGACGCTCCTGCGCGCCACCAGCGACAAGCAGGAGGTGGTGGAGACGGTGGTGTCCGAGGGCCGCGCGTGCATGGCCGCGGGCGGCGAGTACTACCTCGGCCAGTGGGACGCGAAGGACTCCGTGCTGGAGGTGGGCCGCGACGACGAGGCGGGCGAGCCGGGCACGGGGCTGGTGCTGGAGCCCACCGGAGAGCTCCAGTACGCGCCGGACCCCGAGCTGTAGGGCGCGCGCGGGCGGGCGTCAGCCCTCGAGGAAGCGCGCCATGCGGGCGCGCTGCTTCTCGTCGGGCAGGCGCCCGAAGCCGGCGCGCAGGTTGTCCGCGACGTGGTCCGGCTTGCGGGTGGCCGGCAGCGGGCAGTGCACGGCGGGGTGGCCGAGGATGAACTTGAGGAAGAACTGCGCCCAGCTGGTGCAGTCGAACTCGGCGGCCCACTCCGGCAGCGCCTTCCCGCGCACGCGCTGGAAGAGCGAGCCGGTGGCGAAGGGCTGCATGACGAGCACCGCCACGCCGTGCTCGGCCGCGGCGGGCAACAGGCGCGCCTCCGCGTCCCGCTGCGCGAGCGAGTAGGGCAGCTGCACGAAGTCGAGCTTCTCCTCGCGGATGAAGCGCTCCAAATCATCGAAGGCGCTTCGCGAGTAGTGGGTGACGCCGACGTAGCGGATGCGGCCGGCGGCCTTCCACTCGCGCAGCATGGGCAATTGCGTGCGCCAGTCCACGAGGTTGTGGACCTGCATCAGGTCCATCCGCCCGCGGCCCATGAGCTGGACGGAGTTCTTCAGCTGGGTGAGCCCCTCGCTCTTGCCCGTGGTCCACACCTTCGACGCGAGGAAGGGCTTCTTCAGCTCGCCGAGGGATTCGAGCAGGTCGCCCGTCACGGCTTCCGCGCGACCGTACATGGGCGAGGAGTCGATGAGGCGCGCGCCGGAGGCGAAGAAGCGGCGGAGGACTTCCGCCAGCGGCTCGCGCTCGGCCTTGGAGGTGCCCACGTCGAACGTCTGCCAGGTGCCGAGGCCGATGACGGGCAGGGCCTCGCCCGTGCTGGGAATGGGGCGCGTGAGCATGGACTCTCCTCCAGAGCGGGCGGGCTTCGCGGGTGGGGCGGCGGTGGCCTTCTTCTCGGCGGCCTGGGCGGACGCGGCGGCGGGCAGCAACAGGCCGCCGAGCCCCGCGGCGAGCAGCTCCCTGCGCGATGGCTGGATGGGCTCGGACATGGGCCGACCACTATGCTCCTTCGCATGGGTCTGGACCTGACAATCGAAAGCAAGGAGTTCGGCGGCAACGCCGGGCCGTCCGCTACTCGGCAACCCGCTGTGACGCGGGTGCAGCTGCGGCGGGATTGGATTCGCTATCGCGACGCCTCCGGAGCCGACGTCATCCTGGACTTCGCCCGCCGCCGCCGCATCGAAATCAATGGAGACGCGCGGACCTACGTGGACGAGTCCCTCTTCCCCGATGTCGACTTCCGGCACTCCGAGCTGCCCAACCGCGACCACATCCAGTCCGTCCTCGAGGCCGGAGGCGCGGATGTTTCCGACTTCGGGCCCGTCCTGTCGGAGCACCACCTGTCGGTGCTCGACCGCGAGCGGAAGCGGACCATCGACGCGCCGAAGTCCGGCGGGCTCGGCGGGCTCCTGCGGTCCGTCATCAAGCCGGCGCGCGGCGACATCTCGGTCGAGTCGGCCCAGGGGCACACGGTGTTCAGCGCCGCGGGACGCCGGCTGTTGTCGTACTCGGATGGGGGCACGAAGACCTCGCCCGAGCTCGCCCGGCGGTTCGGTCAGTTCCTGCGGTATCGCTTCTGCGGCCACCCGCTCATCATCGACCGGCTGGTCTCCGAGGGCCGCATCCCCACGGAGATTGACTATGAGTCCTGTCACCCCCAGGGGATGCCGCACAGCAACGCGACCGTGCGCATCAAGGCCGTGGACACCGTGCGCGATGACTCGCTTCCACTCGACGGCCATCGCCGGGTGATGGACCCGGGACTGTTTCCCGAGGAAATCACCGCCTGCCTCGAGCGCGTGATGCTCGTCGGGGTGCCCATGCACGACAGGGTGATGGCCCAGAGGATGGCGGAAGCCAAGGAGTCCGCCGAGGCCGGCCGGCGGCTCGAGATGGTGCTCACCCTGTTCGAGCTGACCCTGGAGACCGGGGCGTCGGTGCCAGGATTCGGAGAGGCCGTGCGGAGCGACGGCGATGTGCACGTGCGCCGGCTGGTGGACGCGCTGACGCGGCCGCCGAACAGCGAGGCGGAAGCCCGGGCCCGGGTCTCCACCTTCGAGAACCTGCGCCCATACGGTGGACGCAAGGCGCACGTCCTCGGAACCTTCGAGGCCCCGGTCCAGCGCTCGCTCGGCGAGCATGACGTGGCGCAGGCGCTGCTGCTGGCGGCCATCGAGAGCAACCCGTTCCTCGCCGGAGCCTACAAGGACCTCGGGGACATCTACCTCGGTGGGTACGAGACGCGGAAGGCGTGGCTGTGCTGGGAGGCGGCGCGGCGAATCGCACCGGAGCACTCGCTGGTGGAGGGCATCGTCGCGCGGGAGCAGCTCCTGGCGGCCGCGCATCCGGAGTACTTCTGACCCCGTCCCCCTGAGAAAACAGGGCCGGTGACACATCCGCCAGGGGCTGGTGTTCCCTTCAGCGAGCGGGGCGGCAACGTCCCCCGATGAATCTCCATGTGGCCCCCGGAGCCCGCGCGGTGCGGGCCGGGGCCGCTCTCGGAACAGTCCAGGAAGGTCCAGGCGATGATGCGCAAGGTCTCTGTGTGTGCGGGGGTCGCGGCGGCGATGGTGGCGTTCTCGGCGGCGGCCGAGGAGTCGAGGTCGGTGGGCGGGCAGGCAGCCAGCACGGAGCAGACGGCGGAGCCGACTCCGGCGGGAGAGGGCCAGGGCGCGGTGGCGGCTCCAGCCATGGAGCAGGGCCCGTCGGCGCCTCCGCTGGTGGACGCGGCGGTGGGCGGCGCGGTGAGCACGGCTCCGGCGGCGGAGCCCGCGACGGTGGCCCAGGCGAAGGCCGAGGCCCCGGCGAGCGCGGAGGCCCCGGAGGTCCACATCCCGTTCAGCCTCACGCTGGTGCCGGGGCTGAGCACCGCCGGCCTGCACACCGGCAACGTGGTCAACACGGTGTCCATCGGCCTCGTGGCCACGCATGCGAAGCGCGTGGAGGGCGTGGCCATGGCCATCGGCGGCAACTGGGTGGAGGACAGGCTGAGCGGCGCGCAGCTCTCGGTGGGCGCGAACATCTCGCGCGGCGCGGTGACGGGCGCGCAGCTCACCGTGGGCGGCAACGTGGCGGGCGGTGACGTGCTGGGCCTCCAGTCCTCGGTGGGCGTCAACGTGGTGCGCGGGGCGATGGAGGGCGCGCAGCTCACGGTGGGCGCCAACGCGGTGACGGGCCCGGTGAATGGCGCGCAGCTCTCGGTGGGCGCCAACATCGCCACGGGCGCCGTGCTGGGCGCGCAGATTGGCGTCGGTGCCAACGTGGCCGCGGGCCCGGTGCGCGGCCTCCAGGCGGCGGTGGGGCTCAACGTGGCCCCGGAGATGTCGGGCCTGCAGATGTCCTCGGGCGTCAGCTACGCGCGGCACCTGAAGGGTGGGCAGCTCTCCATCATCAACGTGGGCGGCGAGGTGGACGGCGCGCAGGTGGGGCTCGTCAACATCGCGGGCAAGGTGGATGGCGCGCAGGTGGGACTCGTCAACGTCGCGGGCCACACCGAGGGCGAGGCGGTGGGCCTGCTGAGCTTCGTCGGCAACGGCCAGGCGCACCTGCAGGTGTGGAGCAGCGACATCTCGCTGACCAACGTGGGCGTGAAGCTGGGCGGCCGTCACATCTACACGCTGCTCGCGGCGGGCTTCACCCCGCCGCTGGATGGCGAGCGCCGCCACTGGACGCTGGGCGCGGGTATCGGCGGCCACATCCCGCTCGGGCGCTTCTACGTGGACATGGACGTGATGGGCAGCACCTTGCACGAGCGCCGGCTGTATGACGAGACGGAGCACATCCTCGGGCAGTTCCGGGTGCTCGCGGGCTGGCAGGTGGCCCGGCGCTTCGCGGTGTTCGGCGGCATCAGCGCCAACACGCTCGTCACCTGGGACGACAGCGACCGCTGGGAGGAGCTGGGCATCGGACCCGAGTGGCGCGAGGTCTCCGACGGAGGCCGCACCGTCTTCCGCATGTGGCCGGGCATCCAGGCGGGCATCCAGCTCTGAGGTGTGCTTCCACGAGGCGGAGGAACCATTCCTCCGCCCGCCTGCTCGACGCCCGGGTGCGCTTCACCGCGCTCCGGGCGTCACCATTTTCAGCCTCGGAGCGCCCTGGAGCACGCGGCGCGAGGAGAGCTGTCGATGAACGGGACCATGCGGGCGATGGTGCTGCACGCGCCGGGACAGCCGCTGCGGGAGGAGCGGCTCCCCATCCCCCGTCCCGGTCCGGAGGAGCTGCTGCTGCGGGTGCACGCCTGCGCCGTGTGCCGCACGGACCTGCACGTGGTGGACGGCGAGCTGACGCGCCCGAAGCTGCCGCTGGTGCCGGGCCACGAGGTGGTGGCCACGGTCGTGGACCGGGGCGAGGGCGTGATGGCCTTTCCCGAGGGCACGCGCGTGGGAGTGCCGTGGCTCGGCTGGAGCTGTGGCCGGTGCCGCTTCTGCGTCTCGGGGCGGGAGAACCTCTGCGACACGGCGCGCTTCACGGGCTACCACCTCGACGGGGGCTACGCCGAGTTCATGGTGGCGCACGAGCGCTACTGCTTCCCGCTTCCCGGTGGCTTCTCCGACGTGCACGCCGCGCCGCTGATGTGCGCGGGGCTCATCGGCTTCCGGAGCCTGCGCCTCGCGGGAGACGCCGAGCGGCTGGGCCTCTACGGCTTTGGCGCCGCGGCGCACGTGCTCGTCCAGGTGGCGCGCTACCAGGGCCGGCGCGTCTTCGCCTTCACGCGTCCCGGTGACGTGGAGGGCCAGCGCTTCGCGAGGGAGCTGGGCGCGGTGTGGGCGGGTGGCACGGACACGCCGCCGCCGGAGCCGCTGGACGCGGCCATCCTCTTCGCGCCGGTGGGCGCGCTGGTGCCCGTGGCGCTCGCCGCCGTGGACAAGGGCGGCGTGGTGGTGTGCGGCGGCATCCACATGAGTGACATCCCCGCGTTCCCGTACGCGCTCCTCTGGGGGGAGCGGGTGGTGCGCTCGGTGGCGAACCTCACCCGCGCGGACGCGCTGGACTTCCTCGCGCTCGCGCCGAGCGTGCCGGTGCGCACCGAGGTGCGGGTGTTCCCGCTGGCCGACGCCAACGCCGCGCTCACCGCGCTGAGGACGGGGCAGGTGCGCGGCGCGGCGGTGCTGGACGTGGACGCGGAGGGCTGAGTCGCGCGCCGCGCATGGCGACCGAGCCGCGAGGGCCTGCCCGCCCGCCCGCCTGTACCTTGGGTCGGTGTGGGGGGATGCGCAGTCTTCCGGAGCTACACGGAGGGACACCCACCGATGAAGGCTCCGCCCCAGACCGGCCTCTTCGCCGGCTATGACGATGCGTACCACCCCCTGGGCTCCTACGCGGTGCTCGCGGGCGCCTATGGCGTGTCCCTCGCGGGCTTCCTCGGGTGGCGCCGGCACAAGGGGTTGCCGGAGCGGCTGGAGCTGGGAGACCTGGCGCTGTTCGGCGTGGCCACGCACTCGCTGACGCGGCTGGTGGCGAAGGACCGGGTGACGAGCTTCCTGCGCGCGCCCTTCGTGCGCTTCGAGGAGGACTCCACCGCGGGCGAGGTGGAGGAGACGTCTCGCGGCACGGGCATGCGCAAGGCGCTGGGGCAGCTCGTGGGCTGTCCCTTCTGCCTGGGCCCGTGGGTGGCCGCGGGCTTCCTGGCGGCGCACGTCGTGGCACCGCGTCAGGTCCGGTGGGTGGGCTCCGTGCTCGCCCTCTCCGCGGTGTCCTCGGTGCTGCACCGGGCGTATGAGTGGCTCGGCGAGGGATTGCATCTCACCCGGGAGCGGGGCCGGCTGCTGAAGGCCCGGGCGGACCACGAGGAGAGCGTGCAATTCCCCACCGCCGCCGAGGCCGTGGAGCCCGGGCCCATTCCCGCCCCGAGCTGAGGCGGGCACTCGCGGGTGCCTCGAAGGGAACCGGGGTCGCCTCCGAGGGGCATTTCGCCCCGCAGGAGCTGCGGCCCTGTCCCTTTTCGCCGCAAAGGCTGCGGGCGCGGGAGGGCATCCCCACGGGGTTTCGCGGGGTTGGCGCTGGCAACGTCCATGCAATGGAAGAGGGTGCAACCGAAGCCCCGACAGAGGGCACGACCCGAGGCGGACGGACGATGAAGCGAGCGCTGCAGATCACGTATCGCGGGATGGCGACGAGCGACGGCCTCAACGAGCACATCCGTGACCACGCGGACAAGCTGGAGCAGTTCTTCGACGGCATCGTGGGGTGCCACGTGGTGGTGGAGGAGCCTCACCGCCACAAGCAGCAGGGCAAGCACTTCCACGTGCGCGTGGACCTGACGGTCCCCGGCAAGAACATCGTGGCGGCCAGAGACCCCGAGCAGCGCGCCGGCCACGAGGACGCCTACCAGGCCGTGACGGACGCCTTCGAGGCCGCGCGGCGGCAGCTCCAGCACTACGCGGAGACGCTGCACGCGCATCACGCCCGCTGAGGGCCGTGCTCACCTGAACCGCGCCTCAACTCGAAAGGAGGATTCCGTGCGCGGTGCCGCTCTTCCCGCCTGGCTGTTCCACCTGGAGCGCGGGAGACGCGGAGTCGTGTAGGTAGAGGTGCACAGTCCCTTGCACGCCCGGAGCGGGTGCCAGGGATTGGGCGGAAATCCGCGCCCACCCCCCTGACGCGACGGGGGCGGTGGGCGCTATCGTGCGTCCACCCACGCCATGAATGCCCAGCGCCTCCAGGTGCTGCTGGTGGATGATGAGGAGCCCGTCCTCACCACCACCGCGGCCGTGCTTTCCGAAGACTTCGATGTCCACCCCGCGCGCGATGCGGGCTCGGCCCTGCGGCTGCTGTCACTGCGGCGCTTCGACGTCGTCTGCACCGACTTCCACATGCCGGGACGCAACGGCATCGAGTTGCTGCGCGAGGCGACGCGGCTGCACCCGCACCTCGCAGGGGTGCTCGTCACCGGCTACCGCGAGTACCTGGACCGCAAGGACCAGCAGCAGGCCCAGAGCCTCTTCTACCTGGTGCTCAAGCCCTACCAGCCACCCGAGCTCATCGCGATGATCCGCCGCGCGGCGGAGGCCGCCCGCCTCAAGCGGGAGATGAGCCTCATCACCTCCGGCCTGGCCGAGCGCAAGCGGGGCGCGCGATGACGCGGTCGCTCCAGGCGGGCGAGCCGCCGAGCGGTTCCGCGTGCCTCCCCGCGGTGGGAGACGAGCAGGCACGCTTCCATGGGGCCACTCCGGTGACTCGCGTGTTTCCGTATCATGTGGAGGACCCGCTCGCGGCCCGCGCGGGAGTCACCCGATGAGCCAGGTCCCGGAGGAAGCCAGCCCGAAAGGGGGGCTGAAGGAGCGCGCGGCGCTGCTCTTGAGCGAGCACCTGGCCAAGGTGCGCAGCCGCACGGACCAGCTCTTCGCGTGGCTGATGCTCGTGCAGTGGGGGCTCGCCATCCTCGTGGCGGTGCTGTGGTCGCCGCGGGCGTGGGCCGGCAGGACGCTGCTCGTGGACGTGCCCTTCGTCCACACCGCCGTCGCGCTGGGCGCGGTGTTCGCCTTCGTGCCCATCACCCTGGCCCGCCTGCGCCCCGGCGCCGCGCTCACCCGGCACGCGGTGGCGGTGTCCCAGGCGCTCTGGGCCGCGCTGTTCGTCCACCTGTCCGGGGGCCGCATCGAGGCGCACTTCCACGTCTTCGCCTCGCTGGCCCTGCTCGCCCTGTACCGGGACCCGCGGGTGCTGTTCTCCTCCAGCGCCGCCGTCCTCGTGGACCTCGCCCTGCGCGGCGCGTGGTGGCCCGAGTCCGTCTATGGCGTCGCCGACCCGGGTCGGTGGCGCCTCCTGGAGCATGCGCTCTGGATTGCCGCGCTCGACGTGGTGCTCGTGTACTCGTGCCGGGGCATGTGGCGCGAGCAGCGCGAGGTGGCGGTGCGGCGCGTGGAGTTGGAGCTGGCGCGCGAGCGCGAGGGCGCCAAGGCGCGCGAGCTGGACCGTGCCCTCCGGGAGCTGGGCGGCTTCCAGGAGCACCTCATCCGGGTGGAGAAGCTGGCGGCCGTCGGCCAGCTCGCCGCCAGCGTGGGCCACGAGCTGCGCAACCCGCTGGCCGCCGTGCGCAACGCCCACGCCTACCTGTCGCGGAAGATGGCCAGGGACCCGGCCGGCATGGCGGAGGACCCGCGCGTCTCCCAGTTCATGGGCGTGATGGAGCGCGAGCTGAACGCGTGCGCCAAAATCATCTCCGACCTGCTCGACTTCGCGCGCGAGCGCCCGCCCGCGCTCCAGCCCTGCCCGCTGCGGCCGCTGGTGGACGAGGCCATTGGCGTGGTGCCCCAGCGCGAGGGCGTCCGAATCATCAACGGCGTGCCCGAGTCCCTGCCCGTGCCCAACCTGGACAAGGAGCAGTTCCGCCAGGTCCTGGTGAACCTGGTGCAGAACGCGGTAGAGGCCATGCCCCCGGGCCGGGACGGGGTGGTTTCAGTGCTGGCGGAAGGCGGCGAGGCAGGCCCCTGGTGTGTCCGCGTGGTGGACGACGGGGCGGGAATCCCTCCAGACGTGCTTCCCAAGATTTTCGAGCCCCTCTTCACGACGAAGACGCGGGGGACTGGCTTGGGACTGGCGATCGTCGCCAACATGGTGCAACGTCACGGGGGCACAATCTCTGTGCGCAGTGAGGCGGGGCGGGGTAGCGAGTTCGTCATCCAGCTCCCCGCGTCCGCGGCGGCTCAGGCCGCGTGATGGAGGAAGTGGCAGTGGTCCCCGCTCGCATCCTGCTGGTCGACGACGAGGAGTCGCTGCGCATCACCCTCGCGGCGAACCTGGAACTGGAGGGCCACACCGTGCTGGAGGCGGCCTCCGCCGAGGACGCCCTCAAGGTGCTCAGCGAGCACTCGGTGGACGTGGTGCTCACGGACATCCGTATGCCGGGGCTGCACGGGGTGGACCTGCTCCGCCGCATCAAGCAGGACCGCCCGGACATGCCGGTGGTGCTGATGACGGCCTTCACGGCGGAGGAGCTGGTGGATGACGCGCTCGCCGAGGGCGCCTTCACCGTGCTGCCCAAGCCCTTCGACGTGGCGCACGCGCTGGACACGATTCTGCGCGCGGTGCGGGCCCCGCAGATTCTGGTGGTGGATGACACGGAGAAGGTGGCCCAGGCCATGGTGCGCGCGCTGAGCACCGTGGGGCTGCGGGCGAAGGCCGTGTACAGCGGCGAGGAGGCGCTGTCGTCGCTCCGGTCGGGCTCGTACGACGTGTGCGTGCTGGACCTGGTGATGCCGGAGATGAGCGGGCCGGAGCTGGTGACGAAGGTGCGCGAGGCGGACCTGTCGGTGGCCGTCATCGCCATGTCCGGCCACGTGGTGCCGGAGATGCTCAGGCGGGTGGCGGCGCAGGGCGCCGTGGTGTGTATGACGAAGCCGGTGCCGCTGCGGGAGCTGGTGCAGGCGATTGCCCGGGTACGAGGCCAGCCGCGGGGGCCCGCCGGCGCGAGGAACTGATGGGACGCGGAGAGCTGCAGGCGCGGGAGCGGGCCGCGGTGGCGGATGTGGTGGCGTCGACGTTGCGGCACGACCTGCGCAACAAGCTCGCCAGCATCCGCAACGCCACCTTCTACCTGATGCGGCAGATGAAGAAGACGGAGGCGTGGACGGCGGACCCGCGGGTGGAGACCTTCTTCCAGCTCATCGAGAAGGAGCTGGCCTCGGCGGAGGAGCTCTTGTCCAAGCGCGGCCCGCAGGCCGGCACCGGCCCCAAGCCGCGCTGCCACCCGCGCGACGGCGTGGAGCGCGCGCTGGCCGAGGCGGACCTGCCCGAGGGCGTGCGGGTGGAGCGGGAGCTGAAGGACCGCACCGAGGTGGGGCTGGACGTGGAGGACCTGGCGGTGCTGGTGACGTGCCTCGTGGACAACGCGGTGGAGGCCATGCCGCGCGGGGGTACGCTCACCGTGCGCACCTCGGACTTGGAGGACGAGGGGGTGTGCCTGCGGGTGGAGGACACGGGCGAGGGGCTGGCGCCGGAGGCGTACTCGCGGGCCTTCGAGCCGTTCTTCACCACGCGGCCCGGTCACGCGGGGCTGGGGCTGAGCATCGTCCACCGCATGGCGCTGCGCCATGGCTGGAAGCTGGACCTGGGCGCGGGCCCCTCGGGGGGCACGTTCGTGGAAATCCTGTTCACGGCCGTGGAGACGGGGCGCTCCTCGAGGCCCGTGGGCCGCGACGAGAATCAGGGGAGCAAGTGATGGAGACGAGCTGGACCTTCGGACGCTGCCTGCTGCTGGTGGAGGACGACCCGTCCAACCGGATGACGCTCGCCGCCCTCCTGGAGGACGCCGGCTTCGCCGTGGTGACGGCCGGCTCCTACTCGGAGGCCGCGGGCCTGCTGAACCGGCCGCGCGCCTACGATGCGGTGTTGCTGGACCAGAGCCTGGGCGATGGCTTCGGCACCGGGCTGATTCCGCTGGTGCGCCACCACATGCCGAAGACGAAGGTCGTCTTCGTCACCGGGCACGACGGCAAAATCGACATGCCGGTGGACGCGGTGTTCCGCAAGGGCGGTCACTTCGACGACCTGCTGGCCTTCCTCTTCAAGCTGCTGCCCCAGCGTCCGCTGGGCGCCTGAGCCGGGACTCCCACCATGCTTCCTGACCCTTCCGAGCGCGCCGCCCTCCTGCGGCGGCGTGAGCACCTGGCCCGCGCTCTGGGGGGCGCCCCGGCCGTGATGGCGTCGAGCCGCCCGCGTCCGCGCAACTACGCCGCGGACCAGTTCCCCTTCCGCGCGGCCAGCCACTTCCTCTACCTCTTCGGGCTGGCGGCGCCGGACGGCATGGGCGTGTACGACGGCGAGGCGTGGACGCTGTACCTGCCCGACCCCGGCCCCGACGACGCGCTGTGGGACGGTGAGGTGCCCGGCTTCGCCGAGGTGTCCGAGCGCACGGGCTGCCCGGTGCGCTCGCGCTCGGCGCTTCCCGAGGCGCTGGCCCGGGCCGCGAAGGCGCGAGCGGTGGCCACGCTGCCCACGCCGGACCTGGAGACGTGCGCGGACCTGGCGGCGCTGCTCGGCCGCGAGGTGCGGCCCGGGCGGCTCCTGCCCCAGGACGTGCCGCTGGCGGATGCGATGGTGGCCCTGCGCCTGCGCCACGACGACGTGGCCCAGGCACAGCTGCGGCGGGCGGCGGAGGCGACGACGCCGGCGCACCTGGCGGGCATGCGGGCGACGCGGCCGGGCGTGCTGGAGGCGGTGGTGCGCGCGGCGATGGAGGCGGAGTTCGTCTCGCGCGACGTGCGCCCGGCGTACCAGCCCATCGTCACCGTGCATGGCGAGGTGCTGCACAACCTGAAGTACCACCACGTGCTGCGCGAGGGAGACCTGCTCCTGGCGGACGTGGGCGGCGAGAGCCCGGGCGGCTTCGCGTGCGACGTGACGCGCACGTGGCCCGTGACGGGGCGCTTCAGCACGACGCAGCGCGAGCTGTACGAGGTGGTGCTGTGCGCGCAGAAGGCGAGCATCGCGGCGGTGCGGCCGGGCGTGCGCTACCGGGACGTGCACCTCGCGGCGCACCGGGAGATGGCGCGCGGGCTGGTGGCGCTGGGCATCCTCCACGGCGACCCGGAGGAGCTGGTGGTGGACGGCCTCACCGCGCTGCTCTTCCCCCATGGCATCGGCCACCTGCTGGGGCTGGACGTGCACGACATGGAGGACCTGGGCGACCGGGCCGGCTACGCGCCGGGCCGCGAGCGCTCGAAGGAGTTCGGCCACCGGTACCTGCGGCTGGACAGGGATTTGGAGCCCGGCATGGCGGTGACGATTGAGCCGGGCCTCTACCGGGTGCCCGCCATCCTCGGGGACGCGCGCCTCACCGCGCGCGCTGGAGACAGGCTGGACCGCGCGGTGCTGGAGCGCTACTCGGACGTGCGGGGCATCCGCATCGAGGACGACGTGCTCGTCACGGCGGAGGGGCACGAGGTGCTCACCGCCGCCATCCCGAAGGAGGCCTCGGACGTCGAGGCCGCCGTCATGGCGGGGCGGTAGCGGCCCGCGCGGAGGGAGTTTCTGCCTCCCGTCAGCCCGGCGCGATGCGGTCTCAGCGCCGGGCGCCCCTGCGGG
>NZ_JABBJJ010000209.1 GCF_012933655.1 Pyxidicoccus fallax | reverse complement strand
GTCCTCGAGTTCGCCTCGCCTCCGCCCCTCGCCCGGGAGCTGCTGCGCGCCGCCGTGGCCCGCCGCCCCTCGCGCCCCGGCGAGGTGCCCCGGCTGGAGGCGCGGCTGAACACCTTCGTTCCGGATTCGCGCCAGCTCGCCATCTACCGCGAGGTCTGCGGCTTTCCCGCCGACGGCCACCTGCCGCTGCCGTTTCCCCAGGTGCTCGTCGGGGCGCTGCACATCGCGCTGCTCAACCACCCGGACTTCCCCTACCGCCTCCTCGGCATGATTCACGTGCGCAACCGCATCCACCAGCACCGCCGCCTGCCGGAGCACGCCCCGCTGTCGGTGCACACGTGGGTGGAGGGCCAGCGCGAGGCGCGGCAGGGACGCGAGCTGGATTTGCACACCCGGGTGGAGGCGGAGGGCGCCACCGTCTGGAGCGCCGTCACCACCATGCTCCGCCGCCTGCCCGGAGGCGCCGAGCGCCCGCGCGAGCCGAAGCCGTCCAACACCGCCGCCGCGTCCGAGGAGGAGTCCCTCTTCGCCGGCAGCCGCCCCGCGACGTGGCCCGTCGCCGAGGACATCGGCCGCCGCTACGCCCGGGCCTCCGGCGACTACAACCCCATCCACCTGCATGCGCTGACGGCGCGCGCGTTCGGCTTCCCCCGCGCCATCGCCCACGGCATGTGGACCGTGGGCCGCTGCGTGGCGGAGATGGGCGAGGCCGCGGAAGGCCCCGCGCTCACCCTCACCTCCGACTTCCGCCGCCCGCTGCTGCTGCCCTCGCGCGTGGTGTTCCAGACGGCGCGGCGGGACGGCAGCGTCACCTACCGCGTGAAGGGCGAGGACGGCACCCCGCACGTCTTCGGCTCGCTGAAGCCCGGCGCCTGAAGACCCCACGGCGCACCGTGGGACCCCCGGGCCCGCGCCGGCTCAGTACGGAACCAGCGTGATGTCATCCAGGTACACCGTGCCCTGGTCTCCGCCCGAGGCGTCCATGAAGTACAGGTCCACCAGGGTGCCCGACGTCACGCCCAGGCTGGCCAGGGGAACGGTCACCTTCTGCCAGGTGCCCGCGGCGATGGGGGCGCCCAGCGCCGCGTCCAGCGTGACGGCCCCGAGCCACTGGCTGCCATCGTGCAGCACGAGCTGCACGGCCTGTCCGCCCGTGGTGCCGCCGTGCACCCACAGCTCGACGGACTGGTACTGGGACAGGTCCACGCCCGAGTGGTGGAACATCAGCCCCGACCACGCGTCCGGCTCGAAGCGGATGGCCGTGGAGCCCGCGTGCACCACGCCCGTCTCGTCCAGCGAGTGCGTCGCCCAGCTCCAGTTGTCGAAGCCGCTCTCCATCCCATCCACGTAGACAGGCAGGCCGGCCGCCGGGTCCGGGTCGGTGCGCCCCTCCATCATCGCCACGCCCTGGGCCAGGGTGACGGTGGGCAGGCCGCTCGTGCGGATGTGGTCCAGGATGGCCGTGAAGTTGGACGTCCGGTACTGCGTGTCGCGCACCGGCGTGCCGTCGATGAACTCGTGAAACACGAGGATGAGCCAGCTCTTCTCCGCGGCGGCCTGGTCAATCCAGCCGCGCACGGTGCTCACCGCCACCCTTTGGTGCACGTCGTTGGCGCGCAGCTCGTACACAATCGAGTCGCGGAAGTTGCGGCCACCTTTCACCGTGCGGCTGCTGCCGTAGGTCTGCCGGATGGCCGCGAGGGTGGTGGCGTCGTAGTACCCGTAGGGCACGACGAAGTTCGGCACCGCGGGCAGGCCCAGGGTGTTCACCAGCCACGACTGCGAGTCCACCAGTTCCGAGGTGAGCTGGGCGGGGGACAGCGTCATCAGGTTCGGGTGCGACACCGTGTGGCTGGCGATGTCGTTGCCCTCGGCCACGAGCGTCTGGACCTGCGCCGTCGTCATGTAGCCGCCCCAGCCCTGCGCCAGGGCCTGGGTGACGAGCGCGTACGAGGCGTCCATGTTGCGCGCGTTGAGCGCAGGACGCGCCTTCGTGTACTGCGTGGCCCACCCGTCATCCAGGGTGATGGTCACCATTCCCTGCTCGAAAGGCTCGGCCGCGAACACCGGCCCCTCCAGCGTCACGCCCAGCAACGCGGCAATTCCTATCAAACCCCTGCATGACTTCGACATGTACTGCCCCCTCCTGGCGCCACGTTCCGTGTGGCGCGGTGAAGGCGCGTTATCAGAAGTCTCGAACGCCGGGCAATCGAGCAGGCGTGCCCGCGCGCCGTGGTCCACGGGGCGGGGGTACGCCGCACCCCACCTGTCACATCCGGGGATTCAGCATGAGGGCCGGGGATGTTGGTGAGGACTTCGCAAGCAGTCACGCACGAAAGGCCACACCGAATGAAGAAGCTCGCCGCGCTCGCATGTCTGTTCACCCTGCTGGGAGCCATCCCCGCCCAGGCCGCCGAGTCCAAGGACGTCTTCGGCCGGGAGATTCCCATCGGCCAGGGACGGCCCACCGTCGTCCTCTACGCCAACAAGGGCACGCGTGACGAGCTGCGTCAGCACGTCTACAAGTTCATCTACGACGTGCGCGACGAGAAGCCCATCGTCGTGGTGCACGTGGACCTGCGGGACGTGCCCGGCCTCTTCAAGGGCATGGCGAAGGGCGAGATTCGCAAGAGTCACAAGGAGTCGCTGGACCTGATGCGGGACGTGTTCCGCCAGCATGGCGAGGCGCCCCCGCCGGAGCTGGAGACGTCGCTCTTCATGGTGGCGGACTCCAAGGGCGAGCCCCACAAGGCCATGGGCCTGGCGAAGGGCTTCGGCCAGGTCGTCGCGAAGGTGCTCGACCCGAGCGGCGCCGAGGTGGCGCGCGGTCCCTTCCCGCAGAGCGCCCGTCAGTTCGTCCAGGCCATCTCCGCCGTGCCGCGCCAGGGCCCACCCACCAGGGTGGCCAACCGCAGCCGCTGACAAGAATCGTCACCGGCACGTGTCCGGGGACGCATTTCGTCGCAGAGGGGTGTCACGAATGCGCTGACAATGTCAGTCGTGACCTCCTGCGTGCTTTTCTGCCTTTCAGTCTGCCTGCTAGGAGCTTAAGCGGCCGTCAGGTTCGCGGGCTCGCACTCGTCGGCGCGTCCGGCAGGGGCCACAGCAGGAGACTTCATGAAAAGGCAGCAGCCTGTAGCGAAAGCCATGCCTCTATGGCTGGCGGTAGGACTCTTCGCGGGGGCGGGATGTGGAGGAGCTGTAAGCCCCCCCCCCGAGGACACTCAACCTCAAACCTGGTCACGACCGAGCGCCCTGACCTTCGGCCCGGACCTGGTGGTGACGAAGCTGTCCACCCCCCGGAGCGCCCTGCCCGGACAGCCCTTCAAGGCCACCGTGACGGTGTGCAACCAGGGCTCGGAGCCGGCGACGACGTACTACAGCTGGCCCTGGCTGGAGCTGTACCTCTCCACGGACACCAGCCTCTCGATGCCGTCGGGCGGGCCTCTTCCGCCGGACCAGCAGCTGATCGGCAACCTGCAGGTCCCCCCGCTGGACCCGGCGCAGTGCGTGACGCGCGAGGTGGATGCCTATGCGTCCCTGCCTCCGGACGCGCAGGGAGATGGGGCCTACTACGTGGGCGCCATCGTCGACGTCCACCAGGTGCTGACCGAGGCCGATGAGACGAACAACGCCTTCGTGTCCGAGCCCATGGGCGTGGGCTTCCGCCCGGACCTCGTGGTGACGGAGGTGAAGGGCCCGACCAGCATCCGGCCCGGACAGTCCTTCACCGCCACCGTGACGGTGTGCAACCAGGGCACGCAGTACACGTACAGCTCGGCCCCCGTGGAGCTGTACCTCTCCATGGACGACCAGCTCGCGCTGCCGGCCCCGGGCACGCCGCTGCCCACCGACCAGCGGATGATTGGCCAGGTGAACGTCCACGGGCTCGCCGCGGGCCAGTGCGCCACGCGCGCCGTGCAGGTCCATGCCGACCTGCCTCCGGACGCGCAGGGTGACGGCGCGTACTACCTGGGCGCCATCGTGGACCCCTACCAGTCCGAGCAGGAGCTGCGCGAGGACAACAACACCTTCGTCACCGGCAAGCTCGGCGTGGGCTTCCGCTCGGACCTCGTGGTGACGGAGGTGAAGGGCCCGGCCAGCGTGCGGCACGGAGAGCCCTTCACCACCACCGTGACGGTGTGCAACCAGGGCACCGAGTCCGCGTACAACTCGGCCCCCGTGGAGCTGTACCTCTCCATGGACGACCAGCTCACGCCGCCGGCTCCGGGCACGCCGCTGCCCACGGACCAGCGGATGATTGGCCAGGTGAACGTCCACGGGCTGCAGGCGGGCCAGTGCGCCACGCGCGCCGTGCAGGCGTCGGCCTGGCTGCCCCAGGACGCGCAGGGTGACGGCGCGTACTACCTGGGCGCCATCGTGGACCCCTACCAGTCCGAGCAGGAGCTGCGCGAGGACAACAACACCTCCGTCGCCGGCAAGCTCGGCGTGGGCTTCCGCTCGGACCTCGTGGTGACGAAGGTGACGTCCCCGGCCAGCGTGCGTGACGGCCAGTCCTTCACCGCCACCGTGACGGTGTGCAACCAGGGCACCGAGTCCGCGTACAGCTCGGTCCCCTTGGAGCTGTACCTGTCCACGGACACCACGCTCACGGCTCCGGCCATGTCGGGCCCGGGCCCGATGCTGCCCATGGACCAGCGCATGATTGGCTCCGCGCCGGTGCCATACCTGTCCCCCGGGCAGTGCGTGGACCTGCCGGTGCAGGCCTATGCGTACCCGCCGCCAGACGTGATGGAGCCGAACGCCGCCCTCTACCTGGGCGCCATCGTGGACCCGTACCAGTCCGAGCAGGAGCTGCGCGAGGACAACAACACCTTCATCGGTGGCCTCGTGGGCGTGGGCCACCGCGCGGACCTCGTGGTGACGAAGGTGACGGCCCCAGCCAGCGTGCGTGACGGCCAGTCCTTCACCGCCTCGGTGACGGTGTGCAACCAGGGCACCGAGTACAGCAACGGGTACGGCCCGCTGGAGCTCTACTTCTCCACGAACGCCACGCTCACCCTTCCCAACACCCAGGGCCCGGGCCCGATGCTGCCCACGAGCCAGCGGATGATTGGCTCGCTTCAGCTGTCCTCGCTGTATGCCGGGCAGTGCGTGACGCGGGACGTGCAGGCCCAGGCGTACCTGCCGCCGGATGTGATGGAGCCGAACGCCTCCCTCTACGTGGGCGCCATCGTGGACCCGTACGGGCAGGAGCAGGAGCTGCGCGAGGACAACAACGCCTTCGTCGGCGGCCTCATGGGCGTGGGCCACCGCGCGGACCTCGTGGTGACGAAGGTGACGACCCCGGCCAGCGTGCGCGACGGTCAGTCCTTCACCGCCTCGGTGACGGTGTGCAACCAGGGCACCGAGTACACCAACGGCGGCTCCACCCAGTTGGAGCTGTACTTCTCCATGGATGCCACGCTCTCCCTGCCCAACACCCAGGGCCCGGGCCCGATGCCCACGGACCAGCGGATGATTGGCTCGCTTCAGCAGCTGCCCTCGCTGTACGCCGGGCAGTGTGTGACGCGGGACGTGCAGGCCCAGGCATACCTGCCGCCAGACGTGATGGAGCCGAACGCCTCCCTCTACGTGGGCGCCATCGTGGACCCGTACGGGCAGGAGCAGGAGCTGCGCGAGGACAACAACACCTTCATCAGCGGCCTCGTGGGCGTGGGCCACCTCGCGGACCTCGTGGTAACGAAGGTGACGGCCCCGGCCAACGTGCGCGACGGCTCCACCTTCACCGCCACCGTGACGGTGTGCAACCAGGGCACCGAGTACACCAACGGGTATGGCCAGGTGGAGCTGTACCTCTCCACGAACGCCACGCTCTCCCTGCCCAACACCCAGGGCCCGGGCCCGATGCTGCCCATGGAGCAGCGGATGATTGGCTCCACGCAGGTGCCCTCGATGTATGCCGGGCAGTGCATGGACCTGCCGGTGCAGGCCTATGCGTACCCGCCGCCGACGATGGAGCCCCGCTCTGCCTTCTACCTGGGCGCCATCGTGGACCCGTACCGGCAGGAGCAGGAGCTGCGCGAGGACAACAACACCTTCACCAGCGGCTTCGTGGGCATGGGCTGGCTCTCGGACCTCGTGGTGACGAAGGTGACGGCTCCGGCCAACGTGCGTGATGGCTCCACCTTCACCGCCGCGGTGACGGTGTGCAACCAGGGCACCGAGTACACCAACGGGTACAGCCAGCTGGAGCTCTACCTCTCCACGAACACCACGCTCACCCTGCCCAACACCCAGGGCCCGGGTCCGATGCTGCCCATGGAGCAGCGGATGATTGGCTCCGCGCCGGTGCCGTACCTGTACCCCGGGCAGTGCGTGGACCTGCCGGTGCAGGCCCAGGCCTACCCGCCGCCAGACGTGATGGAGCCGAACGCCGCCCTCTACCTGGGCGCCATCGTGGACCCATACGGGCAGGAGCAGGAGCTGCGCGAGGACAACAACACCTTCATCGGCGGCCTCGTGGGCGTGGGCCACCTCGCGGACCTCGTCGTGACGTCGGTGACCGCTCCGGCCAGCGTGCGTGACGGCTCTACCTTCACCGCCGCGGTGACGGTGTGCAACCAGGGCACCGAGTACACCAATGGCGGCTCCACCCAGCTGGAGCTGTACTTCTCCACGGACACCACGCTCTCCCTGCCCAACACCCAGGGCCCGGGCCCGATGCTGCCCATGGACCAGCGGATGATTGGCTCCACGCAACTGCCCTCGCTGTATGCCGGGCAGTGTGTGACGCGAGACGTGCAGGCCCAGGCCTACCTGCCGCCAGACGTGATGGAGCCGAACGCCTCCCTCTACGTGGGCGCCATCGTGGACCCGTACGGGCAGGAGCAGGAGCTGCGCGAGGACAACAACACCTTCATCGGCAACCTCGTGGGCGTGGGCCAGCGTCCGGACCTCGTCGTGACGAAGGTGACGGCCCCGGCCAGCGTGCGTGACGGCCAGTCCTTCACCGCCTCGGTGACGGTGTGCAATCAGGGCAACGAGTTCACCAACGGGTACGGCCAGCTGGAGTTGTACCTCTCCACGGACACCACGCTCTCCCTGCCCAACACCCAGGGCCCGGGCGTGCCGATGCCCACGGACCAGCGGATGATTGGCTCGCTTCAGCTGCCCTCGCTGTATGCCGGGCAGTGTGTGACGCGAGACGTGCAGGCCCAGGCCTACCTGCCGCCGGATGTGATGGGGCCGAACGCCGCCCTCTACCTGGGCGCCATCGTGGACCCGTACCAGTCCGAGCAGGAGCTGCGCGAGGACAACAACACCTTCATCGGTGGCCTCGTGGGCGTGGGCCAGCGTGCGGACCTCGTCGTGACGAAGGTGACGGCCCCGGCCAGCGTGCGTGATGGCTCTACCTTCACCGCCTCGGTGACGGTGTGCAACCAGGGCACCGAGTACACCAACGGGTACGGCCAGCTGGAGTTGTACTTCTCCACGGACGCCGCGCTCTCCCTGCCCAACCCCCAGGGCCCGGGCCCGATGCTGCCCACGAGCCAGCGGATGATTGGCTCCACGCAGGTGCCCTCGATGTATGCCGGGCAGTGCGTGGACCTGCCGGTGCAGGCCCAGGCGTATCCGCCGCCGGATGTGATGGAGCCGAACGCCGCCCTCTACCTGGGCGCCATCGTGGACCCGTACGGGCAGGAGCAGGAGCTGCGCGAGGACAACAACGCCTTCGTCGGCGACCTCGTGGGCGTGGGCCACCTCGCGGACCTCGTCGTGACGAAGGTGACTGCCCCGGCCAGCGTGCGTGACGGCCATCCCTTCACCGCCTCGGTGACGGTGTGCAACCAGGGCACCGAGTACACCAACAGCGGCTCCAACCAGCTGGAGCTGTACCTGTCCACGGACACCACGCTCACCCTGCCCAACACCCAAGGCCCGGGCCCGATGCTGCCCATGGACCAGCGGATGATTGGCTCCACGCAGGTGCCCTCGCTGTATGCCGGGCAGTGCGTGGACCTGCCGGTGCAGGCCCAGGCCTACCCGCCGCCAGACGTGATGGAGCCGAACGCCGCCCTCTACCTGGGCGCCATCGTGGACCCCTACGGGCAGGAGCAGGAGCTGCGCGAGGACAACAACGCCTTCGTCGGCGGCCTCGTGGGCGTGGGCCACCTCGCGGACCTCGTCGTGACGTCGGTGACCGCTCCGGCCAGCGTGCGTGACGGCCAGTCCTTCACCGCCTCGGTGACGGTGTGCAACCAGGGCACCGAGTACACCAGCGGGTACGGCCAGCTGGAGCTCTACCTCTCCATGGATGCCACGCTCTCCCTGCCCAACACCCAGGGCCCGGGCCCGATGCCCACGGACCAGCGGATGATTGGCTCCACGCAGGTGCCCTCGCTGTATGCCGGGCAGTGTGCGACGCGAGACATGCAGGCCCAGGCCTACCTGCCGCCAGACGTGATGGAGCCGAACGCCTCTCTCTACGTGGGCGCCATCGTGGACCCGTACGGGCAGGAGCAGGAGCTGCGCGAGGACAACAACACCTTCATCGGTGGCCTCGTGGGCGTGGGCCAGCGTGCGGACCTCGTCGTGACGAAGGTGACGGCCCCGGCCAGCGTGCGTGACGGCTCCACCTTCACCGCCGCGGTGACGGTGTGCAACCAGGGCACCGAATACACCAACGGGTACGGCCAGCTGGAGTTGTACCTCTCCACGGACACCACGCTCTCCCTGCCCAACACCCAGGGCCCGGGCGTGCCGATGCCCACGGACCAGCGGATGATTGGCCTCACGCAGGTGCCATACCTGTACGCAGGGCAATGCGTGGACCTGCCGGTGCAGGCCCAGGCGTACCTGCCGCCAGACGTGATGGAGCCGAACGCCTCCCTCTACGTGGGCGCCATCGTGGACCCGTACCAGTCCGAGCAGGAGCTGCGCGAGGACAACAACGCCTTCATCGGCGACCGCGTGGGCGTGGGCCACCTCGCGGACCTCGTGGTGACGAAGGTGACGGCTCCGGCCAGCGTGCGTGATGGCCATCCCTTCGCGGCGAAGGTGACGGTGTGCAACCAGGGCACCGAGTACACCAACAGCGGCTCCAACCAGGTGGAGCTGTACCTCTCCACGGACGCCACGCTCACCCCGCCCAACACCCAGGGCCCGGGCCCGATGCTGCCCACGAGCCAGCGGATGATTGGCTCCACGCAGGTGCCCTCGATGTATGCCGGGCAGTGCGTGGACCTGCCGGTGCAGGCCCAGGCCTACCCGCCGCCGGATGTGATGGAGCCGAACGCCTCCCTCTACCTGGGCGCCATCGTGGACCCGTACGGGCAGGAGCAGGAGCTGCGCGAGGACAACAACACCTTCGTCGGCGACCTCGTGGGCGTGGGCCACCTCGCGGACCTCGTGGTGACGTCGGTGACCGCCCCGGCCAGCGTGCGTGACGGCCACTCCTTCACCGCCTCGGTGACGGTGTGCAACCAGGGCACCGAGTACACCAACGGTGGCTCCACCCAGGTGGAGCTGTACCTGTCCACGGACACCACGCTCTCCCTGCCCAACACCCAGGGCCCGGGCCCGATGCCCACGGACCAGCGGATGATTGGCTCCACGCAGGTGCCCTCGCTGTATGCCGGGCAGTGCGTGACACGGGACGTGCAGGCCCAGGCGTACCTGCCGCCAGACGTGATGGAGCCGAACGCCTCCCTCTACGTGGGCGCCATCGTGGACCCGTACGGGCAGGAGCAGGAGCTGCGCGAGGACAACAACACCTTCATCGGCGGCCTCGTGGGCGTGGGCCAGCGTCCGGACCTCGTGGTGACGAAGGTGACGGCCCCGGCCAACGTGCGCGACGGCTCCACCTTCACCGCCACCGTGACGGTGTGCAACCAGGGCACCGAATACACCAACGGGTATGGCCAGGTGGAGCTGTACCTCTCCACGAACGCCACGCTCTCCCTGCCCAACACCCAGGGCCCGGGCCCGATGCTGCCCATGGAGCAGCGGATGATTGGCTCCGCGCCGACGCCGTACCTGCACGCCGGGCAGTGCATGGACCTGCCGGTGCAGGCCCAGGCCTACCCGCCGCCGACGATGGAGCCCCGCTCTGCCTTCTACCTGGGCGCCATCGTGGACCCGTACCGGCAGGAGCAGGAGCTGCGCGAGGACAACAACACCTTCACCAGCGGCTTCGTGGGTGTGGGCTGGCTCTCGGACCTCGTGGTGACGAAGGTGACGGCTCCGACCAGCGTGCGCCAGGGGGACGCCTTCACCGCCGCGGTGACGGTGTGCAACGAGGGCACGCAGGACTCCGGTGGCTCCTGGTATGGCCAGACGCAGGTGGAGCTGTACCTGTCCATGGACGCCACGCTCACCCTGCCCAACACCCAGGGCCCGAGCATGCCGATGCCCACGGACCAGCGGATGATTGGCACCGTGACCCTGCTGCCGCTGCAGCCGGGACAGTGCGTGACCGAGAACGTGAACGCGACCGCGGACCTGCCGTACGCGTCCAATTACAACGATGGGGCCTACTACCTGGGCGCCATCGTGGACCCGCAGCAGGCCGAGCAGGAGCTGCGCGAGGACAACAACACCTTCGCCGAGGGCCTGCTGGGTGTGGGCTTGCGCTCGGACCTGGTGGTCACGGAGCTGAGCGCTCCGGCCAGCGTGCAGCGCGACGCGCCCTTCACCGCCACGGTGAAGGTGTGCAACCAGGGCACGGAGCCGGTCTCCACGGGTTATCCGCGGGTGGAGCTGTACCTCTCCACCGACACCACGCTGGCGATGCCGGACCCCCAGCAGCCGGGGCCGCGCCCCGACCAGTCGCTGGTGGGCATGCACTCCGTGTCGCCGCTCGCGCCGGGGCAGTGCGAGACGCTCTCCGTGCAGGGCTCCGCGAGCCCGCCTCCGGAGGCGCCGTGGAATGGGAGCGTCTACCTGGCCGCCATCGTCGATGGTGACCGGTCCGTCGAGGAGCTGCGCGAGGACAACAACATCCTCGTGGGCGACCTCATGGGCGTGGGCGAGCGCTCGGACCTGGTGGTGACGGAGCTGAGCGCCCCCACCACGGTGCGCGATGGCGACCCGTTCACCGCCACGGTGAAGGTGTGCAACCAGGGCACGACGGCCCTGGCGAGCCCCTACGGCACGCACCTGGAGCTGTACATCTCCATGGACACCACGCTCACCCCGCCGACGCCGAACATGCCGTGGCCGACGGACCAGCACCTGGTGGGCAACATCCAGGTGAGCCCGCTGGCCGCGGGACAGTGCGAGACGCTCAGCGTGCAGGGGTATGCGTACCGGCCGCCGGCGTCCCAGGGCCCCGGCTCCTTCTTCCTGGGGGCCCTCGTGGACCCGGGACACACGGAGGAGGAGCTGCGTGAGGACAACAACGCCCGGGCGGACTTCGCGCTCGAGCTGACCCCGTAGCAACGCTTCACACGTGAAGGGCGGGGGCCGGTGGTTGGCTCCCGCCCTTCGCGGCTTCGAGGGGCGGGAGGCCGTCATGGCTCCCGCCCTTCGCTTTTCTCAGCTCCCCGTGGCCGGCGAGTCCGCGGGCGGACGGGAAATCCACGCGGCGATGAAGACGTCCAGCTCGCCGCGCATGACGTCCTTCACGCGCGGGGTGCCGGCGCCGGTGCGCGGGTCCTCCACGCGGGCGCCACGTCCCACGTAGTAGCGGCGACACTCGTCGGTGGAGCCGCCCTGGCCGGACACCACGCGGGCGGCGATGTCCTTCAATTCGTCCAGCTCGCCCGCGCCCGTGAGGGTGAGCACGCGCCCGGAGGACTCGTCCTTCACCGTCACCTCGGTGCGCACGCGCTGCAGGTAGGAGCCTTGCTGGGCCTTCACCGGCCGGCCCTGCACGTCCAAGAGCTCCAGGTCCTCCGCCGGCAGCGCGCCGCCGCGGTGCACGCGCACGTAGGCGCGCTGGCGCTTCTCGTCCTCCAGGCGCCGGTGCAGGCCCGTCTCGCCGGCGAGGAAGCCGTACGCGCCCGGGCCGGCGATGCGCACCACCACGCGCGAGGGCTCTTCCGCCTCGGCCACGGCCACCGCCTCGTAGCCGCGCCGCTGCGCCCAGCCCAGGTACATGGTGGCCAGCTCCTGCACCCACGCGTCCTGCGCCTCCGCCGAGTCGCTGGCGCAGATGTCCACCAGCGCCTCCGTGTCCTGCTGCGTGGCGCCGGACGCGTTGAGCGCCTCGGCCATCTGCACCTCGCGCGCCACGTCCTCCACCTGCTTCGCCGCGGACGCGAGCTGCACCTCGTTCTTCGCCTCGCGCACCAGCCGCCGCGCGAAGAGGCACGCGGCCTCCAGGCGCTCCAGCTCGTTGATGTGCGCCTCCACCGTGCGGAAGGCCCGGATGACCTCGGCCGCGTGCGTGGGGTCGTCCCAGAGGTTGGGCGCCTGCGTCTCCGCCAGCAGCGACGCGCGCCGCTGCTCCAGCTCCGGCCGGCCCGCGGACGCCGCCAGGGCGCGCGTCTTGCCGACGAGCCGGTCCATCTCGAACAGGAGCGACTTGCGGTCCAGCCGCCGCTTCACCGGAGCCGCGCGCGCGGACGGCAGCAACAGCTGCGCCGTGGGCGACGGAGGCGGCAGCGCCGGCTCGGCCACCGCCACCACCCGGCCCCCGGGGCGCGCCTCCACCCGCACCGGCGTGCCCGGCGGCAGCGGCTTGCGCGCAATCTCCACGGCGAGCGCCGCGGTGAGCGTCTTCTCGATTTCACGCTGCAGGTAGCGCGCGCCGAACTGCGGCGAGTAGCCGCGCTCCACCAGCAGGTCCACCACCTGCGGCGTCACCTCCACGTCCAGCGAGCGCGCGCGGATGCCCTCGCGCTCCAGCACGCGGCCCACCTCGCGCTGGGCAATCTTGCGGATGTCCACCTTGGACAGCGGCCGGAAGTGGCAGATGGCGTCGAAGCGGTTGAGGAACTCGGGACGGAAGGCCTCGCCGATGCGGCGGTCCACCTCCGTCACCATCTCCTCCGCGCGCTTGTGGCCCACGAAGCCCATGCCGGACTCGCGGTACACCTCCGCGCCCACGTTGGACGTGGCGACGATGAGCGTGTTGTTGCACGACACCGTCTCCCCGGCCCCGTTGACGAAGGTGCCCTCGTCGAACAGCTGCAGGAAGCGGTCGTGCACGCTGCGCGCCGCCTTCTCGAACTCGTCGAGCAGCAGCACGGTGAACACCTTGCCGTCGAGCAGCGCGCTCAGCTCACCGCGCCGCGTCTCCAGCGCCGGGGCCCACGCCGCGCCGAAGGGGACGCTCTCGTCGCCGTCGTTGGGGTAGTCCGCCATGTTGAGGCGCACCAGCCTGTCCGCCGAGCCGAAGAGGTACTCCGCCAGCAGCTTCGCCAGCTGCGTCTTGCCCACGCCCGTGGGGCCCGCGAAGAGGAACACGCCCAGCGGCCGGCGCGGGTCGTTGAGCCCCGCCTTCAGGAGCGCCACCGAGCGCAGCACCGCCGCCACCGCGTCCGTCTGCCCCAGGAGCCGCTCGCCGAAGAAGCGCTCGGTCTCCTCAAGGTCGAGCGGCATCGCGTCGTCCACCACGAAGCGCGGCAGGCGCGTGGCGGAACAGAAGCGGGTGAGCACGTCCTCGGGGCCCACGTGGTCCTTGGCCGCGCTCGCGGCCTCCGCCGCCGTCTCCTTGAGCAGCTCTATCGCCTTGCGCGGCATCCGCTGCGCCAGCAGGAACTTGGCCGACAGGCGCAGGGCGAGGTCACACGCCGCCGGGTCGATGGGCAGCCGCAGCTCCTTCTCCAGCTCCTCGGCCACCCGGCCCAGCACCCAGCGCGCCTTGTCCAGCGGCGGCTCGTGCAGCGGCAGCAGGTGGAGCCGCTCGGCCAGCGCCTCGTCCGAGCGCAGCAGTTCCTGCACGCGCTTGGGCTCCGTCTCGAAGATGAAGCGCAGGCCGCCGGTGCGCAGGGCGCGCACGGCCACCGGGGCCAGGGGCCCTCCGAGGGCCGCGGGCAAATCCCGGATGTAGATGATGGGGCAGGGGTGTCGGCTCAGGTGCGCGAGCAGCTCCTCGAAGCTCTCCGCGGCCTGGCGCTGGTTGCTGCGCGCGAGGATGTTGGCGACGGACACCTCCACCAGCCGGCCCTGGGCCAGCTCGGCGTCCACGCGCCCCTCGGCGATGCGGCGCGCCACCTCCTGCACGAGCGCGCTCTTGCCCACACCGGCCTCGCCGGACAGCAAGGGGTGCTTGCCGCCCCGCGTCAGCAGACCGAGCACCTCCGTCACGGCGGCGTCCACCCCGTGCGCGGCCGGCAGCTTGCCGTCGCGGGCCAGCGCCGTGAGGTCGCGGTCGATGAGCCGTTCCTGGTCCTCGCTCTTCCTCGTCGCCATGTCGTCAGCCGCCCCCTCGCGGTTGCGCACTCTAACCTTGCTGAACCGCCGTGGTGAGCGCGCAATCCCGACTGGGCGTCCGGGGGCCCCGAAACGTCGGGGCCGGACGGAGAGCGGCCGCTCTCAGGGCGCCGGAGGGGGCACCGTTCCCGGCTGGGCCGAGGGAATGGCCCGCAGGTATTCGTAGATGGCCCGCAGCTCCCGCTCCCGCATCTTCCCGTAGACGTTCCAGGGCATGACCTGGAGGATGTCGCCGTTCTCCTCACGGCCGGTGCGCATCAACTCCAGGAACTCCTCCCAGGTATTCCCTCCGGGGAGGCCCTCCGCGTCCGGGGTGAGGTTGGCGGACACCACCTTCGGGCCGAACGGCACCCCGCCCGCCAGGAAGTGCGCGGTGTTGATGCGCTCGGGCTCCCCCCGGAAGGGGTTGCCTCCGGGCTCGAAGGGCGGGTTGGTATGGCAGTCATGGCAGCCGCCCTGGGCGTTGACGATGTAGCTGCCCAGGCCCACCAGGTCGCGGTCCAACCCCTCCAGGTCCACCGGCACGGGGGAGAGCTCCAGGCCCCGCTCGACGCGCTCCCGCTCCTCGGCGCCCAGCGGGTCCTCGGTGTGCTGGCCATGCGTGGGAGGCGCGTCCTCCAAGCCGCAACCCAGCCCAATCCCTCCCATGATGGAGAGCAATCCCAGCCCCGCCGCCCAGCAGCCCTTCTGGAAGTCCTTCATGTGCGTGTACCCCTTTGCCGGCACCCGGCGTGCCGGTGGCGGGGACCCTAGGGATGAAGGGCTGCCAGCCATACCGTGTCGCGGTCTCGGGCCGCGTCGTGCGCAGCACATCCAGACGGAGGGCCATGGTCCCGGAGGGCAGGGAAAAAGCGGAAGCCGGAGGATTCGAACCTCAAGCCGGAGGTCCGGCTCGCACCCGTTAGCGGCGGGGCCTGGCGCCAACGCCAGTCCAGCTTCCATGAGACGTACAGCGAGCGGAAGGCAGGGGACTCGAACCCCAAGCGCGCGTGTCGCTCGCACCGTTTTCGAAACGGGCCGCCGGCCTCCGGCGTCGACCTCCCAGAAAAAAGTGCCGGCAGCAGCGTTCCCGCCTGCCGGCGCGCGGGGAGGTTGCGCGAGGCGGGAGGCCCGCCTCTGGCGGTTCCTCCTACCCCCGTGGTGCGTCGTCCCGGGACGGCGCGGGGGCGGAGACCCCCTCTGGGAGCCTCCCTTCGACTCGCGACCTCACTACTCCTCCAGCTCCACGTGCCAGTACGCCATGTCCCCCAGGAACTTGGCCCACGACACGGGCATGCCCTTCTCGAACATGAAGGTCAGGTGCATCGCCTCGGGCAGCCGCTTGGGCTTCACGGGCGTGCTGCGCAGTGCCATCCGCGCCACCTCGGGAGTGCGGTTGCCCTTCTTCTGGTTGCAGGGCACACACGCGATGACGACGTTCTCCCAGCACGTCTTGCCACCCTGCGCGCGGGGGAGGACGTGGTCGTACGTGGCCTCGGGCCGCGACACCTTCACGCCGCAGTACTGGCAGCGGCAGTTGTCGCGCAGGTACACGTTCTCCCGGCTGAACTTCACGCCCTTGGGGCCCTTGCGCAGCCCGCGGATGAAGCGGATGACGGAGGGCATGCGCACCGCCACCGTCACCGAGCGCACGAAGCGGTCCTCGTACTCCTCGACCACCTCGACCTTCCCCTGAAAGATGAGCATCACCGCGCGCTGCCAGGGGATTCGCGCGACGGGCTCGTAGGACTGACTGAGAACCAGCGTCTCCATGACACGGTGCCTCTCGGGGTTGTTGTCCACGGCGAGATTCGAACTCGCACTCGGCCGGGTTTGAGCCGGCGGCCTCTCCCAGTTGGGCTACGCGGACGTGCTTCGGGAGCTTCCTCTGACCTCTCACTGCGTGCTGCGTGCTGCGTGCGACGAGTGCCGGAAGCGGGAGTCGAACCCGCACTCGCCAGGTTCTCGACCTGGTGCCTCTGCCAATTGGGCTATTCCGGCATGGGTTGCTGAAAGAGTGCACGCCCCGGGGATCGAACCCGGCGGATACGGTATGTGGGACCGTTGCCGTCTCCAGCTGGCTCGGCGTGCTTGAAGTTGCGGAGCAGGGAGTCGAACCCTGCGACCCAGGCTTATGAGGCCCAGTGGGACTGCCGGTCCCACTCCGCAGAAAAAAGGTGCTGTGTGCTCCCGGCAGGACTCGAACCTGCGACCGTGCGCTTAGGACGCGCCCGCTCTGAATCCGCTGAGCTACGGAAGCGTGTGTGACTGAGTATCCCTGGCAGGAATTGAACCTGCGGCCTCACGGTTCGGCGCCGTGCGCTCTCATCCACTGAGCTACAGGGACAGGAAGTGGAACCACCGGGATTCGAACCCGGACATCTCGGGTGCAAGCCGAGCGCTCTCCCATTGAGCCATGATCCCAGTACTGCGGTGCGACGAGTGCTCCCGGTCGGGCTCGAACCGACGACCCCCGGTTTACGAAACCGGTGCTGCTACCATCTGAGCTACAGGAGCGTTTGAGACAGGCCGCCAGGGTGTTGATCCCCGCTGGCTTCGATTTGGAGTCGATGCTGCTCCCCGGAGCGCGGCCTATGATGGTGCTGCGGTGAAACGTGCTGCGTGCTGCGAGTACCGGCCCCCGGAATCGAACCGAGTCCTCCTGTGCTTCAGACAGGCGCGCGGACCACCTACGCCAGACCGGCATGTGCTGCGGTGCTACGAGAGAGGCCAGTGCGGGAGTCGAACCCGCCCCAAACGGTTTTGCAGACCGCTGCCGCCCCAGGCGGAACAGGCCATGAATCAGCTCCCCGGGAAGGACTCGAACCTTCAACCCCGCGGTTAACAGCCGCGTGCTGCTGCCAATTGAGCTACCGGGGAATGTGCTGCGTACAGAAAGAGAGAACCTGGGGCAGGAATCGAACCTGCACTTACGGGGTCAGAACCCGCCGTCTTGAACCATTTGACCACCCAGGTATGAAACAGAAGAGAGCGGGTGACGGGATTCGAACCCGTGTCGTCGGTATGGGAAACCGAAATCCTGCCGCTGGACGACACCCGCGTGAGTACCTCCGGAGGGATTCGAACCCTCACCGCCCGGGTAAGAGCCGGGTGCTCAGCCGTTGAGCTACGGAGGTGTCTTGCGCGCCGCCCCTGAAGAGAGCGGACGGCGTGCTTCACCACTGCGATTCAGTTGTCAGAGAACTGGTACGTCTGGTTGACCGGAGGGAATCGAACCCTCTGCCCCGGGGTCACATCCCGGTGACTCACCATTCGTCTTCGGCCAACATCAGTCGGGGCACCCGGACTCGAACCGGGACCGCCCGCTTATCAAGCGAGAGCTCTGCCTTTGAGCCATACCCCGTGCACTGCGATTGCTGCGTATCTGGGTGACAGGATTTGAACCTGCGACCTCACGGATCCGAACCGTGCGCTCTGGCCAGACTGAGCTACACCCAGAAGAGGTACTGCGTTTGCTGCGGTGATGGGGACGCTGGGAGTTGAACCCAGCGGGCCCTCGCGGGCTCCGGCTCTACAGGCCGACGCGCCTCCCCTAACGCTCTACGTCCCCAAAGGAGGTCGGGAGCCCGGAAAGACGAAAGGCCGGGTTCCCTGGTGGGAGCCCGGCCTCTGCGTGGCATCGCCTGTGGAGACACAGGACGGGGTGCGTCAGCAGGAGTCGGGCAGGTGGGCGTGATACGGGCGGAATCCCACGGAAAAGCTGGGGGCGATGGCCGGCCGAATGCACGGGAGGACAACGAAACCGTTGGACCAGAGGTTGTGCTGATACTGCGACTTCATCGGGCTCATCCGCGTCACCGTGTTGTTCATGGCCACCGCTCCTTTCATGGGGAATTGACGCGCCGGAAATTCATCCCTGACAGCGTGCTGATTTCTTTTCGTGGCGGGGGAGGGGAGCAGGGTTTCGCGGAGGGGCCCTATAAGGAGAGAGCCGCGCTCCGGAGGCTTTCGGAAACGAAAAAGGCCCCGGAGCTGGAGGCTCCGGAGCCTTTATTCAGGTCCCCGAGGTGGGGACGACGGCGGTGAGATTCACGAGGGCGTCCCGCTTCACGCCGTGCTTGAGGAAGTCCTGCACGGCCCGGGCGAGCGTCGCGGCCAGCACGCCCATCAGCGGCAGGTGGGCGCCCCCTTCGCAGGTGGCCTGGCCGGCGGTGTCCTCGGCGTCCGGGGTGAAGCGCTCGTCCCAGCGCACCAGTCCGAAGTTGCCGTCCGCGCTCACCGCCCCGTGGACCAGGGGCTTGCCGGCCTTGCGCGCGTACTCACTGAGGAGCAGGCGGCTGTCGCGGTTGTCGAAGCAGTCCACCAGCAAGTCCCCGCCGCCGCACAGCGCCTCCACGTTGTCCCGGGTGAGGCGCACGCCGAAGGACTCGGCCTTGACTCCGTGCAGGTTGAGCAGCTGCAGCTTGAGGGCCTCGGCCTTGTTCTTCCCCACCGAGGGCTTCACGTAGGCCTGCGAGAGCAGGTTCTTCGACTCCACCCGGTCGAAGTCGATGAAGGCCAGGGTGGCCTCCAGGTTGCGGCAGAGGACGGCCGCGGTGGAGCCAATGGCTCCGACGCCACAGAAGATGATGCGCATGGCTTCACCTCAGCGGGCGCCGAAGGGCACCTTGGGGCGCAGGTAGATGCGCTCGTCGCCGCGCGCGCCCCGGAAGCGGTCCACCACGTAGTGCTGGAACGCATCCTCGCGCAGGGTGGCCAGGTGCAGGCCGGGAACTCCGCCGGAGCGCACCAGCTCCGCCGCGATGCGCCGGACATCCGTGTCCGACACGGGCCGGTCCAGCTCCACGGGCACGTCCGCGGACATCCCGTCGTAGGTGATGTTGAGCGTCGCCATGGTTTGTCGTGCCTCCTCGCACCCCTGGCGGGACGCATGAGCGCGGCCGGCGGGGCTCCCGCCGGGACGCGGGGGGACGGGGCTGCCTGACATCCGTCCACTTCCAGGCGGACCCGGGGCCTCGCGACGCGCCGCCCCTGTCGCGGCGTCCCTTCCCGGAGCTTGAGTGGCAGGTCGGCCCGCTCCGAGGTGCCCATGCCACTGACGCTCCGCCGTCTCCGCACCCTTTCCGTCCCGCTGCTCGCGGGGCTGCTCCTGTTGCCAGGCTGCCGGAGCCAGCAGGCGCCATCCGGGCCGGCCCCTTCCGCGACACGCGAGGCCCTGAAGACGCGCGAGGGATATCTCCCGGGCGCGGATGGAATGCGGCTGTACTACCAGCTCGAGGGCACGGGCCCGGAGGTACTGGTCTTCGTGCAGGGCGGCCCGGGTGGGGACCTGCGCGAGGAGGCGCCCGACTTCGGGGTGCTCGCGAAGGACCGCACGGTCATCTACTACGACCACCGAGGCGGCGGTCGCTCCACGCTGCCGGAGGACGCGTCGCTGCTGACCATCGACGCGCTGGTGGAGGACCTGGAGGCGGTGCGCCGGCACTTCGGGCTGGAGCGGATGGACGTGGCGGCTTTCTCCTTCGGTCCCATCGTCGCGGGACGCTACTCGGCGAGGTACCCGGACCGGGTGGGCCGGCTGCTGCTGGTGGGCGCGGTGGGACCCCGGCGGGTGCCGTACTCGGAGCAGTACGGCCAAGCGCTCTTCTCGCTGGCGTCGGAGGCGCAGCGGCGGCGGATGATGGAGCTGTTCCAGACCTGGGGGACGGCGGAGGACCCCATCGCGCTGTGCCGGGAGTACTGGAGCATCACCGGCCCCATGTTGATGAGCGCGGAGGGTCGGGCGCGGAAGCGCTCGGAGCACTGCGTGGGCACGGCCGAGTCGGTGCGCTACGGCCTGACGAAGACGTCGCCACGGGTCATCGCCTCGCTGGGGGACTGGGACTTGCGCCAGGAGCTGGGCGCGGTGCGTGCCACGACGCTCGTCATCCATGGCGAGGCGGACCTCTTCTCCGTGGAGGGCGCGCGCGAGTGGGCCGCCGCCATCCCCGGAGCCCGGCTGCTGGAAGTCCCCGGGGCCGGGCACGCTCCGCACCTGGAGCGTCCCGAGGTCTTCAATCCCGCCGTCGAGACCTTCCTGTCGGGGCGGTGGCCGGAAGGCGCGCGGGTGCCGTGAGCAGGGATAAGCCTATTGCCGGCAGGATGGCGTGGACACGCAGTCACAGGCGTTGGGCTGGCCTGCTTGCAGGTCTCTCAGCTTCTCGTCGTAGCAGGCGAGGATGGAGGAATTGCAGACACCAAAGCCGCCCGGGAGCTCGGCGAAGTGGCTGTTCATGGCCACGGCGTTGTCCAGGGCGAGGTACAGGTCCGAGCAGCTCGAGTTGAGGTTTGACCAGCTCTCCGTCTGCACACCCCGGGGGCCGCTGTCATCGCGGAGGTAGCAGAAGTAGCTGGTCAGCCCGGTGCCGGTGCCCGTGCAGCGGTCCGTGGGCACTTCGCCGATGCCGTTGTTCTGCACCTCCAGCAGCAGCTCGCCGCCGAAGGTGAGGCGCGGCTTCGCATGGTTCTCCAGCAGCTCGCGGACGCCCCACGGTGAGGCATTGGACCAGACCTGGGTGCGGCATGCGTCTGCGGTGCTGCTCACGGTGCAGCCGGGCTGCACGACGTCCCACTTGTTGATGGCGAGCGCGGTGCGGCGGGAGGTGCCGAAGACCTCGCGGTGCACGTCGATGGCGCGCAGGTGGCAGTCCAGGTCCGTCTGGTGGGACAGGCCGGCGTTTGCCAGGCGCTGGTGGGTGTAGCCCTTGAGCTGGGCCCGGTAGAAGGGCTCGGCGTACGCCGTCATGCAGGCGGAGTCGACGACGGTGGTGACGAGCTGGTCCAGCGTCCTGCCCGCGTACAGCGTCGTGTTCGTCAGCAGCTCGTCCTGGAGCGCGGTCATCAGCTCGCGGTACTGGGCCATGTACGCCTGGGACCAGAAGAACGGCACGCAGCCCGCGCCGGCCGGGTAGTAGCCGCCCACGCCGCCTTGCGTGGACACGGAGCAGTCGACCGCCGCGCCCTCGGGAGTGGCGGGAGCACTGACGTACTGGGGGCCCGCGCCGTCGTTGGCGCGCTTGACGAAGGCGGGAGCGGCGATGCCCGCCATGATGCGGAGCTTCACGTTGTCCACCGACGTCCCGCTGGTGACGCTGGAGACGGCCTGTCGCAGGGGCTGCCAGTCGAAGACCTGATTGGAGGTCTCCAGGTCCGCCCAGTCCAGCATGACAATGGCGCTGCGGACGTAGGTGGCGCTCGCGGGAGGGACACCGGAGCGGGTCATCGCTCCCGCCACGGCGGCCGGCGGCTGGCGGTATACGAGGTTGACGGAGAGCCGGGCGAGCTTCACGGCGCCGGCCGTGTGGGTGAGCGTCACCTTCACGCGCAGCGGGCTCTGCTCCGTCACCGTGCGCGAGGTGACGACGTGGGCCAAGGAGTCACTGGTGGTGGTGACGCTGGCGAGCGTCTGGGTGACGGAGCCGAGCTGCGTGGCACCGTCGAGGACGTCGAACCGGAGCGTGCCCGAGGCGGCGGTGGTGCCCACGTTGCCCGTGCGCGCCAGGATTTCCACCCGGGCCAGCGTGCCCGCAGGCGCGGTGGGGAAGCCGAAGGTGATGTGGCCCGTGGTGAAGCCGCTCTTCACGCGCACGAAGCTGGTGTCGACCGAGTCGGAGACCTTGGCGTGGAGACTCGCCGTGGTGCCATCTCCCGCGGTGACGTTGGAGATGGCGACGTCCGAAGCCGGGCTGAGCGGCGCATCCGCGATGAGCGTGGAGGCGGTCCGCGCCGTCGCGTCCACCGTGGGTGGAGGAGGTGTGCCGCCGCATCCCGCGAGGGCGAGCAGGGGAAGGAGCCAGAGAGCGCGAGCCATGGGGGACTTCCGGGAAGGAGGGGTGTGGAGCACGCCATTATCTCCCAGAAGTGCCTCCCACGGACTCACAGGCCAGGGGCTGTCCCTGATTCGCGCAGCCAGAGAAGCATGGATGCAACGTGCAGGACGGCGAGGTAGCTGGCCGCCATCTTGTCTTGGCGCGTGGCGACAGCCCGGAAGCGTTTGACCCTGGCCCTCACGTCACTCAGCGGCCACAGCGCGTCGCCAGGATGCGGACCGAGTCATTGGCCCCCTGCGCCACGGCCACGTCCGCGCGGCCGTCCCCATTGAAGTCCGCCAGTGCGAGGCCCGAGGGCGGGACCGCGAGGGTGAAGTCCCACCGCGCGGAGAACCCGCCGGTGCTGGCGCCCTGGAACACGCTCACGACCTGAGCGACGCCGCTCGAGACGACGACGTCCTGCCGCCCATCCCCATCCAGGTCCGTCAGCGCCAGCGCACGGGCGATGCTCCT
>NZ_JABBJJ010000208.1 GCF_012933655.1 Pyxidicoccus fallax | reverse complement strand
TCCATGAAGGGAGGGCTCGTGCTGCTGGGGATGCTGCCATGCATGTGCACCCCGTCCGCTTCGCCGGCCGCGAGCACCGAAACCGCGAGCTTCGGCCGGCTGGGCACGGTGGTCGTGACGAAGCCCCAGGGCCCGCCCGCGTCGGTGGCGCTGCTGCTGACGGAGGGGCCGCCGGGAAGCGGGCGTGGAGCACGGCTCGCGTCGGCGCTGTCGGGGCGTGGCGCCCTGGTGCTCGCCGTGGACGCCAGCGCGTACCTGCGTGTGCTGGAGCGCGAGAAGCGCTGTGCGTACCCGGCGGGTGACCTGGAGTTGCTGAGCCAGGGCTACCAGCAGCACGCGGGCCTGCCGGAGTACCTCCCCCCGACGCTGGTGGGCGAGGGCGTCGGCGCCGCGCTCGCGGACGCCACGCTGGCGCAGGCGCCCGTTGGCACCTTCACCGGCGCGGTGGGCATGGAACCCCGGCCCCGGCAGGTCCGCTTCTGCGCGGGGCCGGGGCGCAAGCCCGTGGACGCGAAGGAAGGAGGGCACGAGGCGCTGGTGCCGGTGGGCTCCGTGGCCCAGCTGCTGACGGCCTATGACGCGGCCTCCGTCCGCTCCGCGCCGGCGCCCCTGTCGGGCGACGCGGTGAAGGACCTGCCGTTGGTGGAGGTGCCCGCGAAGGAGGGCGGCGGTGACACGCTGGCCTTCCTCGTCACGGGAGATGGCGGCATGGCCGCGCTGGACAAGGCGCTGACGAAGACGCTGTCCGACGCGGGCATTCCCACGGTGGTGCTGGACTCGCTGCGCTACTTCTGGAAGCGGCGCACGCCGGAGGAGACGGCGTCGGACGTGGCGCGCGCACTGCGGCACTACCTGCCCGCGTGGGGACGGCAGCGCGTGCTGCTGGTGGGCTACTCGCGCGGGGCGGATTTGGTGCCGGCCATCGCGTCGCGCCTGCCGCCGGAGCTGCGCGAGCGGCTGCGGCTGGTGGTCCTCCTGGCCCCGGGGCAGCAGGCGGAGTTCGAGGTGCACGTCACGGACCTCTTCGGCATCGGCAAGCACCCCAGCCTGCCCGTGCTTCCGGACGTGGAGGCCCTGGGGGCCACGCCGCTGCTGTGCGTCTATGGCACGCGGGAGGCCTCGGAGAGCCTGTGCCCGAGGTTGCCGCCCCTGGAGGGCCGGCACGTGGTGGCGCGGAAGGGGGGCCACCACTTCGACGGGGACTTCGACGCCCTCTCGCGGCTCGTCCTGGAGTCGCTGCCCTGACCTCCGGTGCGTCACCGGGAGTCCTGGGGCCACTCAATGGGACGGAAGGACGCGGATGTCCTCCTGGAACACGGGGTCCACTTCGTACTCCCCGAGGAACTCTCCGCTGACGCCCTGGATGACGACGCGCTGGCCCTGCTCCAGCCCGCTCACGTCGATGCCCGTGCCGGAATTGACGAACACGAAGGTGGGGCCGGTGCCGTCGTCCACCGCGAACTTGAACCCGAAGGGAAGGTCATCCTCGATGTCGCTGACGATGATGCCCTTGATGCGGACGAGGCGGCCCTCTGTCTCCTCGCTCACGTCGCCCGTCTTCACGGGGTGGGGCGGAGGCTCGTTCGCCTCGCCCAGCACCTCGATGGAAGTCGGAGTGACACTGAGCACTTGACCGAAGGACTGGGTCAGCGTGCCCGTCACCCGGACCACCTGGCCGACCTGGATGTCCGCGTCGAGCGAGTCGAGGATGTAGATGCCGGTCTTCTTCTCCTGGATGGCGAAGCCGTTGTCGTTGGGGAAGAAGGCCCCGGTGAACGACGTCGCCACGCCCACCACCGTCACGGTGCTGCCCAGGGGCTGCTGACGCGCCTGGGCGATGGAGTCGTGTGGGGACTCCGCCACGACCGCGCCAGGCGCAGCAAGGACCACGACCGCGAGCAACGCAGCCAGCCCGACCTTCCATTGCGTTCGTGCCGTGAGCATGGACTCCTCCTGCTTGTGAGGGATTGAGTCCAAGCTTGTACGCCGAAGTTCTCACGCTCGCAGTCACACGCGGGTCGTAGGTCTCGGGTCTCGGATGAGACAGGGGGGAAGGTGGTCTCTACGCGCAGCCCGACGGCTGGTACCCGATAACACTCCGGGCTCAGGGCCCGGGGAGCGTCAGCAGCACGCGCGCGCCAGGGCCCGGGCTCTCCACGATGCGTGCGTCGCCGCCGTGCCCCCGAGCCACCTCGCGCACGAGGCTGAGTCCCAGCCCCACGCCGCCCGCCTCCCGCTCCAGGCGGTGGAAGGGCGTGAAGACGTCTTCCCGGTGCGTCTCGGGAATGCCCCGGCCCTCGTCCTGGACCGCGACCTCCCAGTGCGCCTCCCGGCGCGCCAGCTCCAGCCGCACCTCGGAGCCTCGGGGCGCGTAGCGGAGGGCGTTCGCCAGCAGGTTGTCCACCGCGCGCCGGACCGCCATCGCGTCCATCCGGCAGCCGGCCTCGTCGGGGCCCACCACGCGCAGCGCCACACCGCGAAGGTCCGCCTCGGCCCGGGCCCCCGCGACGGCCTCGTCCAGCAGGACGCGCAAGTCGCCCGGCTGGACGTCGAGCGCGCCGCCCGCCGCCGACAGCTCCAGCAATGCATCCGCCACGTTGGACAGCCGGTCCACCTCGCGCCGGTTCTCCTCCAGGACGGTGCGCAGCTCCTCCGCGCCGCGCTCGCGCCGCAGCGCCAGGTCCAGGCCGGTGCGCATGAGCGCCAGGGGCGTGCGCAGCTCGTGCGCGGCTCGCGCGATGAGGCGCTCTTGCGCTTCCCGCGCCACGCGCACCCGCAACGCGGCCTCCGTCAGCGCCTGGCGCACCTCCATGATTTCGTCCCGAGGCTCATCCGCGGGCGCGGGCGCCATCATGCCGCCGTCGCGTGAGCGGGCCACCTGGTCCGCGATGCCGTGCAGCCGCCGCGCGAGCCCCTTCGCCTGCCAGCCCTGGATGCCAATCAGCACGCCGCCCAGCAGGAGCGCCAGCACCGTGGCCACGGAGGAGAAGGTGCCCACCGCCTGGTCCACCGTCCCCAGGGACGCCATCAGTTGAAGCACGTGCGGCACGCCTTCCGGCGAGCGCACCTGCACCGTCAGCACGCGCAGCCGCAGCCCCTTGCCGACGCTTCGCGTCTCCAGCCGTGACGTGGGCCCGTCATCCGGCAACACCCGTTCGGAGACGGTGGGAGATTCGGGGGGGAAGACGCCAAGCAGCGTCCCATCCGGCCCGTAGAGCCGCGTGGCGGGCACGAAGGCGCGCACCGCTCCCGCCAGTGGGGACGGCTCCACATGCAGGTGCGGGCGCCCGTCCGGGGCGTCGAAGAGGCTCACGCTCTCCGCGGCGGCCTGGGACAGGAGGGCCTCGTCCATGGCGCGTTCGAGCACCACGCGAAACACCTGGACGGCCATGCCCAGCGCGGCGGCCACCGCCACCACGGGCACCACCGCGCCCCACAGCCACATCCGGCGGACCAGCCTCACCGCGAGCCCTCGACCACCAACCGGAAGCCCACCCCACGCACCGCCTGGATGGACACGCCCCCCGCCTCCACCTCCGTCAGCTTCGTGCGCACATAGCCCACGTAGACGTCCACGATGTTGGGCGGCCCGTCGAAGCTGGGGCCCCACACCTTCGCCAGCAGGCTGGAGCGGGTGTGGACCTCGCCCGCGCGGGAGGCGAACTCCCCCAGCAGGGCGAACTCGCGGCCCGTCAGCGTCACCTCACGGTCGCCACACCGCAGCGTGCGACGCCGGGCGTCGATGTGGATGGGGCCCACGCTCCAGGACTGGGCCTGGCCCTCCGCGCGACGATGGAGCGCCTCCAGGCGCGCGAGCAGCTCCTCGAAAGCGAAGGGCTTCACCAGGTAGTCGTCCGCGCCGGCGCGCAGGCCCGTCACCCGCTCACCCACCGTGCCGCGAGCGGTGAGCATCAGCACCGGCGTCATCAAGCCGCGCTCGCGCCAGCGCCGCAGCAGCGCCACGCCGTCCATGCCGGGCAAGGCCCAGTCGAGGATGATGGCGTCGTAGGCCACCTCGCCCGCCTGGTCGAGCGCGTCCTCCGCGGTGCGGCAGGAGTCCACGAGGTGGCCCTCCTCCCCGAGGCCCCGCCGGAGGAGTTTCGCCATGCGCTCCTCGTCTTCCACCAGCAACAGCCTCACGGCACCACCCTTCGCGCCATCATGCCCGGGTCTGGGCCCCTCGCCCGCCCGCGAACCAGGGGTAGAGCGTGGGGAGGATGACCAGGGTCAGCAAGGTGGAGGTGACGAGCCCACCCACCACCACCGTGGCCAGGGGCCGCTGCACCTCCGCGCCCACGCCCCGGGCAAGCATCATGGGAATGAAGCCCAGCGCCGCCACCAGCGCCGTCATCAACACGGGCCGGGCCCGCTCTCGCGCCGCCAGCACCACGGCCTCCGCGGGCGCGTGGCCCTCCGCTTCGAGCCGCTGCTCGCGCGACATCAGCACCACGCCGTTGAGCACCGCGATGCCGGACAGCGCGATGAAGCCCACCGCGGCGGAGATGGACACGGGCAGGTCCCGGGCCGCCAGCGCCATCATGCCGCCCACGCACGCGAAGGGGACGTTGGCGAAGATGGCCAGCGCGGGGCGAAGGTGGCGGAAGGCGAACAGCAGCACGGCGAAGATGAGGAGGGCCACGGCGGGAAGCACCAGCGAAAGCCTTTGCCGCGCCTCCGTCAAGGTCTCGTACTGGCCGCCCCATTCGAGCCGGTAGCCATCCGGCGGAGCGAGCGCCTGCTCCACCCGCGCCCGGGCCCGCCCCACCACGGTGCCCAGGTCCGCGCCGCGGACGTTGAAGCCCACCACCAGCCGGCGCTGCCCGCCCTCCCGGCTCACCAACCCAGGCGAGGACGTCAGGCGCACGTCCGCCACGCGGGACAGCGGAACCAGGCCGCCCGTGTCCGTGGGAACGGGCAGGTTGGCGAGCGAGAAGGCGTCGGGCGCGCCCGTCAACCGCAGGACGATGGGGACGCGCACCGCGCCGTCCCAGGTGGCGCCCACCTCCACCCCAGTGCGGACCGCGCGCACCGCCTCCAGCACGTCGACCGCGCCCAGCCCCGCGCGCGCCGAGTCCAGCGGACGGGGCGTCACCTCGAAGAGCGGCACCTCCGGTGGAGCGAGGACGCGCACGTCCACCGCGCCAGGCTCCTCGCGCAACATCGCCGCGGCCCGGCGCGCCAGCCGGCTCAGCTCGCCCAGGTCCTCGCCATAGATGCTGAGCGCCACGTCCGTCACCGCGCCGCCCAGCAGCTCGTTGAAGCGCATCTGGATGGGCTGGGTGAAGGACGGCTCACCGCCCGGCGCGCGCGCGTCGAGCACCTGCTCCATCTCCGCGATGAGCGACTCACGGGTGAGCCCTGGCCGCCATGCGTCGCGAGGCGCCAGCGACACGAAGACGTCCGCCATCTCCAGGCCCATGATGTCGGTGGCCACCGCGGGGCTTCCCACGCGCGAGACGACCTGCCGCACCTCCGGGATGGCTTCGAGCAGCGTGCGCTCCATCCGGCCCGCCTCGCTCACCGCGGCCTCCAGGCTGATGTCCGGCACACGGGTGGTCTGGATGACCATGTCGCCCTCATCCAGCTGCGGCGTGAACTCCGTCCCCGCGCGGGCGAACAGCCAGCCGCCCACGCCCAGCAGGAACACGGCGACGGCCGCCACGGGAAGGCGTGAGCGCACGCTTCGTCCGAGCACCGGCGCATACAGCCGCTCGAACCAGCGGACCAGCAGCGGCTCGCGCGCGGGGACGTGCTCGGGACGAATCAGCCAGCTCGCGGCGGCGGGGATGAAGGTCAGCGACAGCAGGAGCGCGGTGGCCAGCGCGAAGACGACCGTCATGGCCATGGGCCGGAACATCTTCCCGTCCACCCCTCGCAGGGACAGGATGGGCAGGTACACCAGCAGGATGATGAGCACGGAGAAGAAGACGGGCCGGGCCAGCGACACGGCCGTCTCCTCGACGTGCTCCCGGGGCTCGCGTCGTTTCTCCTCGGGCGTCAGGTGGGCCAGGCGGTGGAACAGGCCTTCCACCATCACCACCGCGCCGTCCACCAGCAGGCCGAAGTCGATGGCGCCCAGGCTCATCAGATTGCCGGGAATGTCGAGCGCCACCATGGCGGCGGTGGCCCCCAGCATGGACAGGGGAATGGCGGACGCGACGAGCAGGCCGGCGCGCACGCTCCCCAGCAACAGGAACAGCACGCCCACGACGAGCAGGCCGCCTTCCAGCAGGTTCTTGGCCACCGTTCGCACGGTGCCGCGCACCAGCGTGGCGCGGTCATAGACGACGTCCAGGCGCACGTCCTCCGGCAGCAGGGCCCGCACCTCGGGCAGCGCGGCGGAGATGTCTCCCGTCACCGCGAGCGCGTTGGCGTCCCGCAGCATCTGCACCATGACGTACACCGTCTCGCCGCGGCCGTTGGCGGTGGCGCTGCCGATGCGGGGCAGCGCGCCCTCCGTCACCTCGGCCACGTCCCCCAGACGCACGGCGGGCGCCCCGGCCCGGGGAATCAGCGCCTCGGCCAGGTCCGCCGGCGCCCGAGGCCTCGCCACCGCGCGAATCAGGACATGACGCTCACCCACCGGCAGGCTCGCGCCGGGCGCGCTGCCCGTGGCGCGCTCCAGGGCGTCCCGCAGCTGCGCCAGCGTCACGCCCCGCTGGGCCAGCCGGACCGCGTCCGCGCGAACCTCCAGCGTGCGCTGCTGGCCGCCCCAGCTGTTGACCTCCACCACGCCGGACACCGAGCGCAAGCGGGGCGCCACGCGGAGCTGCGTCAGCTCGAGCAACTGCGCCGCGGTGCGCTCCGGCGACGACAGCGTGAAGTGGAACACCTCGCCCAGGCCACCGGTGAGCGGGCCCAGCTCCGGCGGGTCGACGCCCGGCGGCAGCGACGCGCCCAGCACGTTGAGGCGCTCCTGCACCAACTGCCGGGCCCGGTAGGGGTCCACGTCGTCGGCGAACACGGCCGTCACGGAAGAGAGCCCGTAGCGCGACAGGCTGCGCTGCGCCTCCAGCCCGGGCATGCCGCCCAGGGCCACCTCCACGGGCCGCGTCACCAGGCGCTCCACCTCCTCGGGCGTGAGGCCGGGCGCGCGCGTGAGGACGAGCACCTGGTTGGTGGTGATGTCCGGCATCGCGTCCAGCTCCAGGTGGAGCGACACCGCCAGGCCCGCGAGCGCGAGCATTCCCGTCAAGGTGAGCACCCAGGCCCGGTGCCGCACCGACAGGCGGACGACGGCTTCAATCACGGCGCCACCCCACTCCCACCCGCGCCCTCCTGGCCTTGGGCATCCAGGAGGAACACCGCGCCATCCGCGGCGACGGCGTCCCGGACGGACACCGCGCCCTTCACCAGCGCCTCGGCCCCCGACGTGGCGAGCACCTCCACGTCTCGACGCACCGGCCGTCCATCGCCACCGCGCACGAGGACGAGGGTGCGCTCGTTCTCGAAGGCCAGGGCCCGCGCGGGCACCAGGACGGTGTCCTCGCCCGCCGCGGCGTGAATGCGCAGGCGGCCTCCCAGGCCCGCGCGCAGGACGACGCCGTCCTCCGGCTCGAACCACGCGCGCCAGGTGCCGTCCGCCGCGTCCACCTGCGGGGACTGGCCCACCAGCCGCACCGGCGTGGGCGGGCCCAGGGACGAGACGAAGGCGAAGGTCGCGCCCTCGGGAGGCCGGACCGACAACCGGGCCTCCAGGCGCGCCGGTCCGTCCGCCGCCACTCGCGCCAGGGCCGCGCTGGCCTCCGGCTGCGTCTCGCCCAGCACCGCGCGCACCTCGGTGACGACGCCGGCAATCGGGCTCTTCAGCCAGACGGTGCCCCGCTCGGCCACACCGCGAGCCTCACCCGGCGCGATGCCCGCCACGCGCAGGACGGCGTGCGCGGCCACCAGGGCGGCACGGGCCTCCGCCTGTTGCGTCTGGGCCTCCGCCAGCTCGGGCAGCTTCGCCAGGCCCTGGGCATGCAACGCCTCCAGGCGCTCCACCTGTCGTGAGTAGGCCTCCAGCCGGAGCGCGGCCGCGCTGGCGGCGCCCGCGGCCTCCACCACCTCGGGCATCAGCACCTCGATGAGCGGCGCCCCCTGTTCGACCTTCTGGCCGGGGCGGGCGCGGACCTGTTGGACGCGCGCGCGAAACGGCGCCGTCAACGCCGCGGTGGCGTCCGGACCGGAGAGCACCACCGCTGGCGCCTCGACCAGGGCCACGCGCGACGCGGCCCGCACCGGCACCCAGGCGGAGGGCGCGGAGGCCCGCGGTGCGGGCTCGGAAGCGGGAGCGTCCGTGGCGGGGGGATTCGAGGTGCAGGCCGTCCCCAGGACGAGCAGCGGCACGGTGACGAGGCGTCGGACGAAGAGCGTCATGGCAGGGCGGAAAGGAGGAGGTGGAGACGGGCCGCGGCGAGCGAGGCCTCGCCGCGGGCGAACGCGAGCCGCGCGTTGGCGGCGGCGCGGGCACGGCGGGCGCGAAGGACATCGGGCAGCGTGCTCTGGCCCGCGCGCAACAGCACCTCGGCCAGCCGCGCCGCTTCCTCCGCCGAGGGCACCAGGGACTTCTCGACGAGCACCAACTGCGCGTCGGCGTGCTCCCGCTCGTGAAAGGCCAGGGCCAGCTCCGCGGCGGCGCGCACCGCGGCTTCGCGCGCCTCGCCGTCCAGGCGCTCGGCCGCGGCCAGCAGGGCCCCCCGCGCGCGCTGCCCCGAATCGAACACGGGCGCTGTCACGCCCACCGTCAGCAGCCCGCTGAAGCCTCCATAGTACTCGCGCACGCCCTGCGCCCCGACTGTCACCTGCCAGCCCCGCTCCGCCCGCGCCTCCGCCGCCCGCGCCCGCTCCGCCGCGCCGAGCAGCCGCCGTGCTTCCGCCTCCGGCAGTTCGCCCGCCCGCGCCAGCCACCGCGCCTCCTCGGAGGCAGGTGGCAGCGCCACCACGGGCAAGGCCTCCGCGGCCACCAGCGGCGCGCCAGGAGGACGGCCCAGCAGCACGGCCAGGGAGAGCCGCGCCTGCATCACCTCGGCGTCCCGGGACAGACGGGCAAGCCGTGCCTCCGCCTCGAAGCCCTCGGCCTCCGCCACCTCCAGCCGGGTGGCGCCCCCGAGAGCCAGGGCCTCCACCATGGACTTCCGGAGCGTCTCCGCGAGCTCCGCCTCGTGCTCGGCCGAGGCGGCGGCCTGCTGCGCGGCCCACAGCGCCAGCCACGCCCGCGCGACCTCCAGGCGGCGGTCCAACAGCACGGCCACGGCCTCCTTCTCGGCGGCGTGTGTCTCCGCACGCGCCGCGTCGCGCTGCGCCCCCGCCAGGTTCGACAGGAAGAGCGGCTGCTCCACCCCCACCGTCAGCTCGAGTCCCGAGCCGTCCGGCTGGGCTCGCCACCCGGGAATCACACTGAGCGTCGGATTGGCCGCGAGCGCCGGGAGCCGGGCATCCCAGACACGTCGCGTCTCCACGGCGCGCGCCAGACTGGCGGGCAGGGCGGCCTGCGCGGCCTGGGCCTGGGCCTCCTCGAAGGTCAGCGGTGGAAGGCCGGACGCGGGAGCCGAGGCAAGAATCGTGACGAGGAGCACCCACATGATGTGGCGCACCCTAGAGAGAGCACGCGCACATCACTTGAAGGCATCCTGAGAAAACTCTCAGAGTTCCCCTCGGCGAGGGGGCCGCCGCGCCTGGGAACGTGCTCCCCGGTCCGCCCACCGCGGGCGCTCAGAAGGTACTCGTCGGTGGTGGGTGCCGGCCCGCGCGCCTTCCTGGCAGTGCAGCAGCTCCCCCAAGCGGGAGCGGGGGAGGCGAGCATGTGCGTCAGCGCGTGTACGGCCTGCTGCGGGGCTCATGCGGAAGCGAAGGCGTGCTCATCACGGCGCAGCGCACCGCGGGCAATCACCCTGGGCGGGGGGGCGTAGAAGGGGGACCATGCAACGCTCCGCATCCCTGACCGTCCTGCTCGCCCTGCTGGGCACCGCGCCGGTCGCGCTCGCCGGCGCCCCCGCGTCCAGTGCCACTCCCGGCCCGCTCCAGAAGATCTCCATCGTCGAGTCCTCCAACCTCAAGCTGGACGACGGCTACCGCACCCTGAGGCTGCCCGAGAGTCCCGACTCGCCCGAGCTCCGCCAGCTCCGCGACCACGTCCTGAAGCAGGTGGACCTCTTGGGCCGCGCGGATCCGGAGCTCATCTTCGCCGCGCTCGAGTGGGTGAGCATCCAGTGGGACCATGACGGGCTGAACCAGCCCCCGCCGGGTACGTCGTCGTTCCAGATCCTCCAGAACGTGGAGCAGGGGCAGCGCTACCGGTGCGTGGAGTACGGCACGGTGGTGTCGGACCTGTTGTTGTCGCTGGGCTACCCGTCGCGGCGGCTCGGCATCAAGTCGGTGGATGCGGCCTACGGGGGCTTCGGGCAGGGCCACGTGGCGTCCGAGGTCTGGTCCAACACGCTGGACAAGTGGATCTTCATCGACCCGCAGTTCAGCATGGCCGCCACCCACGAGGGGCGCTACCTGAGCTTCCACGAGATGTACCAGCTCAAGCGCGAGGGCCGGTTCAACGAGATCCGCTTCACTCCCTCTCCGCGCTTCGTGGAGCGCCACAAGACGACGCCGGAGGAGCTCGAGAAGCAGTACCGGGCGTTCATCGGCCACTACTTCGGCTACATGGAGATCCCCTACCAGCGGGAGGGGAAGAAGGCCTCGCTGATACTGCCGCTCGAGGGCAAGGGGCAGTTCGCGACCTTCCAGGGGCTCCCCATCGACGGCCTGCTCTTCACCGACGACCCGAGGGAACTCTACTTCCCGCTCAATCACACCCAGGTGCTGTTCACGTACAACAACGCGCGCCCGTTCATCGATGTCATTCGGGAGCACGGCATCACCACCGAGCAGCAGTTCCTGAGCAAGCGGCCACGGTTCGCCGCCCGGCCGGACTACACGCTCACCTTCCAGCAGGGCATGCCCTGGTTCGCGCACTACGAGCTGCGGGTGGACGGAGGTGAGTGGAAGCGGGTGCCTGGGGACACGGTGCCCCTGAAGCTGCACGCGGGGCTCAACACCCTCGAGGTGCGGGCGGTGAATCGGGCCGGGGCCGCCGGTCCCATCAACCGGATGAAGCTCCGGTACGCGGCGGACCCCTGACCCGCGGCACGCCAGCCCGCCTTGCTGAAGCGCGAGCGCCTCGGTCGGCTCCCTCTGGAGACCTTCACGTCCTGAGTAGACGCTTGTGGCTTCCCACGATGGTCGCCAGGGCTTCGCGAACAGTAGGGTCCATGAGATGCCAATCTCTTTCGACGGACTCTATCGCCGTGGTGTCTTGCTGGTTGTCGTGGCCCTGACCGCCTGCAATGTGGGGGAGCCGGGAGAGGACGAACTGGTGCTCGGAACGACCGAGGCCGCGCTGTCCTGTTCGGCGACTCGCCAATGTCCGGGAGCCGCGCCCGTTTCCTGTAGTTCCTCCATCGGAATCTGTGATGCCGGGAGCGAGAATGGCGGCTGGGTGTCGTGCGATTTTCGCTACACCTACTGCCCTCCACCGTGTGTCTGCGGCAGCGACCGGTACACCGTCACGAAGAGTGCTTATTCCCCGTTCCGGTGTGAGCGTGCCATGGAGACCGCGCGGGAACAGGCGTTTGCCGCGGCCGCGGCCGCCTGTCCCGCGGGTTACTGCAACGGGGTCGGGCAGGAGGTTCGCTGCGAGGTGGCTCCGGATGGGCGCCCCCACGCGGTCTTTCAGTTGACGTACTCTTGCAAGGACCCCGCGACCTGCCTGTAGGCGTCTACGTCCTCGGAAGGCACAAGCCCCAGGTCCACGGCCAGCCAGCAGTCCGCTGAGGCATCGTTGTCACGGGGCGCGTGGATTCATGGCGCCGCGGGCGAACATCCGTGCGAGCCACGAATCCCGCGCCGCGATGCACGCCCGTGCCAGCTCCGACCGCGGAGCGATGTCATAGAAGCCATGGAAGGCTCCACCCCAGACGTGCAGCTCGCATTCACCCCCCGCCGCCAGGATCCGGTGCGCATAGGCGACGGCTTCATCTCGAAACGTCTCCGCTCCCCCAACGTCGATGAAGGTGGGGGGCAGACGGCTCAAGTCCGAGGCACGCGCGGGCGCGGAATAGGGAGACACATCGGGTCCGCCGCAGCGGGCTCCCAGCACGGCGTGCCAGGCGGTCAGATTGCTGGTTCGGTCCCAGACTCCGACGCCATCGTACCGATGCGCGGAGTCTGTCTCGTTCCGGTCATCCAACATCGGGCATTGCAGAAGCTGGCCCAGCAGCCGAGGGCCCTGCCGGTCCCGAGCCAGAAGCGTGGTTCCCGCCGCGAGCCCGCCACCGCCGCTCCCGCCGAAGATGACGAGCTGGTTTGGATCGAACCGCAGCATGTTCGCGTGCTCCGCCATCCACGTCAGCCCGGCGTAGCAGTCCTCCACCAGGGTTGGTGCGGGATGCTCGGGCGCCAGCCGGTACTCGACGGTCACACAGACCGCATCATGGCGGAGCGCCCACTCCACCAACGGTTTCGCCCCAGCGAAGCGGGTACCCATCACCATGCCGCCACCATGGATGTGATAGACGGCGGGCCCGGGAGCCGAGTGGTCTTTCCGGGTAATGACCGAGACCACGATGTCGGCCCCCTGATACCCGGGGATGCTGTAGTCAACGCAGGTGACCTGCGCGTCCCCAAGCAGGTCTTCCCGGGTCACGTGGCTCAGCCGGCGGAAGTGTTCGAGCTGCTCCAGCGTCATCTTCAAGGGGACATACCCCTCCAGCGGAGAGAGGAGGGGCGCCAGTTGAGGATCGAAGTCCGGAGATGAGGTCGAGCGAGTCATGCGCGTTCCATACTGGAGGGGGACACCCGCTGCGAGGGGCGGGTGAATCCAGTGGTTGTCTCCGCGGTTGTAGAACACCCTCACGGGGGCGAACAGCGCGAGCGGCCAAGAAGCACTCCGGGGGACGGCGCCCGCCTCCCCGAGTCCATCTCCTACGTGGGCGCCTTCAGCGTGCTGGAGCAGGGCGGCCAGGATGCGCTGCCGTGGAGAGGAGGGATAGAGCACGGACTGCAGGCCCCAACCGCCCCAAGGGAGTCAAACCACAACGCTGGATTTCCTCATTGCCTTTGCGGCTTTGCATCGAAGAAGTCGTTCACCATCGGGACAATGACGGACACGCGCTCCATCAGCGTGATGTGGGTCGTGTTGGGCAAGATGGCCAATCTCGATGCTGAACGTGGCCGCATGTCGCCGAAAATCTCGTCGCCCTTCAGGCGGAACATCTCCGAGATGTGCTCGAGCCGTACGCCGTCGGCATCGCCGTGGATGAAGAACATCGGCGCTTGGGTGGCCTTGAGCTTGTCGGCGCCGAAGTCGTACGGTTTCAAATCCATCGCGATGGCGCGCTTGATGAAATTCGGGAACTCGTTGGGCGTCGGGCTCAGTTTCTTGTATTCGGCTTCGATGGGCGAGCCTTTGAGGGCTTCCGCCGTCAGTTTCGGGAACGCGTCGAGTGCTTCCTTGACCCAGCCGTCGTGGCGGAACACGGCCGAAATGCTGACGACCTTACGCACTTTCTTGGGATGGCGGATGGCACACTGCATCGCGACGCCGCCCCCCATGCTGTAACCGATGAGGTCCGCGCTTGGGATTTTCAGGTAGTCGAGCAACGCGGCGACATCGTCGGCGAGGTTTTCATAGCTGAAATCGCGTTTGATGTCGGCCGTGCGCCCGTGGCCCTGCATTTCCACGGCAATCACCTTCCGCGTCTTGGAAAGTTCGCGGATCCACTGGGGCCAGTTGTTTGAAATGGTCATGAACGAGCCGTGGAGCAACACCACCGGATCGCCGCTTCCGTGGACTTCGTAGTACATCTTGAGGCCGTTGACCGGCGCGTAGCCCGTCGTTGGTTTCTGCTGCGCTGATGCGACCGCCGACACGAGCATTGTCAGGAGAAAGGCTGTTGTCTTCATGCGGGGTCTCCTCTTTTGGTTCATCGCGTTCTCGGCGTGACTTCCCCGGGAACCTGGCCGAGGAGGGTACAGGCCGCTCAAGCTGCTGCACCGCGCTGCGCGAGGTGGGTATACCGCAACCACGGCGCGGCGGAAGAATTGCCCTCAGGGCTCCTCCTCCGGCGCTCTGTCAGCTTGAGCGGCCCGCAGGTCACTGCATCAAGGGACGATGGCCTCGACGTTGAGATGCGGCTCAGCCCCCAACGCTTCCCCCACGCCATATGCTCGAATTCGACCCCGCTCCACGGACTGACTGCCTCCGATGGTCAATATGAAGGGCCGGGCATTGTTCATCTCGTCTCGCTCGCTGATATCCCCATTCTGGTCGACGATGATGATGAGATGCCAAGAACCCGTGGCCACCGTTCCTGGCAGCCGCAACGAGGCGTTGGTGGTGTAGCTGGTGCCTGCCGCCAGCGGCGCGTTGCTGCGAACCGCCTCCCCCACGAAGGAGTCGGCCGCGTCCCACTTCGTATCCATGGACAGATAGACCTTGTCGTACCAGCGGTAGCTGTCCGTACCGCTCGTGTACCACTGACCGTGAGCGGTGCCCGGCCCGACGTTGCTGACCGTCCAGGAGAGCGAAACCTGCTCTCCTGGCGCAGCCACGTCAGGCCCGGTGAAGGACGCAACCACGAGGTCCGAGCGGCTGACGGTGAAGGGCACGGCAAAGGCGTTGTTGGCCTCGTCCCGCTCGCCGATGTCGCCATTCATGTCGGCCATGACCAGCAGGTAGGCGGCGCCCTCGGCGTAGACCTTGGGCAACTGCAGCGCGGCGTTGACGGTGTAGCTGGCGCCCGCCGCCAGCGGCGCGTTGCTGCGAACCACCTCCCCCACGAAGGAGTCGGCCGCGTCCCACTTCGCATCCATGGACAGATAGACCTTGTCGTACCAGCGGTAGCTGTCCGTACCGCTCGTGTACCACTGGCCGTGAGCGGTGCCCGACCCGACGTTGTTGACCGTCCAGGAGAGCGCAATCGGCTCTCCTGTCGCGGCCATGCCAGGCGCGGTGAAGGACGCAACCACGAGGTCCGGATGGCTGACGGTGAAGGGCACGGCAAAGGCGTTGTTGGCCTCGTCCCGCTCGCCGATGTCGCCATTCATGTCGGCCATGACCAGCAGGTAGGCGGCGCCCTCGGCGTAGACCTTGGGCAACTGCAGCGTGGCGTTGACGGTGTAGCTGGTGCCCGCCGCCAACGGCGCGTTGCTGCGTGCCACCTCCCCCACGAGAGCGTCGGCCGCGTCCCATTTCGCATCCATGGACAGATAGACCTTGTCGTACCAGCGGTAGCTGTCTGTACCGCTCGTGTACCACTGGCCGTGAGCAGTGCCCGACCCGATGTTGCTGACTGTCCAGGAGAGCGCAATCGGCTCTCCTGTCGCGGCCATGCCAGGCGCTGTAAACACTTCGGCAACCAGGTCTGGCCGATTGACTGAAATAGGAACAACGTAGGAATTCACGTCATCCGTCTCCACGAGTTCCCCGTTTTGATCGAGCATGAGAATCAGATGAGCAGGGCCCTCAGCCGACAGCTTGGGGAGCTGCAAGGCCACGTTGACGACGTAGCTTTCCGAAGCCGCGAGAGCCTGGTTGGTGCGTGCGACCTCTCCTACCAATGCATCCGCGGCATCCCATGTCTCATCCGTGGAGAGGTAGACCTTGTCGTACCATCTGCCATTCGCTACCGCAGCGCCGTCATTCCTGACGGTCCATGACATGGGAAGCGCCTCACCATTCGCGCCCAAAGCCGGCACCGTGAACGAGAGAGGGACCAGATTGGGGGCGGTGAGCTTGACCGCGATGGCAGCTGACGTGTTGTTGGCGTCATCCACCTCTTCTTTTGAAGCGGAACTGTCGGTTCGCAAGAGGAAATAGTGCTGGCCAGCGGGTGCGGCAGGCAGGGTCGCTATTTTCGTGACGGAATAGGTCGCACCGACCCCCACTGCCAATGTGCGCTGTTGCTCTGTCACCAAGCGGTCGTCAGCGCTGAGAACAGCATCACTGGATAGATAGACGCTGTCTCGCCAGCTCGGTGTTGCCTCCTTCGCCCCCTGGTTCTTGACCGTCCATGTGAAGGTTACGCTGCTCTGGGTACCCATGGCGGAAGGCGCGGTGAACGCCGTGGGGATCAGATCCACGGCCTGGAGCGTGGACGGAACACGGACACAGACCACCCGGTGGTGGAGCGTCTTCAAGATTGTCGCGTTGCCCCGAGCGTCGCCAAGTGTCACTGCGGTGGCGTACGTCGTCGCCGTGGCGGTGTTGGCGGTCCAGAAGGTCTCGGTAAGGTCGTAGTGGAAGTACTTCCCCGCTAGCGCCGTCCCCTTCACCGCCAACAGTTCCGTCACCGTCGGCAGGCGCCAGTCCTGGTACCCTCCCTCCACCAGGGAATGGCAGAAGTTCTCCTTGGAGCTATCGGGCACCCCAGGAATCGTCGCCTCGGCATAATCATTCCGTCGAATACCGTCGACTGCATCTGGCGCATCATTGCCCTCCAGTTCCGAGCCCCAGACGGCGGCGTGCCAGCTCTTCGGGGAGACGGATGGCTTGCTCCAGACGAGACCGCCAGCCCGCGTGTCCATGCACCCGCCCTCGGAGGAGATGAAGAGGGCACTTCCATCAGTCTGGGGTCGGCAGTCATGCCTCGGAGGTGGAGGAGGGCTGCGCACACAGACGGTGGGGTATTGTGCCGTGGCCTTCGCCGCCGTGGTCCTGGCTGCCGATCCCAGATGGCGCAAGACGCCCGAGGGGGCATCCGCGCTGCTGGAAGTCCAGACGAAGCTTGCCATGTCATAGGGCAGGTACACTCCCGCGCGAGTGGCGCCAGCAATGACCAGGAGTTCCTTCTCGGAGGGCAACCGCCAATCCGCGTACCCGCCCTGGACCAGCTCATGACACGCGTTGACCCAGGAGCTGTCTGGCCCGGGCGCCGGATAGTTGCCCGGGTAGTCGTTGACACGCCCCTGGTCATGTTCATCGGAGGGCGCATTGCCCTCCAGCATCGAATCCCACACGGCCTCGTGCCACGTCCTCACTCCGGGCAGTTGGATGAAAACGAGACCCGTGGCAATGTCCTCACACCCCCCGCCCGCACTGCGCATCAAGGGCGTCTCAGTCTGAACCGGGCGGCAGTCATATGCGCTGGAGGGAGCAGGGGTGCTCCCCTCCGGCACACGGATGACGATTTCCGCGTCCTGGATAGGAAGCTTCAGCTTCCCCGTCCCAACCTCCATGAGCGGCGCCACCGGGGTAGTGGCGCCTGCCACGTAGATACTGACGTCCCTGTTCGTCAGCGGGTAGGAAGTTGGCCCTGCCACCCCATGCAGCTGAAGCTTCACGCCCTTCAAGAGCAGTTCACGCGAACCGAGGTTGGCGACATCAAAGTGTCTGGGCTTCAGACGCAGGGTCGCGATGTCCGTGAGGTCCCGGAACGGCATGACCTCATTCAAGGGAAGCGTGACAAGGGTACCTGAGGGTCCGGCCAGTTCCGTCCAGAGATAGCCCAGGGAGTGCTCCTCGCCCTGCCTGTCCACGGCGGATACGTCCACACGCACCCGCCCGTGGGTGCGAGCTATGACGGAGGCCTCGAGCTCGAACTGGACGGTCTCGACGGAGCGAGCCACGGGCTGACCCGAGCCTTCGGCCACCGAAACTTCGGCCGTGGCGTGCCCCATGAGTCCCGCGGTGTTGATGACACTCATTCGAATGGAATAGGTGCCCGCCACCTCATAGGTATGAGAGTATGCCTCGGCGGGTGAGCTTCCCGACAGGAACACCCGCCCCTCGATTCGTCCGTCACCCCAGTCCAGGGATACCGCATAGGCGCCCTCGGGATTGTCACTGGCATTAGGGTCATCGATGGTGGGGGCAACCGTGACCACTGCCCCCGCGACGCTCTTCTCCATGACCACTGTCGGAGCGCTCCCCACCGCGGCCCCCCCGACCCAGCCGGGCGTACAGTCAGGCTGCGCCTCTCCGGGGAGCGGTACCGTCAACAACGCATAGGTATCCGGCTGGGCCTGCTGCAGCATCGCGAGGCCGAAGGCTCCGACGCACTGTTGCAGCTTGTCATCAGGATTCGGGACATTGGCCAGATACGCAGCCTTGGTTTCCGCTGTCCAATGGCGCGACGCGATGTAGTCCCACCGTGCCTGGAGGTTGGGGATGCCAGCGAAAACACGCTGCACCGCAAGCGTCGTCAAGCCGCGCAGATAGCGGGCATCCGGGTCATTGTCATTGGCATGGTACCTCTCGCTCAGGGAGTAACCGCTGGGGAACTCATCCGGTTTCGCAAAGGGAGCAGCCTGCTGTATCACTCGGCGGTGCGGGCGGAACCCGACAAAGCTGACATAGTCGACGAAGGCGCCAGGCTGATTGCGGATGAGCCCGCCCTCATGGTCGACGAAGGCGTCAGACCGACTGCGGGTGAGCCCGTCCTGGATGGTGGCGGCGAGCGTTTTGCCTAGTCTGTTGAAGCGCCAGTCGGTGGCAATCTCGATGTGTCGGACCGTCCCAGTAGTGCACGCAGGCAGGTAGTCGCAAAGGCAGCCAGGAGAGTCTGGATTGTGCCTGAGACACTCACCGAACGATTTTGGATTGGGCACCGTCCAATTGCCTTCGCAGTTGATGGGGGCCTCCGTATTGAACGCAGTGTGACAATAATTTTGATTGTCAGCATCGTACTTGCAGCACTTGAGCGAGGGCTCTCCGTTGCACAACTTGTCATACGGAATCCCGGGATTGAAGATGAGTAAGTCGTCAACGGTCCAGCCGAAGAGCATGCAGATGCCATTCCATGTCAAGTCACGGGCAGAGCATCCGGACTCCTGGAACCCGCTCTCGGCACATTCATTGTATTCTTCCGTGAACTCCTGCAAATCCTCGATCTTGTCCATGTAGTCTTGGATGGTGAGCGCGGCATTCCCTTTCGCGCCAAAGGGCTGGATGTTCTTCAGGTAGGAGTTACTAAATCCGTAAACCGAGCTGGAGGACGTCCCCAAGGCATCTGCTCCAGGGTCATCAGGTGGCAATGTCGAGTCAGTGGATGAAGATTGGCAACCGGAAATCACCAACCACAGGGCGAGCAAGGGCGCGAGCGCCGGGAATCGGATGGGCGGGGTAGGCATGGTGTCAGCAGACTAGATGGCCAAAGCTGGCAACAGCAAGCGTGGGCCAATTCCTTTCGGAAGGCTGATCGCCACCGAACGAACGCTAACCATTTTCGTTGAAGGGTTTCGTTCAGCCAATTCTAGCTCAACGACAAAGATTCATGTCCTGCTCCTTCATTGCGCGCGGCGTCACGGTTTGCCAATGGGCGCGAGAGGCCAGAAGTCAACATTCCATGGTGTGGGGGTACCCGTCCAAGCGAGTCGACCTTGAGCGCGAGCGGGCCTCGCTCTTGAGGGTGCGAGTGCAATACCTCCGACTGCGTTGTCTCGGCGATGCGTGATGTGCTCGTTGAGCCAGGAAACGCCTGCTCGGTCATCCACACTCGGTTCGAGCGCGTGTTCAAGCGGGCCTCGAAGAACAAGTGGGTGAGCGTCTCCGGGCCCGGAGAGATGCACTGCGAGACCATCTCCGAGGAGGACCCGGGCCCGGAATCCAGCCCGCTGTGGCAGCCGCTCACCCCGGTATGCCACGGTCCACCTGGCGGATGGCTTGGGGCGGCGAGGACCTTGCGAGTAGCCTGGGCGTACGCGGAATGGACCGCCTACGAGGCAACGCATGGAGTCCGACGACCTCAAGCCGGCAAGCCTGCCCCCGGGGACTTCCATCGGCCGGTGGCGTCTGCTGGAGCAGCGCGGCCGGGGCACCTATGGCGTTGTCTACCGGGCCGAGAGCGTGGAGGAGATTCCGGGCATCGTGGCTCTCAAGCTGGCCCTGTACCCCGGCGATGCCCGCTTCGTGCGTGAGGCCGAGCTGCTCTCCCGCGTCCGCCATCCCGCTGTTCCGCGCCTCTACGACCACGGACAATGGCGGCCCCGCGACGGCGTGTCCTACGCCTGGCTCGTCATGGAGTGGATCGAGGGTGTGCCCCTCTATGACTGGGCCGTGGCGCAGCGCCCGTCGTCACGGCAGGTGCTCCACCTCCTCGCCGGGCTGGCGCGGGCACTGGAGGTCACCCATGCCGCCGGAGGCGTCCACCGGGATGTGAAGGGCGAAAACGTCCGAGTGCAACGTGCTGACGGACGGCCCTTCCTCATGGACTTCGGCTCGGGGCACCACCTGGGCGCCTCCACGTTGACGTGGCAGCCGTTTCCTCCCGGCACTCCCGCCTACCGCGCTCCCGAGGCTTGGCGCTTCGTGCTGGGCTCCAGCAAGCCTCCCACCGTCGCCTATGCGCCCGGCCCCGCCGATGACCTCTTCGCCCTGGGTGTCACTGCCTATCGGCTCGTTACCGGCAAGTACCCGCCCTCGGCGTCTCCGCAGGCCGAGGACACCTGGCTGTGGCACTCGAAGAGGCTGGCGCTCTGGACGGCCAGCACGAGCAACGCCCGCTGCGTTGCGGAACTGAGCGCCCTGGTGTCCCGGATGCTCTTGCCCCAACCGGAGGCGCGTGGCAGTGCGAGGGAGGTGGCCGGAGCGCTGGAGCAGGCCGCACGCGAGGCGGGGCCTGATGCGGATGTGCCTCTCTTCACCGGGGAGGAGGCGAGGCCCGCGGGGCTCTTTCCTCCGGTCCAGCGCGTCACGGTGCGGCCACCTCCTGGCGTGGTGAGGCGGCCCTGGTTCGTGGCGGCCAGCATCGGTGCCTCACTGGCCCTGGGTGCGGGAGCGCTCCTGAGCACGCGCTTCGTCGAGCCGTCCGAGAAGACGCACCGCGCGGAGGGGGAAGAGGTGAAGGATGGAGGCACGGTCGCCGTCGGAGACGCCGCGCTGACGGCGCCAGTCGCGCCCGCGCAAGTCCCTTCCATGTGGCCGGCCATCCGGGCTGAGTTGCCGCCGACGCCCTTCCCAAAGCAGCGTAAGCCCGATCGCGACGGACGATGTCCCGGCAAGAGCCTGGTTGCAATCAATGGCGGCTGCTGGGCGAGGTTGATTGTGGATTTGAAGGATTGCGAAGCCGCAGCCGGCTTTGTGTACAAGGGCGAGTGCTACGTCCCCGTCTGGACACTGATACGCCCTTCCACCTCGGGCCCCACGAATCGCAACGACGCGCCATAGCCGGTAGGGGCTGAGCCCCTCTGGGTACAGGTGTTCGGGACGCGGCACGGCTTCGACGGGCTTGCCGTGGAAGGAAGAGCCTGGCCCGTCGTGCTCGCCAGCGCGCACAGGGCCGCGGTGGTGATGTGCGCCGTGCCGTTGTCCAGCTTCCACGTGTCCGCCACTCGGTCGTACAGGTAGCCCCGCCCCCGGCCGCGGCCTGCCCACGGCAGGTGCGAGGCGGACCCCGGCGCGAGGGCCACATCAGGCCGCGGGGTGTTGAGGCTCAAGTCAGAGCCAACAGGTCCAAGCCCCTGCGCGGCCAGGGCCGACGTGTCCCCGAAGGGGCCGCGCGGCTTCCGCACCCCTGGAGTACTGCTCGGGCGGCTCCCGTCTGCGGCCCTCCTCGGCCCCTCCGCTTCAGCCCTCACCCTCAACACTGCGCACGGACGCCGCGTTCTGCGGCTTCCTCGTGCCTCACTTGTCCGGCGGCGTGGCGACGACGATGCCGTAGGCATGGTTGAAGTCGTAGACCGTCTTGTAGACCGGCGCGTTCATCGCCTTCTCTGCCTCTGTCTTCTCCTCCTCCGTCTTCTCCACCTGGACCTCCACACCGGTCTTGCTCCAGGAGGCGTGGAAGTCGGTCCATGGGTAGACCTCCTCGCGGTTCTCGTACGGGTTGTACACACGCACCATCCAGTCGCCGCTACCCGTCTGCTCGACCGCGAGCACGTTGACCCAATGCGCGACCTTCTTCGTGCTGTCGCCGAAGGACTTCAGCATCCCGTCCGCGCCCTTGGTATCGATGTTCACCAGGGCGATGAGCTGCTTGCCCTCGGAGATGAGCCGCGCCATCTCATGCGGCGGCTTGTTGTCGAGCGACGAGGCCTCCGCCGTCCAGCCCTCGACCTCGTACATGTCGACCAGCTGGGTTCCCACGGTGGTCAAACCCTCCGAGAGTGCATACGCGCCGTTCACGACCGTGTCGTTGCTGAAGGCGGTGAGGGCCTGCCGCGGGTCCAGGCCGAGTGAGCCACCCACGGCGAGCGGACCGCACAGGTTGTAGTTCTCCACGGGCCAGCCGGGACCGAGCACCTTCGAGAGGTTGAGATACTGCGCGCCGTCAGCAGCTGGGTTCGGGTTCAAGGCGAGGTCGAGCCACAGGCCCGTCTTTCCCCGGCCCAGGTCGCTGTCCACTCCGAGGAATGGATGCTCCACGACCGTGCCTCCAGGGGGCACGCCACCGGGCGCGAAGAGAAGGTTCGTCTGCTCGCGCACGGCGGCCTGCCACTGCTGCTGGAAGAGGGCCTTCCGGCCCTCGCTCGACAGGTGTCCCCATGTCATCGCATCGATGAACGGGGGTGGGGGGCCGGTGACATCGAACTCCGGCGGCGGCCAGTCCTTCGCCACGGCCTTCTCCCGCTCGGCCTGGATGTATTGCTTCTGGAACTGCTCACCCATGCCATTCCAGACGTGGACGTCGATGTCGGGGGGGCGGGTGCCCTGAGCCAGCCAGTCCGGGAAGCGCGGCGGTGGCGGCGGCGCGGGCGGAGG
>NZ_JABBJJ010000207.1 GCF_012933655.1 Pyxidicoccus fallax | reverse complement strand
CTGCCGACGTGCCCCTCCGAGCCTCCGCCTCCGCCGCGCCCGCCGGAGCAGAAGAAGGGGAAGATGTGGGACGTCTTCTTCGACGCCAAGGATGGCACGAAGACGCAGCAGAGGTCGCCCATCGTGCTGGACCTGAACGGTAACGGCCGAGCGGACATCACCGGCTCCAACATCAAGGGCAACGGCAAGCTGGAGGGCAAGACGGTGAAGGGCTTCGACCTGGACCCGAGCAACCGTCAGTGGACGACCAAGAGCGAGATGCACCGCCCGGGTGGCAAGGTCGTCCCCGCGCTGCCCAAGGGCACGAAGGTGGAGGTGTTCGACGCCAAGGGCAAGAAGGTGAAGACCCTGGACGCCAGCGCCCTGGACAAGAGCAAGGCGAACTCGGGCGACATGGGCCTGGGCCTGGGCAAGGGGATGCGCGCCGAGTTCCGTGACGCCAACGGCAAGCTGGTGGGCGAGCTGAAGACGGACGCGCAGAAGAACAAGCTCATGTACCACTTCGGCAACGTCAACGAGAACGAGTGGACCAAGGCCTGGGACAAGAAGAAGGGCGGCGACGGAATGCTGGTCTGGGACGTGGACGGCGACAAGAAGATCACCAGTGGCAAGGAGCTGTTCGGCCACGTGGACGTGGACGGGAAGAACCGCTTCGCCAACGGCTACGAGAAGCTGTCGAAGTACTTCGACAAGGACGGCAACGGCCGCGTCGAGGGCAAGGAGCTCAAGGGCCTGAAGATCTGGGAGGACCGCAACGGCGACGGCGTGACGCAGAAGGGCGAGCTCGTCTCCCTGGCCTCCCACGGCATCAGCAGCCTGAACACCCGGTTCAAGTCCAAGGACATGAGCTCCTCGTACACGCACGAGTGAGCGGCAAGCGTCGAAGCCCAGACACGCGGCATGAGCCCTCGCGACGTCCACCCGGAAGGGAGGCCGCCCGCGGGGGCTCCGCTTTTCTTCCGGCGCGCACGCTCTGGGAGGATGCCGCGCCGGTGGGCCTACTCGCCCACCGCCACGTAGCGGTAGTCCTCTTCGTAGTCGCGCTGGTTGCCCGCGTTCACGGATGGGCCCATTTGCGCCACCCGCTGCTGCCCCTCGTCGGTGAGCGTGTTCCTGCTGACGTCCAGGCGCTTGAGGTGCGCGAAGGCCCGGGCGTTCTCCGCCAGGATGCGCGCGCCCTGGTCGGACATCGCCCCCATGGACAGGTCCAGCGTCTCGAGCCGCGGGAGCACCTTCGCATGGGGCAGCACCTCGCAGAGGTCGTCGGTGAACTCGGCGTTGCGCAAGCCGAGGTGCTTGAGGTGGGGCAGGCCCTTGCCGTCGAGGATGGGCTGGATGTCCTCCACGCCGCCCTCGCCGCCGTAGTTGTGGCTGCCGAACCAGACCTCCAGCCGCTCCAGCTTCGGCCAGCGGGCGTTGGCGATGGACCTCACCGCGGACAAGGGCAGGCCACCCGTCTCGACGGTGAACTCACGCAGCTCCGGCAGGTCGATGTCGCCAATCTCCAGCGAAGCCCCGCGCAGCCGCAGCGAACGCAGGTTCGGGAGCAGCTTCAGTGGGGCCGAGACGTCGTGGAGGTGCAGCCAGGAAATCTCGTAGTCGTCCGGGTACTCGAAGTCGCCGATGAACAGGCGCTGGAGCGTCTTCGAGCCCCCCAGCCAGGTGAGTGCCTCGGTGAGGGCCTCGACGATGTCGCTGTAGCTGATGTCGTCGCCGAAGTGGGCATTGCCGATGGTGAGCTCGCGAAGGAAGCGCGCCGCCGGGTGGACGAGGAGCGCCTTCACCACCTGCGTCACGTTGGTGGGGTCGTCCTCGTCCTTCAGGCCCACCCGCGCGGAGCGGATGAAGCCCAGGTGCCACTCCACCTGGAGCCCTCCTTCCTCCAGAGCCTCGGCCAGCTCCTCTCCGAGCAGCGAGGCCCTGCCTTTCTCGATGAGGTCCTTGACCTGGCCCTTGAGCTTCGTGGCCTCGTCGCCACGGGCCTGCATCACCGCGTGCTGGAGGGCGACGAGCTGGCCGCGGGGGTCATCCTGACGCTGGAGCCAGTCGCCATAGACGAGCCAGGCGTCCGTGTTGTCGAGGTCCGCGAGGATGGCGGCCTCCAGCTCCGGATTGGACGCGCTTACTCGCTTCCTGGCCTTGCTGGAGGCTTCGGCGGCGCCCTCCTTGCCGACCATCACGTAGCCCCGCTTCTCCTTCTCGATGATGAGCTTCTCGTAGACCTTCCATGCAGCGGTGGGAGAGTCGAAGGTCTGCGTCTTCGACTGTCCCTCCGTGCCGATGTAGCCCCAGCGCGCGGTGCAGCTGCTTCCAGCGAGGGTGATCTCCCAGAACTTGCCGGAGCTGCCTTCCTTCAACTCGAACCGCGGCATGGAACGTTCTCCACGCGCCGAAGCGGCGCGCCCGGACCGGACGTTAGAGAAGCCCTTCCGGCACGTTCAAGCACGCACACCTAGCGCGGTGTGCAACGCGTGCAGCCGCCCCAGGGGCACCGCGCCGAAGACGAAGCGGTCCGGGCGAACCACCGCGAAGTCCACGCCGTGCCGGGTGAACCACCCCTCCAGCTTCCCAGTGAAGTCCTCCACCTCGTCGGAGCCCGTGCTCCTCATGCCCGCCGGGCCCACGGTGACGGCCCTGCCGCCCAGGGCCATCGCGAGCCCCCGTGCCGCCCGGGTGGCGGACTCGCGCTTCCTGCTCAGCACGGCGAACCCGGAGCCCAGCGTGTCGTCCAGCAGACGCTCCTCACCGGACGCGAGCCGCACCCGCGGCTGTGGGAAATAGCTCCCCTCGGGAGCGTCGTGTCCGGAGCGGCGGCCGCCCAATAGCCAGCCTTCTTCGATGGACGGGGGCGGCTTGAAGCGGAAGCCCTCCACGAAGCGGCGGACGCTCGGGACGCACTGGATGCCGCGCATCAGCGAGTCCCGCACCAGGGCCATGGGGGTGTTGTGCGTCTGGAACACGGAGCCCAGCCGCACGGAGACGTCGAGCATGGCGCGCACATGGGGGCGGCGCTCCTGCTCGTACGTGTCCAGCAGCGCTTCCGGGGCGTGCCCCCGAATCACCCGCGCCAGCTTCCAGGCGAGATTGGCCGCGTCGCGCAGGCCCGAGACGAGGCCCTGGCCCATGAAGGGCGGCATCATGTGGGCCGCGTCACCCACGAGGAACGTGCGCCCCTTCCGCCACCGCGGCGCCATCAAGCACCGGAAGGAGTAGATCTGCGCCCGCTCCACCTTCATCCGGTCCGGATTCACATACGGGGCAATCACCCGGCGGACCGAGCCGGGCTGCAGCAGCTCCGCGCCCGTCTCGCGGGGGTGCAGCCGGAACTCCAGGCGGAACTGGCCGGCGGGCCCCCGGCCCACGAAGCCGGGACGCAGCGGGTCGCAGACGATGCTGCTCTCGGAGGGCGCGTCCTGCTCCGCCACGGTGCCGGAGATGGTGATTCCCGGCTCCTCTTCATTGCGGCCTTCCAGGGAGAGGCCCAGCAGCCCGCGCACCGTGCTCCGTCCCCCGTCGCAGCCCACGAGGTAGCGCGCACGCACCGTGCTCCGCCTTCCGCTGGCGAGGTCGTGCAGGCGCACCGTCACACCGGTGGGGTCCTGCTCGAACGATTCGACCGCGGTGCCGAGTCGCAGCTCCACCGACTCGAAACGCCGGAGTCCCTCGCGGAGCGTCTTCTCCAGCAGCGGCTGGTGGAAGAACCAGATGGGCGAGTACCCGAAGCCGAAGTCCACCTCGCTCAGGCGGAGCTCGGCGATGGGTCTGCGCCCGACGCCCGTGTACGTGACACGCCGGCTCTGCCGCAGGTCCGGCATCAGCGCGTCGACGAGGCCCGCGGACTGGTAGATGCGCAGCGCCTCGTCGTCGCACGAGAAGGCGCGGGGCTGTGCGTGGGGCGTGGAATCCCGCTCCAGCACGAGCACGCGCACGCCGTGGAGGCCCAGCAGGTTGGCCGCGAGCACGCCCACCGGGCCTGCTCCCGCGACGACCACGTCCACGTCACCTGTTCCCACCGCCGTGTCTTCATCCCGGAAGTCTTGCATTGCCTCGACTCGTGAGGAGCCCGCTCCTGATTCGTTCGATTGTAGCGGCTGCATGGAGCACCGATGGCTGCTCCTGGCTCCGCGACATCCGGTCCGAATACGAAGCGACGGGGGGTCCCTGGCTACCTCGGGTCCAAATCACCCTGCGGCCTGTCGAGCAACTTCGGGATGACGGTCAGCACGTTGACGCCAGGGGGACGAGCAGTCCTGCCACGCTATTTCTGATGTATCCTGGTTTCCCATTTTCGTGGGACCCCGCGAGGAAATCATGCCAGTGATGCTTGGGAGACCGACCGGCCGCTTGCCGGTGGGCTTGCTGATGTGTCTGTGGTTCGTGGCCGGCGGCTCCGGCCTGGTGCAGGCGGCGGAAGCGACGACCGCCCCGGAGGCGGCCCATGCGGCCATGGCCTCGCCAGTCTGGAAGATGGCGCGGGCCGGTCGCCTCCATTCGGTAGGCCTCAAGCTGGATGGAACGGTGTGGACCTGGGGGTACAACTCCAGCGGTCAGCTCGGAGACGGCACCACCTTCAACCGGCTCGCGCCCGTGCGGGTCTCGGGGCTCACCTCCATGGTGTCCGTGGCGGCGGGGCGCTCCCATTCCCTGGCGGTCAAGTCGGACGGCACGGTGTGGGCCTGGGGGCTCAACACCAACGGTCAGCTTGGCGACGGCACCACCACCCAGCGGCTGAGGCCCGTGCAGGTGTCGGGCCTCACGGACGTCACGTCCGTGGTGGCGGGCGCCGAGCACTCCCTGGCGCTCAAGTCGGACGGGACGGTGTGGGCCTGGGGCTACAGCTACGATGGCATCGGCGATGGCACGCGGCTGCGGCGCACGAGGCCCGTCCAGGTGGTGGGGCTGACGGGCGTGGTGGACCTGGCGGCGTCCAGCGGTGGCTCCTCCATGGCGGTCAAGGCGGATGGCACGGCCTGGGGGTGGGGCTACAACGGCACGGGCCAGCTCTGTGACGGCACGACCACCTCGCGGCTGGTGCCCGTGCAGGTCTCGGGCCTCACCTCCGTGGTGGCCGTGGCCTTGAGATACAGCAGCGCCTTCCTGCTCGAGGGCGATGGCACCGTCTGGGGCTGCGGCGCGAACTTCTCCGGAGAGCTGGGCGATGGCACCACCACCCGGCGGCTGACGCCCGCGCAGGTGCTGGGGCTCTCGGAGGTCGTGCGGCTGGGCGCGGGGGAGAATCACACGCTGGCGGCCACGCAGGATGGCCGCCACTGGGCGTGGGGCTCCAACGGCCAGGGACAGCTCGGCGACGGCACGACGACCTTCCGGTCCCTGCCAGTTCCGATGGAGGGCCCCTCCGGCGCGAGCTTCCTGTCGGGAGGGGAGGGCCATTCCCTGGCGGTCCAGCCCGATGGAACCCTGTGGGTCTGGGGGAACAACGGCTCGGGCCAGCTGGGCGATGGCGTCCCGAGCAACTTCCTGAGCCCGGCTCCCTCGCTCTTCACGGGGCCGTCCGTGGTGGGCGGGGGAAACCATTCCGTGGGCCTGAAGTCGGACGGGACCGTCTGGACGTGGGGCCTGAATACCTTCGGTCAGCTGGGCGATGGAACCACCACCAGCACCGCGCGGACGGTGCCTTCGCAGGTGGCGGGGCTCGCGAACGCCACCTTCGTCGCGGCGGGGCCGGAGCGGTCCATGGCGGTCCTCGCCGACGGCACCCTGTGGTCCTGGGGGAACAACACGAGTGGCGAGCTGGGGGATGGAACCACCACGGCGCGGGCCTCTCCCGTCCAGGCCGTGGGCCTGACGAATGTCATCGCGGTGGCGGGCAAGGGCGGTCACACGCTGGCGCTCCGGGCCGACGGCACCGTGTGGGCGTGGGGCTCGAATGGCTACGGCCAGCTGGGGGATGGAGGGACGGCCTCGCGGTGGATTCCGGCGGAGGTCCCCGGGCTCACCGGAGTCATCGCCGTGGCGGCGGGCAGCCTCTTCTCCGTGGCGCTCAAGGTCGATGGCACCGTCTGGACCTGGGGCGGCAACCCCCAGGGCCAGCTCGGCGATGGCACCACCAGCTCGCGCTCCAGCCCCGGGCAGGTGCCGGGACTCACCTCCGTCGTTTCCATGACGGTGGGACGCGGCTACACGGTGGCGCTCAAGTCCGATGGCACGGTGTGGAGCTGGGGCGAGAACTACTATGGCCAGCTCGGTGACGGCTCCACCTTCTGGGCGGTGTCGCCCGTGCAGGCGCTGAACTTCACGAACTGCGTGGCGGTGGCCGCGGGGGACTCGCACACCCTCGCGCTTCAGGATGACGGCACGGTGTGGTCATGGGGCTACAACGCCAGCGGGCAGCTCGGCGATGGCTTCACCTCCAGCCAGAGCGCTCCGGCGCAGGTCCCGAACATCATTGATGCGACGGGCCTGGCTGCGGGCGACTACCACTCGATGGCGTTCCGCGCGAACGGCGTCCTGTGGGGCTGGGGGAACAACGGCTCGGGCCAGCTCGGGACGGGAACCGAGGACATCCGGATGGTCCCCTACGCCCTCTGATACTCGAGGACCGCCTCCCTCCCTGAGTTTGGAGGGAGGCGGGCGCGCCCAGGCTCCGTGCTTCGCTCAGGCCTGCTCGCCCGAGAGGCGGCGTGCATCCGCCAGTGCCGCCGCCGACACCTTGTGTGCCTTGTCGATCCGCTGCGTCACGGCGGACCGCGATGCGATTCCCCTGCGGAAGCTCTCCAGCGACTGCCGGGCGTTCTGTTCGGCCTTCCGGGCCTGGTCGAAACGCACTCGCAAACTGGCATTCTCCTTCCGCAGCAGGGCCTGCTCCACCTGGACGAGTGCGGCCGAGACCTGGTTCAGCCGGTGTTCCAGCGGCTCGAGTTCCCCGCTCCGGGGCAGGAGGGGAGAGACCCGGGGTTGCTTCCCCTGGGGCTTCACGCTCATGAGGGCCAGGCGGATCACCAGGTAGAAGAACCCCGCCAGGACGAGGAGCATCCCGCCGATGACGACGAGGTGTTCCCTTGGGGTTCCCGAACGCTTGCTTCTGCTCGAGGCCGACTTGTTCCGGACAGGCTCAAGCGGCGGTGGAGCAGGGGGCGTGCTGGAGGCCGGAGCCGAGGGAGCGCGTACGCTCTCGGGTGTGTCCACGCTGTTCTTGGAGTCGTGAAGGCGCGGTTCCTTCGCGTCCACGGTGCGCGCCGGCGGGCTCGTCTCCGTCTCGGAGCGCGCCGGGCTCTGCGCCACCTCCTCCGAAGCCAGGAGGACCACCGCCAGAGCCAGGCTCTTCCCTTGCATCAAATACACGCTCCCTGGCGTCGGACCGGGAGGGAGTTGATACCGAAACGCGTGGTGAGAGCAATGTGCGGACTTTTCCTCCGGTCTACGTCTCGACAGGCGGTGTAGCCCCGAACTCTCGACGCATCAGAGGGATGGGTGCCTGTTGATTGGGAGGAGGCAGAGGGGCTGGAGAGGGCCGCTGACAGGGGCCGCCCGAGTAATGCTCCCGGCCGGTGCAGTGGCCACGCAGCCCCTTGGGGTACACGCTTGCCCAGGCCGCGCTCGCATCAGGTGCATGGCAGGGAGCTAGGCTTCTTCGCTCTCTCGCGCCTGAACACCCGCGGCCTTGGGTGGCTCTCACGTCGGGCCAACCTCGCACCTGACGTGAGGTTAACGCGCGCCGTCGCGCGCAGGTAGAGCGCCCTTGGCACTCTTACGGAGTAGACGGTAGGGGCCGAGTGTTCCATCATGAGCTATGGTCTCCTCTGGAGACAACGCGTCCGCATCGCAATCTGGGAAGGAGGCCTTAGATATGTCCGATGATGACGAGGACTCCAAGGTAAGATTGGAGTTCGGCTTACCTGCAGACGCATCCGGCTACCAGCGACATGAGTGTCCATCGTGCATGTTGGAGTTCAAGGTCAAAGGCAATGAGGCGCGATTCAACGACACCGTGGCTTGGTGGACTTCGAGGGCAATCGCAGAAAGTGGTCTGGTCGAGACGCAGTCCGAATCGAGCAGTAGCAGTCAAATGACCTGCCCCTACTGCGCCAAGCCGGCTGACGCGCAGAGTTTTTTATACGGAGAATATCGGTCGTACGTTTATCGGATTGCCCAACGTGAGATAGTGGAGCCGATGGTGTTCGGCATGTTGAGCAATTTAAATCGTACCGTATCGCGACGTCATCGAGGAATGGTCTCATTAAGGATCGAGACGGCCAGCGAAACACGCAGCCCGCGCCCCATCGCAGGCCCCGACCCAGACGACATGGTACGTATTTCCTGCGCGTCGTGTGATGAGCACTTCAAGATTTCCGAGGGGTGGAGCGGTGCAATAAGGTGCCCGTCTTGCGCCTCGGAGCTACAAATCAGCTAGGGAGCATCAATGGCAGATTCTAACGAGATCGTGAAGCATCTGTCGGCATTTCGCCAAGCGCGAGATGCGGCGATTCATGCAGACAGCAGTGACCTCGAACACCATCTTATCGAGTTCGTGCGCGAGGTAAAACGCAATCCACTCTGCCAGCGAATTCTCTCAGCACTTCCAGCCTACGACGCAAGTGCATGGTGGAAGCACCAGACAGACCAGACGTCGCATAGCGGCCGACTGGCAGCGCTTATTTTTCCAGAGTCCCCCGACGACAAGTTGGTCGTTCTGTGGGATCTCGTATCCTCTATGGGATCCGACTCGTCGGACTTGCTAGATTTCCGAGGCTTTGGTCAACTCATGGGAGCCTACAAAGCGTCGGAGGCAGCTGCCAAGTCAATATCTCTCGTCATCCGACCTTTCGCGGAAGCAATGACAGGCCGCTTGAGGGAGGAAGCAGCAATGGCTAGCCCCAACCTTCGCGAGCTTGCAGGAGTTCCGCTTGCCGCAATCCCCAGTGAAAACGAAACTCGGATCTTTCTTAGCCATCGAACAGCCGACAAGCCACTTGTCCAGCCATACTTCGACTTGCTGAGCGAGCTAGGTCATAAGCCTTGGCTCGACGCGCACGACATGCCTGCTGGAACCATGTTGCACCGAGGAATCACCGAAGGTATCGACACATCTTGCGCAATCGTCTTCTTCGTCACAAAGAACTTTGAAGACGAGCGATGGCTTGCGCGAGAAGTTGACCAAGCGGTCCATCGCAAAATTGAGGTGGGGGACAAGTTCGCAATCATTACACTGGTGTTTGACGGCGGAGAGGTTCCTCGCCCTCTTCGAGACTACGTGTGGGCCAACGTCAAAAACGAGGTCGATGCAATTCGCGCGATCGTTCGAGCCTTGCCGCTTGAACTCGGACCGCCACGCTGGCGGGAGCGGATCTATAAGAAGAAAGACCGCTAGCCGGGAATCTACGCAGCGGGACTACCTCCCCATACTCCAGACTTGAGATGCCATCACCCTAGACAGCGCTAATCGCTTATTACTCTAAATTCACTTCAAGGCCTCGGCGATAGAAGGTTCCATGTCGAGTTCCGTGTGGCCCCTCGGAGCAAGCATGAGGGCTCTCAGCACCCTGGCAAGAACCGCCAGCGCCTGCTTTAATAAGTCTTCGATGGAGTCACACTGCCGAAGCAGTCCGGCTCTTACTTTATGGCAACAATTTACATTTCATACTCTCAAAAAGACACCCCGAGTGCCCTTGAGTTGTCAGAACAACTGAAGCAACTCGGCCACAAAATCATCATTGACGTCAACACCCTTATCCCGGGTCACGATTGGCGAGAAGCACTAACCAAAGGTCTCCAAGGCGCGGACGTCTTCATCGCACTGCTGACTGAGAACTCTCAGCAATCGCAATGGGTCATAAGCGAGCTTGGAGTAGCACTAGGCTACTCCCAGTCCAGCAAGCAAACCCTGATTCTTCCGGTAATTTTTGGCGAACTCCCGATTCCTGCATTTATCCAACACATCCACTGCATCATAGCTCGCGACAAGAACCTTAGGCGGGTAGTAGAGCAGGTTCACGACGCAGCCAATGCATTTTCCGGCCAACTCGCAGCCGAGGCGAAAAAGCAGGACGCGGCTCGCAAACTTATTGAGAAGAATGCATCAGAGTTCATCAACGAGGCTGTATCAAGCCTTGGAAAATTCGAAACCCGTAACCGTTGCGTCGGCATTGCTTGGTACATTGCCGGATTCCTCTCGTTATTGGCAGGGCTCGGGATTGCCTATATTAGCATCACCACAGCACTAGAGACCGGCGATTCATCATGGACAAATTTCGCATACATTGCCCTCAAGAATGTTCTCGCCATTGCGCTGCTTGGTGCCTCCGCAAAGTATGCCTTCACGCTTGGAAGATCCTTTACTAACGAAGCGCTCAAGGCATCTGATCGGCTTCACGCGATTTCCTTCGGCAAATTCTACCTTCAAGTCTATGGAGCACAAGCAACGTGGCCGGAGGTAAAGGAGGCCTTCCAGCACTGGAACATCGACCGGCGCTCGTCGCTTAGCGACGTCGATCCTGCTTCTATTGATCCGCAGGTACTGACCATCCTCCTTGAGGCAGTTAAATCGATCGCAAGTCTTAACACCCCAAGTGGCAAATCCAAAAAAGCCATCAAAAAGACACAACCAAAGCCGACCATTGAGGCATAGATATAGTGATAGGGCATGATTTGCCGGAGGCGCTACCGTCCAGTGCTGACGGTAACCGCTGCGTGCACATCTACGCCGAAGGTGAAGCTCCAATTAGTGGCGCTCTTTGCAACAATAATTGCTTTCGTTAGCATTGATTGATGGAATTAATTGGACGTCCGTGCTCTGTGCCGGGGAGAGGGGCAGCGGCTGCATCGCGATGCGGCTGTACCTGCCCGAGGAGTGGACGCGAAGCCGCAAGGGCTGCAAGGCCGCGGGCATCCCTACGGGGTCCGCTTCCAGAAGAAGTGGCAGATAGCGTTGGACCAACTGGATGCCGCGTTGAAGTGGGGCGTCCGCCAGCACGTCGTGCTGGCCGATGCCGGATACGGAGCGGCGCGGGAGTTCCGCGACGGCGTGCGCGAGCGTGGTCTGCACTATCTGATGGGCGTGCAGGGCACGCACAAAGTATGGCCGCCGGGGGCCAAGCCTCAAAAACCCGAGAAGGTGCCGGGGTAGAACGGACGGCCACGCACGCGCTACGTGGCCGAGGGGGGCAGCCTTGGACCATTGAGGAATTGGTGCGCCAGTTGCCAGAGGAGGAGTTTCACCGCGTCAGCTGGCGCGAGGAGAGCCGGGGCGAGCAGTCATCGCGGTTCACGGCCGTGCGCGTGCAGACGGCCGAGCGTCACGTCCAGCGCGCTCCACCGAGCGAAGAAGTGTGGCTGCTGATTGAATGGCCCCAGAAGGAGAAGACCCCGACGAAGTACTCGCTTTCGTCGTTGCCGGAGGACACGCCGCTCGAGGAGTTGGTGCGCCTGTCGAAGCTGCGCTGGCGAGTGAAGCGTGACTACCAGGAGCTCAAAGGCGAGGTAGGCCTCGACCACTTCGAGGGGCGAACGTGGCGAGGCTTCCACCACCACGCCACGCTCTGCATGGTGGCCCACGGGTTCCTCGCGCTCCGCCGGGTGCTTTTCCCCCCGGAGGAGGACACGCTGGACGCTGGCCGAGGTGCGCCGCCGCCTTCAACAGCTCCTGCTGCGCCGCATCGGCCACTGCCCCCGCTGCCTGCGACACATCAGCGCCCGCGCTTCTCCTCGAGGGCATCACGGATCTGATCAGGTAGTATTAGAAAGAGTTCCTGACCCACTCCACGAACGGTGGGTGATGGAAGAACAGCCACACCTTGAGGACCGTGGCGGCTGCCATCAACAGCCCGGAGGCAGCGAACCCCCAGTACGCGCCTCTCAGCCCCCGGATTCCGAAGACGAGGGCCACCGCGGCCTCAATCAAGGCGAAGCCATCCAGGAGTATCCGTCCGGTGAGCGCTGTACCGCCCCCTTGAGGACGGACGGCTGCTGTGCTCGGCGGTGGTCGCGAGCCTGGACATAAGCAGGTGGATGGGAGGGGCCTGAGCGAGGGGGCTCAGGAGGAGTCGACGGCGCGTCGACGCTTCCACTCGTGAGGCAGCAGCTCGCCGATGCACGAGTTGGGGTGGGTCTGCACGCGCAGCAGCACGTCCGCGAGGTACTCCTCGGGGTTGACGTGGTTGGCCTCGCAGGTGGCCACCAGCGCGTAGAGGCCCGCCAGGTTCTCGCCCGCGGCCTCGTGGCCGACGAAAAGAAAGTTCTTGCGGCCCAGGGCTGCCTTTCTCAGGGCTGCCTCCGCCCGGTTGTTGTCCAGCGGCAGGCATTCATCCGAGACGAAGCGGCTCAGCGCGTCCCACTGGTTCAGGGCGTAGGAAATCGCCTGGCCCATGGGCCCCTTCGGCAGGTGGCGCGCCGCCTGCGCGTCGAGCCAGGCGCGGAGCTTCCCGAGGACGGGCGCGCTGTGCTGCTGGCGCAGATGGCGGTGGGTGGCCGTGCGCACCACGCCCGCGTCGCGCGCATGCGCCTCCACCCGGTAGAGCGCGAGGATGAAATCCAGGGCCTCGCGGGCCTCGGGCGCGGTGCCGAGCGCTTCGAAGAAGCGGCGCCGGCAGTGCGCCCAGCACCCGACGCGCACGCGCCCGGTGGGCAGCGTCACCGCGTTGTAGCCGGTGTACGCGTCCACCACGAGCGCGCCCGTGGTGCCGCCCAGTACTTCTTTGGGCGTCGTGCCCGCCCGGCCCAGACTGAAGCGGTAACCGATGAGCCAGTCGCCCTTCTCGTTCTGGGTGAGGAAGGTCCAGAGGTAGCCGCGCTTCGTCTTCTTCACGTCCAGCACGCGCAGCGGCGTCTCGTCGGCCCACACCACCTCCGAGGACGCCACGCATTGCAGCAGGTGGCGCGAGAGCGGCAGCAGCACCGAGGCCGACAGGTGGAAGAGGTCGGTCAGCGTGCTGCGACTCATCGGCACCCCACCTCGCTCCACGCGCAGGGCCAGTCGGTGCAGGGGCATGGCATCGGCGCACTTGGACGTCACCACGTGGGCGAGGAATCCCGGGCCGTACTCGCCTTTGTCCACCACCTTGGCGGGGCCGGGCGCCGTCACCCAGCCCTGGCCGCACTTGCACCCGAGCACTTCGCGCACGTGCACTTGTCGCTCAAAGCGCGCGGGCAGGTACTCGTACACCTCGCTGGTGCGCCCCTTGCCCACCGGCTTCAATTCCTCGCTGCCGCACACCGGGCAGTGCCGCGCTTCGGCGGGGACGGCGTGCCGAATCTCGCGCGTGGGGCACTCCGCAGCCTTGCGCGCTGCGCGCTCCCGCCGCTTCTTCTTCGCCGCCTCGTCTCGCGCCGCCGTCGACTCCGCGCTCGTCGCCTCTGCGCGCAGCTCGGCCGCGACGGGCGGCAGGCGCTCCGCCCTCCTGCCGAAGACGTGGCGCTGGAGGGCCGCCAGCTGGCTCTGGAGCGCGTCCAGCTCCCCGCCGATGCGACCCACCTCGGCCTTGAGCTCCTCGGCCTCCTCGCGCCAGGCACACTGATGGTCAAGGGGAAGGACTCGGGGCACCCGCGCTCAACAACCCACCGGGTGAGCCATTCGGCAGGTGATGTACTTAGCTACCTGTACGCCCAGGGGGCGTCCAGGCGGGCTGACGCTTCACCTCGGCCACGTCGATGCCATCCAGCAGCATGGCCAGCTGCGTGGCGTCCAGCGGCACCGACTGCGCGTCGGCCTCCACGGGTGGCAGCCGGAAGCGGCCCGTCTCCAGGCGCTTGTAGTAGAGGACGAAGCCGCCCCGGCTGAAGGTGAGAATCTTTACCCGGTCGCCTCGGCGACTGACGAAGACGAAGAGATGGCCCGAGTAGACGTCCTCGCTCCACGCAGTCCGTACCAGCGCCATGAGGCCATCAATCGACTTGCGCATGTCCACCGGCCCGGTGGCCAGCAGGATTCGCACCGAGGACGGGAGCGTCAGCACGCGGTGCGCCCCAGCGCCGCCACCAGACGGGCCACGTAGTCCACGTCCGCGTCCGGTGAGACGCGCACCCGCACGCCGCCGACGAGCACCACCTCCACGCTGCCGGGAGCGCTCGCCGCGGGCGCGCTGCTCACCTGCACCGGAAGCAAGCGCACGGGAGGCTCGGCCACCCCGGTCCCCTGGCGCCTGCGCCGGTAGACCCACGACTGCAACGTGCTCAGGCGCAGCCCCCGGCGCCCGGCGAACTCTCGCTGCGTCAGCCCGCTGGCCTCGTACTCCTCAGCGACCCGCAACCACTCCGGCTTCTCGACTCTCTTCAGCATCCGCCAAGGGATGGCCCGCCCTGCTCAGCTCCGCAATGCCCTGCAGACACCCTTCGCCGGACGGATACATCCAGGATGAACCCGATGAATGCGAACCACCAGCTCATGTAGCCAGTGAGGGCCGAACCCCAGGACGAAGGACGCCAACCCCGTGCAGAACGCCGCGGCGGGGTCGAAGGGAAACCGACTGCACGGGAGCTGCTCCCGGGCCGTTGGCATGGCGAGTCCAGTACCTCTCGGAACGCCAGCGGCGAGCGGAGGGACGGCCCACGGCCCGGGAGGAAGCGGCTTCTGGGGCTCACTCATGCCGCCGTGCATGAGCAAGCCCCGTTCCAGCACGTAAGCCCATGAACTTTCGTGGGGCGACAGCGCGGACCGTCAACGCGGTTGTCACCTGGGGTCTTCGACGGAGTCACCAGGTGCGTCTCTCCCCAAAGCTCGTCCCGGACGGCACGGAACCCGCGTCAGCGATTCACATTGCCGTTGTACAGATTGCCCCCGCCCGTGCGGACATCGCCGCTCGCGGTGGTGCCCGTGGTCGCGCTGGTGGCGTACACGACGTAGCCCGCGGAGTCGTCCAGGTCGACGATGTTGCCGGAGAAGGCGTTGTTCCTCCCCGTCGCGTACTCGGTGCCGTGCGTGCGCACCTGGAAGGCATCCAGGACCTTGGTGTTGCCCTGACGGAAGCCCCGGTTGTTCCGCACGACCGTGTTCACACCTTTCACGTCCACGAAGCTGTCCGCGCTGTTGGCGCCGGAAATCCCCGCGCCCTGGAAGGTGCAGCCCTCCACGAGCGTGCCATCCGCGCCTTCCTTGATGTCGATGTGCTCCGCCGTGATGCCTCCCGCGAACTCCGTGGTCCGAATCACATTGCCAATCACGACGTGCTCGTACGGAGAGCTGGAGTCCGAGCCGACATAAGCACCTTCGCCATACTGGGGCTGGTACCTGCCCGTATCGTAGATCCTCGACGCCTCCAGCGTGTTGTACGAGCTGCCATCCCGGAAGTGCACCGCCTCGTCACCGATGTCGTGGACCTCCAGGCCCGACAGCAGGTTGTGATTGCCATTGTCAATCATGACGCCCTTCTGCGCCGTCCTGACGCGAAGGTCCCGCACCTGCCAGTGGTCCCCCGTCAGGTGGAGGCCGTAGGAGCCATCCCGAACCGACGTGCCCGTGAGGTTTGCCGGGTTGTTCGGGTCGCAGCTCTTCAGGACGATGGGATTAGCCGCCGTGCCGCTCTGGCCCGAGTAGAACAGCCCCTGTCCACCGGGGTCTCCGCTGGTGCCCCTGTTGCCCGTATAGGTGCCCGGAGCCAACAGCAGGATGGCACCCGGCGCCGCGTTCCTCAGGGCCTCCTGGATCCTGGCGGTTGAATCCAGCGCCCCCGCGCAGGACGTGCCGCCGCCGCTCGAGGTCGTCGCCGTGACGGTGGCACTGCTGCCCGACGTATTGCCCGCCGCGTCCCGCGCCCTGACCGAATAGCTGTAGGTCGTCGCGGGGGCGAGCCCCGTGTCGCTCGTCGACGTGCCGCTGACGTTCTTCAGGAACGCACCGTTCCGGTAGAGCGCATAGCCGGTGACGCCCACGTTGTCCGTCGAGGCGCTCCAGCTCAGGTTGATCTGACTGCTCGACACCCCGGAGGCCGTCAGATTCGCGGGCACCGTCGGAGCCTGGGTGTCCCCCGTGCCGCCTCCGCTCGGGACCACTTCGAGCTGGGGCACGTTCGCGCTGCCTTCGCTGCTGACCAGCGTGGTGTACTTGCCCACGGTCTCCTGCAGCACGAAGGACACCGTGCCGTCTCCCGCCGCCTGCGCGTTCACGTACGCCGTGACGTCGATTTCATGGGTCTGCGCGGTCGTGTTGATGGCCACGCTCCCCACCAGGCTGCCCACGGCCGGCTTGTTGTTCCACGTGAGGGAGGACTCCGTCCACGCGTCCGTGGACTGGAACGCCTGCAGCGTCGTGCTCGCCGACGCGCTTCCGTGCACGCGCAGCTTCGCGCTCGTGACGCCGGGGATGCCGGCCAGGTTGAACTTCAGGTAGGCGTGCCGGCTCGTGCCCGCGTCGTTCTTCACGAACAGCGAGGCGCTCGCGCCGTAGTTGGAGGTGGGGTTGCTCTCGTGGACGTACGCGTCCTCCGACGCCGTCAGCGTCGTGAGCGCCTGGCGCTGTGTCCCCCGCGCTTCGGTCCCCTCCGCGCCCTCCACGCCGCAGCCCACGAATGCCAGGGCCAGTCCCGCCAGCAACAGCCGCTGTCCGTCAGGTGTCTTCATCGTCCCCCGCCTCTCGGTGTTCATGTCGCTCCGGTCGATTTCGGGAAAACGAGCTTATTCAGAAAATATGCACCTCTGAAGCCCTGAAAGTGGGGCGTTGAATCAACTCCGGCCTCACCCGTCAGAGGGTTTGTACGCAGCAACGCAGCAAACCCCCACCGGGAGTCGCCACCATGAAGACGCTGAAGGTTTTCTCGTCTGCTCTTGTCGCCTCGCTGCTGCTCGCCGGTTCCGCGCACGCCCAGTCCCACCGGGCCAGCACGGTGAACGGCCACGAAGTGCGTCACGGCGTCACCCAGCGTTCGGATGACCGCATGGACGTGGTCGAGCTGGAGCGCGTGCTGGCCCGCTTCGATGCGGCGCGAGCCCGCCGGAACAACGCCTCCGAGCTGGCCTCCGTGGACCACCGGCTGCGCGAGCTGCTGCGCGCGGAGCTGGCCGAGAGCCGCGTGGAAACGGCCCAGGCCCGCGCCGAGGCGCGCAGGGAGCGGGGCGAGAGCCGCGCGGAGAACCGGGATGATGTCCGCGACGCCCGCGCCGAGGCCGCCTCGCTGGCCGCACGAAGGAGCGTCGCGCGCGAGCTGAACTCCCTCATGGGCGTCCGCTCCCAGGTGCAGCTCAACCGCAAGCGCGCGCTCATCGTGGAGCTGGTGCAGCTCGGCAAGCAGGAGCTGCGCGCGGACCGCCAGGAGCTGCGCGAGGACCGGAAGGACCGGCGCAACGGCTGGCGCTCCTGAGTCCCGCTGACGCTTCCAGCCTCCAGAAGTCGTCACTCCGTGCTCCGGGGTGAGCCCACGCCTCCACCGGCTCGATAAGGTGGCGGGGTTCCCCCGGAGGTGGTGCAGATGCGGCTGCGGAGCCTCTTCCTCATCGGAGCGGTGGTCCTGGCGTTCCTGAGTGGAGGTTCCGCGGCGGGCCTGTTCTGGATGAGCGCCCAGTTCCAGTCGCGGACCCGGAACCTGAGCCAGTCCATCGAGCGGGTGCACGCCACCGAGCAGCTGGCGCTCTCCCTCTTCATGCTCCAGGTGGTCCGCGAGTTCGCGAGCATCCATGCCCCGCCGGGCACGGGGCCCCGCGTCAGCGAAGACGATGCGCGCCAACGGGTCTTGGAGCTCCTGCGGCAGGTCGAGCCGTATGCGGGCACCGCCACGGAGCAGGCGCTGCTCTCCGAGGCCCGTGGTCAGGTCGAGGCGTACCTCCAGGCTCCCGAACACGAGCGGATGCCCCACTTGAGGAGGGCCGTCGCGGCGATGGAGGCCGTGTCCCTGGCGAGCATCGAGCGGGCCCATGCCGTCCGCGATGAGGCGGAGCGGGTGAGCGGCGCGACACGGCTCCTCGCGGGACTCCTGACGCTCTCCATCGTCACGGGAGTCGCGCTGCTCCTCGCCGCCATCCGCACGCGCCTCTATCTGCCGCTGTTGTCGATTCGCCGAGCGCTGGCGGCCTTCAAGTCCGGACAGCGTGAGTCGAGGGTGGCTCCCGTGGGAGCCGTCGAGCTCCGCGAGGTCGCCGCCGAGTTCAACGACATGGCCGACACCCTGGTCAGCCAGGACGCGAGGCAGGTCCAGTTCCTCGCGGGCGTGGCCCACGACCTGCGCACCCCGCTCAATGCCCTCAAGCTGGCGACCCGCGTCCTCCTCAAGTCACCGGAGCCGCCTCCGCCCGAGAAGGTCCGGGAGTCCCTCGTCCGCATCTCCACGCAGCTCGACCGGCTCGACCGCATGGTGGGCGACCTCCTGGAGCAGACCCGTATCGAGGCCGGCAACCTCGAGCTGCGCCCGGAGGACTGCGACCTGCGCCAGCTCGTGACGGACGTCGTCGAGCTCCACCGGCCCCTGAGCCAGCAGCACCACCTCGAGCTCACGGTGCCCGACCAGCCCGTCCCGGTCCGAGGAGACCCGACGCGGCTCACCCAGGTGCTCACCAACCTCCTGAGCAATGCCATCAAGTACTCACCTCGCGGAGGCCGCGTGCGGGTGCGGCTCGAGGGGTCTCCGGAGGAGGCGCGGGTCTCCGTGTCCGACGAGGGCGTGGGCATCCCCGCCGACGAATACGAGCGCATCTTCGAGCCCTTCCGGCGCAGCAAGCATTCGAGGGCGGAGATTCCAGGCGTCGGCCTGGGGCTCTCCGTCTCGCGCCGCATCGTGCGGGCCCACGGCGGGGACATCGAGGTGGAGAGCAGGGTAGGGGGTGGATCGACCTTCCGCGTCCGACTCCCGCTCGCTCAGCCCTGACGCGGGTAGCGCGCGTCGAAGGCCGTCCGCACCGCCGCGAGCGCCACCGCGTCTCCGGCCGCGCGCGCCTCTTCCTCCGTGGGGCCCACCCAGGACGTGAAGACGCCCATCGTCTTCTTCATCGCGCTCCGCACCTCTGGCGTGAGGCGCAGGCCGCGCGCCTCGAACAGCCACTCCACCGCGTCGAAGGCGTAGGGGTACCAGTCATCGTTCGTGTCCGTCGCGTCCGCGGTGAGCTCGATGACCTTCACCACCGCGTCCGACAGCGCCATCTGGCGGATGCCCTCGTCCTCGTCATCGAGCAGTTCCACGCCCCGGAACGTGGCGTCCAGCGTGCTCAGCCACGCATGGCCCCGTCCCACCGCCTTCATGATGAGCTGGACGTTGTGCTCCACGCCGACGTCTGGAATGGGATTCTGGTTGAAGAAGCTGTGGCACCAGCAATAGCCATCCACGCGCTCGTGGCCGAGCTTCACGCCGCTCTGGTGGTACCAGGGGCCGAGGTGCTCATACAGGATGACCTCCACCCCTCCTCGCAATTGCTTGCGGAGCGGCTCGGGCAGCGTGCGAACACCCGAGGGAACGCGGGGCGTCAGGTACTCGCGCAACGCCGTGGCGAGCCGCTCCGGCTGGTAGCCGTCCAGGCTTTGCTGGATGACTTCCCACGTCGACTCGCGCCTCCACCAGCTAAATCCCATCCGGCGCCTCCATCCCGCGAGCGTCCGCCGCGGCGATGCTCCGCGCCACGAGCCGCACGAACCGCACATACCGTTCCGCGTCCCCCGGCGGCTTGGGCAGCAGCACCCACGGCGCCAGCGGAGGCGTGGGCACCCGCGCCCGGCGCAGGCAGTACTCGAACCACAGCCGCGCCGCCCGGGCGTTGCCATCCGGGAACGGGTGGAAGAAGGCCAGGTCCAGATACAGCCGCACCGCCTGGGCGACGGGGTGACAGCCGTCCCTCGCGTCCGCCTCCACCTTCCGGACGAACATCTCCTCCAGGTCCGGCGCGTACAGGTACCGGTGCCGGCCCCCGTGCGCGAAGGCGGGCCCCGCCCGAAAGCCCACCGGCCTTCCGAGGACCTCCGCCTGTACCTCCGCCAGCCGGGCCCAGGTGAGGGGCTCGCCCGCGTCGGCCAGGGCGCGCACCCGGGACAGGGCCGCCAGGAACCGGGCCTCCCTCGCGGAATCCCCGCCATGGGCCGGCGTGTCCTGCCCGAGGAGGTAGTCCTCCTGGGCTCGCGTCTCCTCGAAGGCCCGGGCGCTGGCGGCCTCCAGGTCGGGGCACAGGTGGGGGCACGCCCAGTCCACGGCGAGGGTGGCCTTCAGGTGCGGCACGAGCTTCTCGGTGACTTCCGAAGCGGCCAGGGCGAGGCCCTCTCTCTTCGAGCGTGTGTACCTTCCCAACATGGCATGTTCCGGGGGTGGACGTAGACCCGGTGCGTCATGGACGAGTCGCGGAGTGGAGTGCTGACGCACAACCGCGTAAACAGGGGCCCCAGGGAGGGGCAGGTGCCGATGAAGACGTTCCTCGTGGTCAATCCGCGCAGCGCCAACGGACAGACGGGAAAGCGCTGGGCGGAGATTGGCGCGCAGGTGGGCAAGGCGCTCGGCGACTTCGGACATGGGTTCACCCAGGGCGGCATGGACGCGGCGCGCATCGCCCGCCAGGCCCTCGAGGAGGGCTACGAGTGCATCGTCGCGGTGGGCGGTGACGGCACCCTCAACGAAGTCACGAATGGCTTCTTCCGCGACGGCAAGCCCATCAACCCCAAGGCCGCGCTGGGCCTCATCCCCCGCGGCACCGGCGGCGACTTCCGGCGCACCTTCGGGTGGGAGTTGGACTTGGACTCCTCGCTGGCCCGGCTGCGCTCCGAGAAGACGGAGCCCTTCGACGTGGGCCGGCTCGACTTCATCAACAACGACGGCCAGCCCGAGACGCGCTACTTCGCCAACATCGCCTCGTTCGGCGTCAGCGCCGTGGTGGCCCGCGAGGTCAACAGCGGCAGCAAGGCTTTGGGCGGCAACTTCAGCTTCGTCTGGGGCACGCTCAAGGGCCTCGTGAAGTACACCGAGCGCAAGGTGCGCCTGTCCTTCGACGGCGGCCCCGCGGAGACCGTGGACATCACCGCCGTGGCCGTGGCCAATGGCCGCTACTTCGGCAGCGGCATGTTCGTGGCCCCCGAGGCCGTCACCCACGATGGCCTCTTCGACGTCACCATCTGGTCCGGCTACGGGCTGAGCGACTTCCTCCTCAAGTCGAAGGGCGTCTACAACGGCTCGCACGTCACCTGGAAGGGCACCCGCCGGCTGCGCTGCCGCACCCTCCACGCCGAGCCCGCCGAGGGCGAGGACGTGTTCCTCGACGTGGATGGCGAGACGCCGGGCCGCCTCCCGTGCACCATGACCATCGTCCCCGGTGCCATCCGGTTGAAGGTGTAGTGACGATTCAGGGTGTCTGCCCATTCGCAGACACGTGGAACCCACGCAATTACTTGCCAGAGGAGCAGACGTTTTCGGAGTCGTTGTGCCGCGCGTCCCTGGATGCGTGTGAAACAATGACGAAGTGGCCTGCGTGACGGTCACCGCGGGACAGTAGCGGAGGCGGGGTCCAATGGGAGCGTGGCTGGGGCCGCGCTCCCAAAGGCCGCCGGTGCCTGCTTCGCGCTGAAGCGCCGGCGGTAGTAGCGCTCCCACAGCTTCAGTCCCGTGACGCCCACCACGGAGGGACCGAGGAACAGCGCGAGCTGCGTGCCGTTGATGCCGAAGTGCCTCGCGTTCACCACCAGGAACGCGGTGACGGTACCGATGCCCGAGGCCACCATCGCGCCCATGTGCTCGAACCACCAGTGCATGCGCTCCTGGGGCGGGCGCAGCCAGTAACGGAGCCCATCTGCGGGAAGTCACACCGGCGGCATGTGACTTCCAGCACATGGTCCGGGCCACGAGGGGCTCGTAAGCTGTCCTCCATGAACCCGGCATCCGTCTCGGCGCGATCCGCCACCACCCAGCGCCTGCTCTTCACCGCGGGGATTCTGACCTGGGGCGTGGTGGGCGTCCCGCACATCCTGGACCTCGCGGCCGAGCCCGTGCGCTGGACGGCCCCGGGCACCTTCGTGTGGTTGGCCGCGTTCCTCGGCTTTGGCGTGACCTTCTGGCTTCACGCTCGCGACGAGGGACGCGCGTCCGTGCCGCTGTTGGCCATGCAGTCGGTGGCGGCGCTCGTCGCCGTCGCCGCCGGTGACAGCGGCCTGGATGCCGCGCTGTTCGCCATCACCTCCGGACAGGTCCCCGAAGTGATGCCCCAGCGCAAGGCGCTGGCGTGGGTGGCCGCGCAGGTGGCCGGAACGCTGCTGGTGTTCGCGGCGATTCATCCGCTCAGCCGAGCACTGGTGCAGTCGCTCATCTACGCCGGCTTCCAGGGCTTCACGCTCGGCACCGCGATGGTGATGGTCCGCGAGGCCGAGGCCCGCCGCGAGCTGGCCCGCCTGCACGCGGAGCTGCAGGCCACCCAGGTGATGCTCGCCAACCGCGAGCGCGAGGGGGAGCGGCTGCGCATCGCTCGCGAGCTGCACGACTCGGTGGGACACCACCTCACCGCGCTCTCCTTGAACCTGGAGGCCGCCGCGTATACCGCCAGGGACACGGCCGCCGCCGAACACCTGCGCCGTGCCCGTGAGACCGCGCGCACGCTGCTGGCCGAGGTACGCGACACGGTGAGGGCGCTGCGCGACACGCCGCCGCCCTTGCTGCCCTCGCTGCGCAAGCTGGCCGAGGGCGCTCCCGGGCTCGCCGTCCACCTGGAGGTCCCCGAGTCCTTCTCCCTGGAGTCCTCCGAGGCGGCGCACTCGCTGTTCCGCTGCGTGCAGGAGGTCCTCACCAACACGCTGCGCCACGCGCACGCGCGGAACCTGTGGATTCGCATCGAGCCCGCCGAGGACGGCGGGGTGCGCGTGCACACGCGCGATGACGGGCGCGGCGTGGAGAAGCTCACGCCCGGCTCGGGACTCACCGGCATGCGCGAGCGCTTCACCCGCCTGGGAGGACGCGTGGAGTGGCGCGCGGCGGCGGGGAAGGGACTCGAGGTGGAGGCGTGGCTGCCGGCGACAGCAGGGGCGGGGACATGAAGGGCGG
>NZ_JABBJJ010000206.1 GCF_012933655.1 Pyxidicoccus fallax | reverse complement strand
CCCCTCCACCCCGCCCCACTCATCGTCCCATTCCTTCCCAACTTTTCTCTATCCGGGAAATTTCTTACCCCGTTGCATTCAGCACACCCGAAGTGTATATTTCCCTTCGCCTTGTGAGACCCACGGGCAGCGGGCCACCCCTTTCATCTGCGTTCTCCCCTCCGAGTCAGGAGCGACCCGCGTAGCACCGCAGACCGCCCCCCACCTGCGATTCTCTTCTCGATTACGGGGCGATCTGCACTTTTCACCGCGGACCGCCCCATCAGCAGTGATCCTCATCTCGACCGGGGCGGTCCGCACCCTTCACCGCGGACTGCTCCTTCAGCAGCGATCTCCATCTCGACTCCGGAGCGGTCCGCACTTTTCACCGCGGACTGCTCCCTCATCAGCGCGCCTCATCTCGATTCCGGGGCGGTCCGCACTTTTCACCGCGGACCACTCCCTCAGCGGCGATCTCCATCTCGACTCCGGAGCGGTCCGCACTTTTCACCGCGGACTGCTCCTTCAGCAGCGATCTCCATCTCGATTCTGGAGCGGTCCGCACCTTCCACGACCGCGCTCCGTCGTCGGCGCAGCGCCACGGCCGAGGCCACCATCGCGGCACGAGGCGGGCTTCGGCGCGCTGGCCGAGGGGCCGCGTCACCTCACCGGTCCAGCCGCCGACGTGAGCGGGCGCGCGCCGCCTCCAGCGCGGAGTCCACTCCACCCTCTCGGGGCTTCGGTGCCTCCGCCGCGCCCGGCTCTGGCGTCGTCCCCCGCGCTTCGCCTCCGGACTCCGTGACACGCGGCGCGCTCTCGGGCGGAGCGGCGCGAGTAGCAGGAGCCTGGGCAGCCGTCACCGTCGCGCCCGCAACCGGAGCCACCTTCCGCACACGGGGCGCGGAGAGGAAGCGGCGCACGGCCACCTCCGCCAGCAGCACGGCCAGGGCGAACCCCACCAGCCACGGGGCCAGGGGCCAGCGTCCCTCGGACTCGGGGGCTTCCATGAAGAGGCCCGTCATGGACAGGCGCTCCACGCCGCCGCCCACCGCCGCCACGGCGCGCAGCAGCTCCAGTCCCTCCTTCGCGCTGCCCGGCTCGAACTCCGGCGCATACGGCAGCGACACCGGCGGCGCGCGCAGCGCCCGCGAGCCCAGGCGCACCACGGGGTGCCACGTGCCGCTGCCGTCCAGCGGGTACTCGGCCACCAGCCGGTCCTCGTCCTCCCAGCGCATGGGCCGCTCCTTCGGCGCGGAGCGCCCGTCCCCGGGCAGCAGCACCAGCGTGGGCAGCGCGCCCGGAAGCGGCTCGCCCGGAGGCAGGTCCAGCGTCACACGCAGCAGGTGTCCCCGGCGCTCGGAGCGCACCACCGCCTCGCCCAGGGGCGTCGAGCCCGCCAGCGTCCAGCGCACCATCGCCTCAAGCGCCGCGCGCAGCGCGCTCCACTGGCGCAGCTCGCCGGTGAAGGGGCCGTCCACCTCCGCGGTGAAGGCCACCGTGCGCCCCGCGCCGCGCGGCCACATCGCCAGGAGCGGCGCGGCGTTGGTGTCCAGCGTGCGCAGCGCCACGCTGGCCCGGGGCTTGAGGTACGTGAGGTTGTAGCCGCCCACCTGCGGCAGGCCCTCCGATGGCAGGCGGCCCAGCAGCGGCAGGTCCGGCGCGGCCTCCAGCGACGCGGGCTCGTCCACGAAGGTGGCGCGCGCCACGGTGAGCGTCTCCTGGCTGAAGATGCGCGGCAGGCTCACCGCGTCCTCGGCGAAGTAGATGCGTCCACCGCCGCGCGCGGCCACCTCCTCCAGCAGCTTCGCGTCCGAGTCCTGCGGCGTGCCCAGGCCGATGACGGACACCGTCACGTCCTCGCCGCGCAGGTCCGCCAGCGTGCGCAGGTAGTCGTCCGGCTCCTCGGAGTCCGACGCATCGGAGAAGAGCAGCACGTGGCGCGTGGCCTTCTCGCTGCGGAGGATTTCCTTGCGCCCCACGCGCAGCGCCTCGCCCACGTAGATGCCGCCACCGCCGCTGAAGCCCCGCGCCACTTCGCCCAGCGGCAGGCCGTCCTGCACGGAACTGAGTGGGAAGATTTCATGGGCCTCGGTGTCAATCATGTGGACGGAGGCCTCGTCCTTCGGGTTGAGCAGCGTGAGCGCGGCGACGACGCCCTCGGCGGCCAGCTCCATCTTCGTGCGCCCGTCGGGCACGGTGACACCCATGGAGCACGAGCAGTCCATCAGCACGCTGAGCGCCACGGACGCGCGGCGCTGCTCCTCGCGCATCTCCAGCGACACCGGCAGCAGCGGCTCCACCGGCGAGGCCCGGTAGCCGCCCTCGCCGAAGCTGCTGCGCCCGCCCGTCATGACGAGCCCACCGCCAGCCTGCTCCACGTACGCCGCCAGCGCGTTGAGGCCCGGCTCTCCCAGCGCGTTGGCGTCCACGTTCTCCAGCACCACGGAGCCCACGCCATCCAGCTCGTCCAGCGTGAGCCGGAAGGGCGCGCGGACGTCCACCTGCATGCCCGTGGCCCCGAGCGCCTGCGCGAGCGTGCCCCGGGGCTGGTTCGTCAGGAGCAGCACGCGCGGCGGCCCCTCCACGCGCAGCACCGCGAGCCCCTTGTCGTTCTCCACCACGCCGTCGCCCGGGGCCTCCACGACGAGCTGGTAGCGCACGAGGCCCGGCTCCTCCACCAAATCTCTCAGCGGCAGCACGTTGGCGCCGGGCACGAAGTCGAAGGGCCCCTTCACCAGCACGCGGCCGTTGCGCTCCAGGCGCACGGTGCCGGTGACGGCCGCCGAGGCATGCACCACGGCGGAGAACTGGAAGGGCTCGCGCACGGCCACCGCGGAGGGCACGTCCAGCGAAACGACGGCCACGTCCAGCGGTGGCTCGGGACGCGCCAGATGGCGCCAGTCCACCGCGAGCCCCCGCGCCGCCAGCCGCCGCGCCGCGCCGCGCGCGTCCACTCCCGTGGCCCGCCCGTCGGACACCACCAGCACCCGGCCGGCGCGCTCGGCGGGGATGAGCGCTCCCGCCGCGTCCAGCGCCGCGGACAGGTCCGACGCCTCCGCGTCCACCGGCCGCGTGAAGCCGCCGAAGCGGCTGGTGGCGGACAGCGGCTGCTCCACGCGAGGCTCGCGCCCGAAGGCGATGACGCCCACGCGGTCTCCCAGCCGCCGCTGGTTCTCCAGCAGGGTGATGAGCTCCTGCGCGGTGCGGTCCACGTCGCGGGGCATGGAGGCGGAGCGGTCCACGAGGACGACCACGTCGCTGCCCGCGCCGGCCAGCCGCAGCTCGGGCCCGGACAGCGCGCCCACCACCAGCACCAGCAGCCCGGCGCGCAGCCACATGGGCGGGCCCGGCCGCCGCCCGTACTTCCAGAGGAAGAGGCCCAGCGGCAGCAGCAGCACCCACGCCTGGGGAAGGGAGAAGGACATCGCCCCGGGAGCCTAGCGCCTTGCGGGGAGGATTTCCGGAAGGCCCGCCGGCGCTGCCTCGTTCCACGACGGCCAGAGCGACAGGACGCGCGAGACCTGGTGACGCTCCTCCCAGGAGAGGTTGGCCCACAGCACCCGGGCGTCATCGGCGAAGGACACCTGGAGCGTCTGCAGGAGGGTGTTGAAGGAGCAGTCCACCTCGGCCGGCCGGCACACGAGGACGTCGTCGAGCAGGGACTTGGAGTACCTGCGGCTCTCCAGCTGGCGCAGCATCCGGTCCAGCGCCTCCTCCGGCAGCAGCAGGAGCTGGTCCACGAGCTGGCGAAGCGAGAGGGGGACGTCGTCCTGGTTCCGCCCGGCCCGCGGGGAGCCGGGCTGCTCCGCCTCGGTGAGGCTGTCGAGGATGTCCCCGGGGAAACGCTTCGAGAACCAGACGACGCTGCCGGGCCGCAGCATCAGCAGCCCGTCCGGCCCCCCGTTCGTCACGCCGAAGGCCTCCTCCGGCATGGAGCGGAACACGGGGACGACGGCGACGATGAGCCGGGGGTCCCGCGAGACGCCCGCGTGACGGAACTCCTTGCGGCGCCGGATGGACAGGAGCGCCGCGAGCAGCCCCGCATTCGGCACATGGCGAAGGGTGAGGCGCTGCCGGTGCAGCGTGACAGTGCCCGTGAAGCGGTTCACCGAGAGGTTCTTCTCGACGTTTCCGGAAGGCCCCCGGGTGCTGTCGCGAATGGAGGACAGCGACACCTGGACCAGGTCTCCCCGCCGGGGCTGCCAGAGGAGCCGCTCGGTGGTGAGCCAGTACCAGCCGGAGCGCAGGTACGTGACGAGGAAGGCGGGCACCAGCAGCGGCACCACGGCCCAGGGGCTCACGAGCCAGGCCACCAGCAGGCCCAGCGCGAGGAACGTCGCGAGCAGCCACGGGGGAGGAAGCACCGCTTCTCCCACCAGCACCTGCTGCTCCCCTTCCTTCTGCAGCAGCGGCAGCGGGCGCAGGACCACGGCCCGGAGCCGCCGGAGGCGCTCGGACAGCAGGGGCTGCTCGCCCACCCGGACCCGCCGGGCGACGGCCGCCGAGAGGAGCTCGCGCGCCGCCTCCAGCTCGTACAGAAGCACGCCCGCCGTCTCCGGCTCGCGCGAGGCCCGCCGCTTCAAGGACGCGAGCGCCGCGAGCACCGCGGGCTCCGACTCGATGGCCTCGTCCAGCAGCTCGGGCCGCAACCGCAGCTTCGCCTTCCAGCTCCGCTTCCCGATAGCGGTGGACAGCTCGTAGTAGCGCTCCAGGGCGGCCTCGATGACCTCGAGGCCACCTTCGAGCCGCAGGCGCAGGCCCTCCCATCCGGAGGCCTCGGAGGCGTCTTCACGGGCGGGGGCCGCGGACCGGAGGAACATGCCCGGCAGTCTAGCGACGCGGTGTCTGTGATTCGAGGTGGGGTACCCGCCGCGTGACGTAGAAGTCCGCCACCAGTGCGACGAGCAACAGCACCAGGGGCCAGCGTGCCCGTCCCGGCGCGCTGCCGCGCTCCTCTTCATCGGACGACTCACGCGCCGCCACGTCCGCGGCGCCGCGCCCGCGCAGGTCCGACTCGCGAGCGTCCAGCGCCAGCACCTCCGCGGAGTCCACTTCGTCCCCGTCCCGCTCCAGCACGTAGCGGCCGGGCCCGGAGGGCGGCGGCAAATCCACCGCGCCCGCGCCGAACACCGGGCGGCTGCCTCCCGGACCCACCAACGTGTACCGGGCGCCGGCCTCCGTCACCACGGGCAGGGGCTCGCCCAGGGTGAGCTGCCGCCGGGGGAAGCCCTCCCGCGTGCGCCGTGCCTCGCGCACCACGTTGCCCAGCAGCACCGGCCACGCCGCCACGCGCTGCACGTTGGAGCGCGTCAGGTCCACGTTGAGGTGCACCCGGCCGCCCTCCTCCTCGGACACCAGCACCGCCTCGCCCGCCGTCATCAGCGGACGTCCGGGAGGGTTGTCCCCCGCCGTCCACCGCACGCCCGCGAGCTGCACGTCATCCAGCAGCGGGTGCCCCTTCTCCGAGAAGAACGGCCCCACGAAGGTGCGCGGCTTGCCCGGTGCCCCCACCGTCACCCGCGCGTCCGTTCCGCGAGGACCGAAGAGCAGCACCTCCTCGGGAGACGCGCCCTCCTTCGCGCCGTCGCGCTCCACCTCCGGGGCCACCGCGAGGAAGCGCTCCAGGGACTGCCGCTCGGGCGGCGCGAGTCCCTCCGCCAGTCCCACCGCCACCGGGCGGATGGGCGAGGGCGGCAGACTCACGCGGCCGTCCTCGGGCAGCGCGTCGTCTGGCAGGGCCACCTCCACGTCTCCGGCGCCCTGGAAGGTGAGCCGTACGGTGGTGGTGCCCTCGTCGGGCAGGCGCACGCGCTCCACGCGCTCGGTGCCCTCCTTCGCGCCGGGGCCGGGCTTCGCGCGCACCCGCGCCTCCACCTCCTGGGGCCCCGCGCCGAAGCGGGCCACCCGCAGCGTCACCGTGGCCGTGCCTCCCTCGTCGCGCCGCTGCGCGGAGACGAGCGCCACGTTGTCGCGCCCCGCGCCGAAGGCCATCCACCGCACCGAAGCAGGCACGAGGGCGGGGGCCTCCGGGGGCGCGTCCGTGAGGAAGACGACTCGGCGGCCAGCGCCCGCCAGCTCCTGGGCCCAGACGAGCGAGGGCATGACGTCATGGTCCGCGCCCATCGCCTGGAAGGACTCCAGCGCCGCGAGCGCCCGCGACGGCTCCGCCTCGGGCCCCGCGAGCACGCGCGGCGTGACGCCGGAGGCGAGCACCGTCACCTGCGTCGCCCCGTCCTCCTCCACCCGCTTCGCGGCCTCCCGGCGCGCCTTCTCCAGCACCGGGACTCCGTCCGGCCCCCGCGCGGACATGGAGAGGCTGCCGTCCACCACCAGCACGAGGTGCCGCGTCCGCGCCGTCTCGCCGAGCCGCACGTCCGCGAGGAACAGCGCCGCGGCCACCACCGCCAGCGCCTCCAGCAGCAGCGAGGCCTCGCGCGTGAAGCGCTCCCAGCGCGGCCCTGCCTCGGCGCGCGGACGCGGCGTGCGCCACAGGAACAGCGCGCTCACCACCACGGGCTTCTGCCGGCGCCGCAGGAAGTACGCCGCCACCAGCGGCACGAGGGCACCCAGCGCCAGCAGCCCCCACGGGAAGCCGAAGCTCATGCCCGACCTCCAGAAGGAATCGCCGGGCGCGGCGACTCGACGGCCCACGCCACACGCCCGCCGGAAGCGCCGAGGCTCACGCCCCACCTCCCGCGACGAACAGCGGCCGCAGGGGCCCCGCGACCAACGCGGCCAGCGCGTCAGGCGCCGGAGCCGTGAGCAACGCACCCCGCGCCCGCACGGCCGCGGCCCTCAAGGAGCGCTGGTGCTCCGCGAACCTGCGCGCGTACGCGGCCAGCACGTCCTCCGTCAGCAGCTCCTCCAGCGCCGCGTCGCTCTCCGAGTCCACCAGCCGCGCGCCCTCTCCGCCCGACGGGTCCAGGTCCTCCGCGTCCAGCACCTGCACCAGGAACAGCCCCGCCGCCCCGCGAGACAGCCGCGAGCACAGCGCCGGCAGGTCCGCCTCGAAGAGGAAGTCACTCACCACCACCCGCAGGCCACAGGGGCGCAGGGGAGGCAGCCGCGCCAGCGAGGCCGACAGGTCATCGCGCGCGTCGAACGTCGTGGCATGTAGCGCCGCGCGGCAGGCCGGCCCCTGGGCCCGCTCCGGCCGGGCCCCCGCCACCAGCAACGTGGGCGTCAGCCCCTGCCTTCCCGCCACCTCCGCCGTGAGCAACGCCAGCTCGCGCGCGCACGCGGCCTTGCGCGGCGACAGCGCCATGGAGCGAGAGCCGTCCAGCACCACCTCCACGCGCGGAGACACCTCCTCCTGGCGGACGCGCAGCACCATCTCCCCGGTGCGGGCCACCGCGTTCCAGTCCACCTGCCGCAGGTCATCGCCCGGCTGGTACGCGCGGAAGTCGTGCAGCTCCAGCGAGCTGCCGGCGGACGTGGCGCGCACCTCGCCCACCCGGCCCCGGTGGGGCACCCGCGGCAGCGCCAGCCCCAACCCCGGCACCAGCCGCGCGACGGCCGCTTCGTCCATCCCCGCGCTCACGAGGCGTGGACCCGCTTCTCGCGCTCGACGAGCACCCGGTCCGCGGCGAACGCGGCCAGCACCGTCACGCCCACCACGAAGGCCAGCAGTTCCCACGACATCTTCGACCCGGCGGAGGAGTACTCGTACGTACCGAAGTTCGCCGCGCCCATGATGGGGTTGAGGAGGTTGAAGAGGCCGTCATCCGCATCCAGCCCCACCAGCACGGCCACCAGCGGAGGCAGCGAGGACGCGAGCCCCACCACGGCCATCACCAGCAGGCGCAGCGCCCCGGGCGACGACAGCCGGTCCGAGCGCGGCATCCGCCCCAGCAGCACCGCCACCGAGATGTAGAAGATGCCGTAGGTGGGTATCGCCACCGTCACCATCCGCATGGCCATCCCGCGGTCCGGGACGCGCGGGGACATGAACTCCAGCCCCACCCACAGCGCGGCCCAGGCCGCCAGCAGCAACACCCCCAGCCGGAAGCCCCGCACCGCGCCCGGCCGCAAGAGCGACCAGGGGCGGGTGGACGCGCGCATCGGCCTCGCGAGCCCGTCCACGTCCGTCGCCACGAAGAGCACCACGGCGATGAGGTGCAGCGCGCCCATGATGCCGAACACCTCCGCCACCGTGTGGTCCTTCCCCTCGGCCCACCACACGGCCACGCCGCCCAGCGCGGCGAGCAGCACCTGCGTCAGCAGCGCGCGGCGGGGCCCCCGGGTGTAGTCCTCCGTGGGCAGCGCGAGCCGGGACGCGGCCGTCTCGAACAGCAGCCACCCGTCCGTGAGCATCAGCGCCAGCCCCACGCCCACGGCATAGAGGAAGTCGTCGTCGCCCAGCAGCCGGTCGCCCGCTTCGACCATCGCGAAGGCGGCCACCAGCCCGTACACCACCGCCGCGCCCAGCGTGCCCAGCAGGAGGAAGTGCACGAAACCGCGCGTCAGGCGGCCGCCGGCCAGCGTCGCCGCGCACACGCCCACCACCGTGCAGAAGACGAGCCACGCCGCGCCCAGCGACAGCACCGCGAGGATGGTGGGCAGGGCGATGCCGTTGAGGAAGTAGCTGAAGAGGAGGAAGGGCCCCACCGCGGAGGCATACAGGGCCGCCTGCACCAGGTAGGAGGCCACCTTGCCGAGGAGGATGCGGCGGGGCCCCAGCCCGGTGAGCACCAGCAGCACCCACGTCTCGTCCTCCCGCTCCCGCGCCAGCGAGCGGTACGCGTTGTAGGGAATGACGAAGAAGTGCACGAGCCCCAGGCACACGAAGAAGGCGAAGAAGTAGTACCGCCCGCTGCGCGTGTACTGGGCCTCGCGCGTATTCACGTAGGCGATGAGCGACAGCACCACGCACGCCAGCAGCATCAGCCCGAAGCACACCCAGAAGATGCGCGTGCGCAGCCCCTGGCGGACCTCCTTCACCACCAGCGGGTTGAGCCGGTCGCCCCACCGCTCCCACCACGGCGGCGCGCCGGACGTCATGCCACCGGCGGAAGGCGCCGCCGTCTCCGGGGGCGTGCTCGCGGCCGTGTCCACGGGCGTGCTCACGCCACCCTCCCCTTCGTCACCGTCATGAACGCATCCTCGAGGTTCCGCTCCCGCGCGCTGAACGAGCACACCGGCAGGCCCGCGGACACCAGCGCCGTCAGCAGCACCGCCGCCGCCGCGTCCACCTGCGCGGGCCCCGTGCCGGGCTCCAATTCCAGCCGCACGCGCAGCGCCTCGCCCTCGCGAGCCACGTGCACCACCCGGGGCTGCTCCAACAGCAGCCGCTCCGCGCGCGCCCACACGGCGTCCCCTTCCGCGCCCGCGGCCAGCCGCACCGTCAACTCCGGGGCCACGGCGGAGCCGCCGCCCTGCTGGAGGATGTCCTCCACCTTGCCCGTGGCCAGCAGGCGCCCCTGCTCGATGATGGCGCAGGTGTCACAGATTTCCGCCAGCTCCGTGAGGATGTGGCTGGAGATGATGACGGCCTTGCCCTGGTCCGCCAGGGCGCGCAGCAATTCACGCAGCTCGATGCGGGCGCGCGGGTCCAGTCCGTCCGCCGGCTCGTCCAGCAGCAGCAGCCGCGGGTCGTGCAGGAGCGTGCGCCCCAGCGCCACGCGCTGCCGCATGCCCTTGGACAGCGCCGTGGTGAGCTTCTGCGCCAGCGGGGTGAGGCCGGTGAACTCCATGACGGACTCCACCCGCTCCCGGCGCTGGGTTCCCTTCAGCCCGTAGGCGCGCGCGAAGAAGTCCAGGAACTCGAAGACGGTGACGTCGTCGTAGGTGCCGTACCGGTCCGGCATGTAGCCGATGAGCGGCCGGGCCTTGTCCGGCGCGTCCACCAGCGAGTGCCCGTCCAGCAGCACCTCGCCGGTGGTGGGCACGTCCAGCGTGGCGAGGATGCGCAGCGTGGTGCTCTTCCCCGCGCCGTTGGGGCCGATGAAGCCGAGGATGCTGCCGGCCTCCAGCGTGAAGGACACGTCGTCCACCGCGCGCAGCGAGCCGAAGTCTCGCCGCAGCCCCTTGACCTGGAGGAGGCTCATGACCCCACCTCTTCCACCTTGCCGCGCACCACGTGCACACCCGCCTCCAGCTCCACCGGCATCGCCGCGCTGGGGGCCATGCCCGGCCCGCCCATGCGCACGACGAAATCGCCTTCGGACAGGTCCGTCTGGAAGCCGGGCTTGCCGTTCACGAGCCGCTCCCACAACGACGTCGACAGCTCATGGAGCTGCTCCCTCACCGGATGGGACATCTCACCGTACGGCACCGGGGCGTCCAGCGTGGCCTCCGCGCCGTCCTCCAGCCCGGACAGCCGATAGTACGCGCCACCCCGGCGCAGCCAGCCCGCCTCCACCCGGGCGCCCAGCGCGTTCTGCACGCGCAGCGCGCCGCCGTCGCTTCGCACCACCAGCCGCGCGCGCGAGGGCAGCACGGACACCTCGCCCCACTCGCGGTAGGTACGCGGCGGCAGGAAGCCCCGCGTCACGGTGAGGCCGCCCGTCCAGTCCAGGTCGGCCACCACTTCGTACTGGTCGTCCGGCGGCAGCAGCACGCTGGAGAGGGGGAGCTTCACCTCGCCCGGGGACAGGTTGGCGTACCAGCCCGCCACGCCGAGCGTCACCGCGCGGGAGCGCGCCCCGTCCAGCCACGTGAGGCTGTAGCGCGCGGCATGCACGGCGAAGCCGTCCACCAGCACCGACCAGGCGATGAGCGCCAGGCACGTGACGAGCGACACCACCGGCACCGCCACCAGCACCGCCACCGGCCCGCGGCGCCGCGCGAGCATCAGCCCGCCCGGCCCCACCGCCAGCGCGAAGGCGAAGATGAGCAGCAGGAAGCGGCCCACCGGCGCGCGGGCGCTCTCCAGCAGGGGCGAGGCTCCTTCCGTGAGCGAGGAGCCCCGCTCCCAGCTGGGGGGCGGACCCTTCGGCATCACCGGCCCCTGCTCGGCGCCTTCCCGCAGCAGCGACGTCACGGCCTCCACGCACGCGGCCGGGTCGCCACACCGCCGCACGACGCCGAAGCCGTAGAGCACCTCCGGGCGGGTGTTGCTCTCGGACAGGAGCGGCAGACGCTCGACCAGGTCACGCGGGGGACGGGTGAGGACGAGCCGGCCCCCGGAGATGGCATAGGCCTCGAGGACGGCCCACACGTCCGCGGGAATCGAAGCCGCGTCACCGACGAGCACCACGGGGTAGCCCACGTACGAGGCCAGCTCGCGTGGGGCCTCGCGCTCCTCGAGGAAGCGGGCGAGGAAGAGGGGCTCGTGCTCCCCCTCCGTCTCCTTGAGCCCGGTGTCCGCCTCGAAGTCCTTCCGCGCGCCCAGCACCAGCACGGCCTCGTCGCGCGAGCCGTCCATGTAGAGGGTCTGTAAGATGCGCCGCTGTCCGGGCACCCGCACCTCGAGGTTGCCGCCGCGCACCGCCGTCGGCACCGGCAGCCAGGCGACGACGCGCTGGCGCGGGCCCACCTCCACGGAGCGCTCGATGACGCGCGCCTCCTGGCCATAGTGCCCCCGCAGGGACAGCAGGGCCTGGAGCGGCGCCGGACCGCTGTTCTGGAGCACCACCTCCACCGGCGTGTAGCCGCGCGGCGGCATGAGCACGCCGGTGCGGATGGCGACGCGCAGGTCGCCCTCCTTGTGGACCTCCAGCTTCTCCGTGGCCACGCGGTAGCCGGAGCGGGGCGTATCCGGATCGACCGGATCCACATGGGAAACCGGCGTCCGGGCGAAGGCGCGCGGCGCCCCGGCGAGCGCGAGCAGCAGCGCGGCGACGAGCACGCTACGCACGGGGCACCTCGGGCACGGCCTGCATGAGGGCGCGCACCACGTCCGGCGCGGTGACCTTCTCCAGGGACGCCTCGTAGGCGAGCACCAGCCGGTGGTTGAGGGCGGCGGGCGCGGTGGCCACGACGTCGTCGAAGCCCACGTTGGGCCGGCCGCGCAGCAGCGCCAGCGCACGCCCGGAGGCGGCGAGCGCGAGGGCCGCGCGAGGGCTGGCGCCATAGCGCACGAAGCGGCGCACGGCGTCGGGAGCGGAGGGCTGCCGCGGGTCGCTCGCCTCCACCAGCCGGCCGATGAAGTCCGCGACGGGGCCGGGCAGGTGCACGCGGTCCACCGCGGCGAACAGGCGCGAGAGGCCCCCCACGTCCAGCACGGGGGACAGCTCCGGCGGAGCGCCGCGCACGCGCGTGGTGAGCAGCGTGCGCAGCGTCTTCGCGCCCACGGGCGGCACCTGGATGCGGAAGAGGAAGCGGTCGAGCTGCGCCTCGGGCAACGGGTAGGTGCCCTCCAGCTCGATGGGGTTCTGCGTGGCGAGCACGAAGAAGGGGTCGGGCAGGGGACGCGTCTGCCCGAGCACCGTCACGCTGCGCTCCTGCATGGCCTCCAGCAGCGCGGACTGCGTCTTGGGACTGGAGCGGTTGATTTCGTCCGCGAGCACGAGGCTGGCGAAGAGGGGGCCCTCGCGGAAGACGAAGTCACGGCGGCCCTCGCCCTCCAGGACGTAGGTGCCGGTGATGTCGCCGGGGAGCAGGTCGGGGGTGAACTGGATGCGGCGGAAGGGCAGCGACAGCAGCTTCGCCAGGGCCTTGCACAGCTCCGTCTTGCCCAGACCGGGCAGGCCCTCCAGCAGCACGTGGCCGCGCGCGAGCACCGCCACCACCACCTGCTCGACGACGGCCTCCTGGTCGAGCAGCACGGTGTTCAGCCCGTCCTTGAGCCGTGCCGCCACCTCCGCCGCGCCCTGCGCCTCCGCGGGACTGAGAAGCTCCGCTGCCACGTGTTCTCCCCTTCCTGACAACGACTACTGACCCCCGAAGTACCGCTTCACCAGGTCGCGGTTGCGAGGCAGCAGCGGCGCCGCACCGGGCCCCGCCGTCGCATCCCCCCGTGCCTGGGTGCCCTGCCCCTGCGCCGGCCCCGCCGGCCCCGCGCGTCGCTGCGGGTTGGCGGCCTTGAGGCCCCACAGCTCCTCGGCCTCCTCGCCGCCCTGCCCCGGTGGCAGCGGCTCGAACGCGAGCCGCTCCGGGTCCATCTCCGCCTCGTCACCGAAGACGAGGGAACGACTCTCTCCGCCCCGCCCTGCTCCGGCACCCTGTCGGACGTTCCGGCTCGCATGGCCCGGGCCCATCTCGCCCGGGTTCTCCCCCTCCTCGCCCTCGCCGGAGCCGCCGCGTCCCTTGCCGGACCTGCCCTGTCCCTGGCGACGGCCCTCGCCGGAGCGCTGCCGGGCCTCGGCCCGCTCCCGCGCCTTCTGGGAGTCGAACCGGTTCTCCAGCGACTGACGCCGGCGTTCCAGCGACTCGCGGAGGCTGGCGATCTGGTCCGGCGAACCCGAAGCCCGCGCGCGGGCCCGTGCCTGCGCGGAGCCGGACTGCTGGCCCTGCTGGCCCTGCTGGCCCTGCCCCTGTTGCGCCTGCTCGCCCTGGCCCTGCTGTCCCTGCTCGCCTTGTTGCCCCTGCTGACCCTGTTGGCCCTGCTGACCCTCGCCCGTCTCCAGCTCCGACGGGTCGCCGCCCTGCTCCGAAGCGTTGGGGGCTCCCTCGCTCAGCGCCATCAGCGCGCGCTCCAGCTCCTCACGCTCGCGGGCGGCGGCCTCGGCGCCACCGGCGGCGCCCAGGGCGTCCTCCAGCTCGCGCGCGGCCTCGGCGGCGCGGGACAGCTCGGCGGCGGCCTCGGCGGCCTTCTCCGAAAGCCGCTTCTCCATCGCGTCGGCGGCCTCCCAGTCTCCGGCGTCGAAGCGGCCCGCGGCGACCTCCTCCGCCAGCCGGCGCAGCTCGTCCTCCACGGACTGCTCCAGCCGCTCCTCGCGAGCGAGCGCCTCGGCCTGGGCCTGCACGGCGGCCACCTTCGCGGCGGCGGCGGCGTTCGCGGGACGTCCGCGCGGCGCGGGCAGCGGCAGCAGGAAGCCGGCCACCGCGAAGAGCACCGCGCCCACGAGCGCACCGGCGGGGCGGCGCCACTCCACCTGGGGAGGCCTCACGGCGCTGGCGAGCTGGTTGACGGTGAGCTCCCACTCCCCGACGGGGCGCTCCAGGCGCGTGAGCAGCAGGCCCCCGGCGTTGGCCGAGCGGTCCGCGAGCACGGCGGCATGCTCCAGCGACACCCCCCGGGAGCGGGCGCGCCAGAACCACCACGCGAGGCCCGCGGCCACCAACACAGGCAGGGCCCACACCCCGGCGCCGCGCAGGAGCAGGCGGGCCAGCACGCACGCGGTGGCGGTGGCCCACACCGGGGCGATACCGGCCTCGGCCCAGGCCACGGCGTTGAGACGCCGCTGCACGCGCCGGACGGGCGCGAGCACCAGGGCCTGGAAGCGGCGTTCTTCGCTGGCAGCCATGAAGGAGGAACAGTGTCGGACACTCCCCCCACTCCCTACAAGCGACGCCGGGCTGATGCGTCGCGGACCCACCGCGGGCGGTCGAATCCGGCGCGCCGCGCGAGGGAGTCTGGCCCTGGCGTATGCTGGCGGGTCTGGAGGGTTCCACCATGAATCCTGCTTCGTGGGCACCTGCCGTCATCGGGCTGCTGCTGCTGGCCGGACCCGAAGACCGCGCCCGGAACGCACCTGCGTCCCCGGAGGCTCCGGGCGGCGCGGAGGCCTCGCGCACTCCGGAGGAGCCCGGCGTCCTGGTGGACCTGGGCATCCAGAAGATCGACCTCCTGCGCGTGCAGAGCGTGGCGCACAGGATGGAGAAGGACTGGTGGGCGGTGGTCATGGCCTCGTACAGGGACAGACGGCCCGGTGATGAGCTCCCCTTCCGGGTCTTGCGGAGCGCGGATGCGGGCCGCACGTGGAGAGAGGACCCGGAGCGCACCGCCGCGCTCGACCCGGTCGCCGCCAAGGCAGACTCCAACCTCGACTTCTTCACCTGGTACACGCCCGACGTCGGAGTCCTCGCCGGGGGCGTGTCCTCGAAGGTGTTGCGCACGGTGGACGCGGGGCGCACCTGGCAGCCCGTCGCCCTCGCCGAGAAGCTGCGCGTCTACACCTGGGAGCACGTGGGCGGACGCACGTGGCTCTGTGGCTCCTCCGGGAATCTCCATCGCAGTGACGACGCGGGTGCGAGCTGGCGCATGCTGCGGAACTCCCCCTTCACCGAGTTCGACAACTGCGCGTCGTTGTCCTTCCTCGACGCGGAGCGGGGCTGGGCCTTGAGCAAGGAAGGCCGCGTCTGGGAGACCTCGGACGGTGGGGAGCACTGGCGGCCACTCAAGGCCCCTCCATGGTCCGGGAAGCCAGAGCAGGTGGTCCGCCTCACGCCCAAGGTGGGCTGGCTCGGGGGCGCCCACGCGGACCGCTTCAAGACCCTGGACGGCGGGAAGACGTGGCACGCCCAGCCCCTGTCCCCCGAGCAGATGGACGCGGACCCGCGCCTCGCGAGGACGCCAGCGGGCCAGCCCGTCATCACCCTGGGAGCCACCAGCGGGGCTCCGGAGACGTGGGTTCCCGCCATGAGGGAGTACACGGTCCCCATGGGCAAGGACACGGTGGTCGTGCTCGAGGGACGGTACCTGCGCGCCTACGTCTCGGGCCGGCTGCGGTGGGCGGGGCCACTCCGGAGCGCGGGCACGGGAGTGCTCACGCCCCTGGAGGGGATGGCCCGGAAGTCCCCCGAGGAGTGGCTCGGGTGGACGGGGGAGCACGCCGTCGCCACCTTCGACGCGGGCCGGAACTGGGTGCCGGTGGGCCGCTTCCCCAAGACGCCCGTGCGGCGGCTCTTGTTCCTGGAGGGTGACAAGGTCCTGGCCAGGGCGGCGGACGGCACGCTGATGCGCTCCACCTCCCACGAATTCGGGAGCGACTGGCGGACCACCACGGATGCAATGGACGCCTTCGACTTCGCGCGACGCACCCGCCTCGCGTCGGACACGTCCCCCGCGAGCGCCCCCTTCGAGTGCGTGCTCGCCGCCGCGCCCGCTTCCCTGAAGGTCCAGTTCGACCAACTGGGTTGCTTCCACTTCATCAAGAATTCGCTCAGCCTGGAGTTCACCCAGCAGGGCGTCAGACTCTCCGGGGTGCTGACGAACGGGGAAGAGGACTCCCAGCGCATCGAGCCGCGTGTGCTGTCGCGTGCCGAGGCGGAGCGCATCGTCCAGTCCCTGGCGAAGGCGACCACCGGCGAGGAGCAGAAGCCTGGCTGCGGCTCCACCAGCTCCCTCGAGGCGGCCATCGAGTGGACCTGTCCCGCCAGCGCCGAGACGTATGGGAAGCTGGAGCTCTCCGCGGACGACTGCCGCTCCGACGACAACGAACCCTCCCGTGCGCGGGCGGCCCTCGTGCACCAGGTCGCGAAGCAGGTGCTGAAGGACGCCTCCCGCTGAGGGCGGCGTCCTCCAGCCTCAATCCAGGGACGCGCGTCCCGGGTGGGTTTCAGTAATTGAACTGCAGCTGCACGCGGGTGAGGTCGCCGCGCTCCTGCTCGTACGGATAGCGCGAGGAGGTGCGGTCGGAGATGTCGTACGCCAGCGTCAGCTCCAGCGCCTTGATGATCTGCCACTCCACGCCCAGCTCCAGCTCCTTGACGTCGTAGCGCGGGGCGTTCGTTTCGAACTTCTTGCCGCCCTCGTAGATGGTGCCGCGCACGTAGGGCACCAGCGCCTCGCCGACCACGTCGTCCAGCTTGAGCATGACCTGCGCGTAGCCACCGCGCAGCCGGCGGCTGTCGATGATGTACTGCTCGTTGTCCTCCGCCTCGCCCAGCGAGGGCCCCTTGCCGAAGTTGTACTCGGCGACGAAGCCGATGGGCTGCGGGTAGATGACGAGACTGAAGGCGGCGCGGGCATCCACGAGGTCGTTCTCTCCGGCCAGCGCGTAGGGCGCGCCGTCGCGCGGCGTCACGGTGACGTTGTACTTGCCGTAGTACGCGGCGACGTTGACCTCGACGAACTGCTTGCCGAAGAGGAAGGGCCAGGCCACGCGTCCCACGACGTGCAGGTTGTTGTTGCGCTCGGGGCGGTTGGCGTTCTGGCCGTTGTAGATACCGACGCCCACCACGCCGTAGTCACCCGAACCCTTCAGGCCGCTGTCGACCAGGAACTTGAAGCGCTCGCGAATCTCCGCGGGCGCCCAGTAGCCGAACACGCCCAGGTCGCGCTCGTCGCGCAGGGCGCTGTTGAGCGCGTCGTTGCGGTCCAGCGGAAGACGGTTCTGGCTGGACTGGAGGTTCTCGAAGCCGAACGGCACCTTCGACTGGCCCACGCGGAAGCGGAACTCCTTCTTCTTGTCCAGGAAGATGTCCGCGTACAGGTCGCGCAGGATGGCGACGTTGTACTGGTCGCCGATGACGGACGCGAAGTCCGGCTGGATGTAGATGGAGACGTGGTCGCCGATGTCACCGGAGATGACGAGGCGCGCCCGGCGGATGCCGAAGTTGTTGTTGTCGCCGATGAAGCGGTCGCCCTGGTCGTTCACCAGCTCGGGGTTCTCCCGGAAGCTCGGTAGCCCGTTGTGACGGACCTGGGTGTAGCCGCGCAGCCGGAGGCGCTCGTACCAGGGCTTGTCCTTCTCCTTCTTCTCCTCCTTCTCCTTTTCCTTCGGGGGCTCGGCGGGCGCGGCCTCGGACGTGGGCGCGGAGGGCGTCACGGGCGCGGAGGGCTCGGAGGGCGGCGCGGCCTCGGTGGCCGGAGGGGTCGCCTCCTGGGCCCCGGCGGCGGGAGCAAGGAGCAGCGAGGAGGACAGCAGGACGCCAAGGAAGGATCGGTACGAAGCGGTGGAAGTCATACGCGTCGGCATCACAACGGGCGCGGGGGCGCACCCGACCTGGATGTGGCGCACCCGTTACCGGAAGGAATGCGGTGCTACAACGTCCCGTCCCCTGTGTTTGCCGCGACGTCACAGAGGTATGAACTCAGTGACAGCCGGGTGACATACGGGTAGCGGAGCCGTGTCCCACCTGTGCCATCGCGATGGGGGCTGTGCTCCACTTCACACCCACCACTGCCCTGAACTGAACCCACCCGCGTGGCCCCGGGTTGCCCTCGTACCCACCGCGCTGTCGGAATGTCCCTCCAGGGCTGAACGGGCCTGGTGCCAGGGGGCGACATGACGACGAAGACGTTGAAGCCGAACGAGGTGCGCCAGCCGCGAAAGGACTTCTTCGAGTCGGTCTGCAAGGCCCGCGGCAACGAGGTGCTCCAGCGCGGCCAGCGGGCGCGCTCGGCGCCGGAGCTGTTCGGCCCGGCGGAGAAGCTGCAGGCGCCGGCCAACCTGACCGCCTTCGTCCCCTCCCCGCCGCCGCCCGAGCCCTCCTGGCGCGCCGGCATGGGCGCCATTCCCTACGACGGCGGCACCACCTTCCGCGTCTGGGCCCCCAACGCGCAGCGCGTGCAGGTGGTGGGCGAGTTCAGCCACTGGCACGCCGTGGAGCTGGCGCGCGAGCCCTCCGGCAACTTCTCCCGCGACGTGCCCGGCGCCCGCGGCGGCCAGCAATACCAGTTCATCATCCAGGGCCGGTACGGCGACTGGCGCTGGCGCAACGACCCGCGCGCCGCGGACGTCACCCACTCCACGGGCAACAGCGTCATCCTCGACCACCGCGACTTCGTGTGGCGCTACGACCACCACTTCCACATGCCGGCCTTCAACGAGGTGGTGCTGTACGAGCTGCACGTCGGCACCTTCCACGACTCGCCCGGCTGGGGCCCCGGCCACTGGCTGAGCGCCATCGACAAGCTGGACTACCTGAGGGACCTCGGCGTCAACATGGTGGAGCTGATGCCCTCCGCCGAGTTCGCCGGGGACTTCTCCTGGGGCTACAACCCCACCTTCCCCTTCGCGCCGGAGACCTCCTACGGCACGCCGAACGACCTCAAGCGCTTCGTGGACGAGGCGCACCGGCGCGGCATCGGCGTCATCATGGACGTGGTCTACAACCACCTGGGGCCCAGTGACTTGCCGCACTGGGACTTCGACGGGGAGACCTTCGGAAAGGGCGGCGTCTACTTCTACCCGGACGCCCGCGCGGCCACGCCGTGGGGCGAGACGCGTCCGGACTACGGCCGCCACGAGGTGCGCGACTACCTGCGCGACAACGCGCTGATGTGGCTGCGCGAGTACCACATGGACGGCCTGCGCCTGGACGCCACGAAGGAGATTCGCAAGGCCAACGGCATGGACAACCCCGCCGGCTGGGAGCTGCTGCGCTCCATCTCCGAGGCGGTGAAGCGCGAGTTCCCCTGGAAGCTCCTCATCGCCGAGGACATGGGCGGCGACGGCGCGCTCACCCATCCGCACGGCGCCGGGTTCGACTCGCAGTGGGACCCGTCCTTCGTCCACCCGGTGCGCGCCGCGCTGGTTGCGCCCTTCGACGAGTCGCGGGACTTGAACGCCGTCCGCGACGCCCTGTACGCCCGCTACAACGGGCAGGCCACCCAGCGTGTCATCTACACGGAGAGCCACGACGAGGTGGCCAACGGCCGCAGCCGCATCCCCTCGGAGGTGGCGCCGCACGACACGGGCGGCCGGCTCGCGAAGAAGAAGTCCCTGCTGGGGGCGACGCTCACGCTCACCGCGCCCGGCATCCCCATGCTCTTCATGGGGCAGGAGTTCATGCAGGACGGCCACTTCGACGATGGCCAGCCGCTCGACTGGAACAAGGCCGGCTGGTTCGGCGGCATCCGGCAGGCGTACCGGGACCTCATCCGCCTGCGCCGCAACTGGCACGACACGAGCGCGGGCCTGCGCGGCGAGCACATCCACGTCTTCCACCAGAACTTCGCGGACAAGGTGCTGGCCTTCCACCGCTGGCAGCACGGCGGCCCCGGGGACGACGTGGTGGTGGTGGTGAACCTCGGCCACCGCGCCTTCTCCTGGTACGAGCTGGGCCTGCCCTCGGACGGGCTGTGGAAGGTGCGCTTCAACAGCGACTGGGCGGGCTACGCGCCGGACTTCGGCAACACGCACACGCATGACCTGTGGGCGTCGTGGGGCGGACGCGACGGGATGCCCGCGAGCGGAGGACTCGCGTTGGGCAGCTACAGCGCGGTCATCCTCTCCCGGGACCGGTGATAGAAGGACGGCATGATGAAGACGCTCCGCACCGGCCTTCTCGTCGCGCTCGTGTCCCTGGGCCTCGTCATGCAGGCCCGGGCGTCCGAGCCCGCCCCCCCGAAGTCCGCGGCCCCGAAGTCCGCGGCGCCCAAGGGTGACAAGAAGGCCGCGAAGCCAGCCCCGTCGCTGCCCGTGCCGCCCTACATGCCCGAGGGGGCACGCGCGGCGCTGCGCCAGAAGATGGAGCGCCACGGGCAGGCGATGACGGACCTGATGCTCGGCGTGATGCTGCTCCAGTACGAGGTGGCGGGCGATGCGGCTGGCCGCATCGTCAACGAGCCCCGGCTCGGCCGTCCCATTCCCGGTGGCGACGACGAGCTGAACTCGCTCCTGCCCGAGCGCTTCTTCACGCTCCAGGACGAGCTGCGCTCGCGCGCCCAGGCCGTGGAGGCCGCGGCGAAGAAGCGGGATGACGCGGCGCTGGCGGAGAGCTTCGGCCAGCTCACGCAGACGTGCGTCAGCTGCCACTCCGTGTACCTGAACCACCGCCCGTAGTTATCTTCGGCGCGTGCTCCTCGCCCGTCCTCCAGACCTCGCGCCGCGCGCCCCGTGGCCGGACATGCCGCTGGTGGTCTGGCCCGCCGCGCTCGCCATGTGGGGCCCGGGCGACCAGTCCTCGAAGCACGCGCACCACGCCATGCACCTGGTGCTCTGCCGCCAGGGCACGCTCACCGTCCGCGCCGCGGGCATGAAGACCGCCGAGCGCGCCGCCGCCGTCCTGGTGGGCCCGGACGTCTCCCACTCGCTCGACGCGCGGGGCAGCGACGTCCTCCTCCTCTTCGTCGAGCCGGAGAGCGATGACGGCGCCCGCCTCCAGGCCTCGCTGGAGGGCCCGGTGCGCCTCTTCGACGAGGCCCGGCGCGACGCCCTGCTCGCTCCCCTGCCGGCCGCCGGCCCCATTCCGCACGAGGCGGTGGGGCCCTGGATGGAGGCCACACTGCAGGCCCTCTCCGGCACGCCCGAGCCGCCCCGGCGCGTCCACCCGCGCGTGCGCAAGCTCCTGCGCCACCTGCGCTCGGAGCCCGCGCCGGAGGACACGTCGCTGGAGGCGCTGTCCGAGGTGGCTGGCCTGTCCACCGGGCGCCTGATGCATGCCTTCACAGAGTCGCTCGGCGTGCCGCTGCGGCCGTACCTCCTCTGGCTCCGGCTCCAGCGCGCCGCGGGGGCCATCGCCGCCGGCCGCACGCTGGGAGAGGCGGCGCACGCGGCGGGCTTCTCGGACTCGGCGCACCTGACGCGCACCTTCCGGCGCATGTTCGGCACCACGCCCTCGTCGCTCCAACGTCGCAGCCAGTTCGTTCAAGCGAAGGCCCGGCCCGGCGCCGCATCTTGAGGGCATGAACGGCGGGCCACCCCGGCTCGCCCCTGCCTTCGAGGAGCGCCGTCATGTCCTTCGCCCTGTTGCTGCTGACCTTCTTCGCCCTGCTGCACCTGCCGCCCCTGCGCCGCCTGCCGGCGCTCGCCACGCCCGCGGACCGCGCCGCCGTGGCCGCTGGCCTCTTCTTCATCGGCGCGGGCGTCATGCACTTCCTCATGCCCGCGCGCTACGAGGCGATGATTCCCCCCCAGCTCCCGTCGCCAGCCTTCTGGGTGTTCCTGTCCGGCGTGGCCGAGGTCGCGGGCGGCGTGGGAATCCTCCTGAGGCGCACCCGGCGGCTCGCGGCACTGGGGCTCATCGCCCTGCTGGTGGCCATCCTCCCAGCCAACATCCACGAGGCGGTCTCCAACTCGGCCTCGCACGTGCTGCCCTTCCCGGACTGGTACTTCTGGCTGCGCATCCCCTTCCAGCTCGTCTACATCGCCTGGGTGGCGTGGGCTGGTGGACTGTGGCGCAACATGGCACGTGCGAGGCTGGAGGCTCACGGTTAGCTTCGCGGCCCCATGCACTTCCGCAAGCTTGGTCGCAGTGGTCTGGACGTCAGCGAAATCTCCTACGGCAACTGGATTACCCACGGCTCGCAGGTCGAGGAAGAGGCCGCGCTCTCGTGCGTGCGCGCGGCCCTCGACGCGGGCATCACCACCTTCGACACCGCGGACGTCTACGCGGGCACGAAGGCCGAGGAGGTCCTCGGGCGCGCGCTGAAGGGCCAGCGCCGCGCCGGTTACGAGCTGTTCACCAAGGTCTACTGGCCCACCGGCCCCGGGAAGAACGACCGGGGCCTGTCCCGCAAGCACATCCTGGAGTCCATCGACGGCTCGCTGCGCCGGCTCCAGACGGACTACGTGGACCTCTACCAGGCCCACCGCTTCGACTTCGAGACGCCGCTGGAGGAGACGATGCTGGCCTTCGCGGACATCGTCCGCCAGGGCAAGGCGCTCTACATCGGCGTCTCCGAGTGGACGGCGGACCAGATTCGCCAGGGCGCCGCGCTGGCCCGCGAGCTGCGCGTGCCCTTCATCTCCAACCAGCCGCAGTACTCCATGCTGTGGCGGGTCATCGAGTCCAAGGTCATCCCCGCGTCCGACGCCGAGGGCCTCGGGCAGATTGTCTGGTCCCCGCTCGCCCAGGGCGTGCTCACCGGCAAGTACCTCCCCGGCAAGCCGCCGCCCGCCGGCAGCCGCGCCACCGACCCCAACGGCTCGCGCTTCATGACCCGCCTGCTGTCGGACGACGTGCTCACCCGCGTGCAGCAGCTCCAGCCGCTGGCGAAGGAGGCGGGCCTCACCCTGGCCCAGCTCGCCATCGCCTGGGTGCTCCAGAACAAGAGCGTCTCCTCCGCCATCATCGGCGCCACCCGGCCCGAGCAGGTGCACGACAACGTGAAGGCCGCGGGCGTGAAGCTCGAGGCGGAGCTCATGCGCCGCATCGACTCGGTGCTCGGCCCCGCCGTGCAGAGCGACCCGGCCCTCACCGAG
>NZ_JABBJJ010000205.1 GCF_012933655.1 Pyxidicoccus fallax | reverse complement strand
AGCTCACGCAGGGAGAGGCAGCTGCCGGCGCCGTAGTGCAGCTTGGGGTAGAGGCCGCCCAGTCCCTTCGCGACGACGTACTTCGGGATGGAGAGGTCGAAGACGAGGCCCTTCATGGAGATGCGCGCTCCCTGGCTGCCCGGCCTGCTGGCCTTTCGAGTCTAGCGCCGCCAGATGTGCGGCGACACGCGCGGCCTTCCTGTATAGGGTTCCAGATGGTCATGGCGAGGAAGTCCGAATCACGGAAGACCGAGACCCTCTCGGAAGAAATCCAGCCCGAGGAGGTCCGGCTCGAGGCCTCCCTGCGGCCACGCTCGTTCGACGAGTACGTGGGGCAGGGACCGGTCGTGGAGAAGCTCAAGGTCTACGTCCAGGCCGCCCGCAGCCGTGGCGACGCGCTGGACCACTGCCTCTTCTCCGGCCCTCCCGGCCTCGGCAAGACGTCGCTGGCGCACATCATCGCCAACGAGCTGGGCGTGGGCATCTTCGTGACGAGCGGCCCCGCCCTGGAGCGCAAGGGCGACCTGGCCGGCCTGCTCACCAACCTCAACGCCCGCGACGTCCTCTTCATCGACGAAATCCACCGCCTCAACGCCGCCGTGGAGGAGTACCTCTACCCGGCCATGGAGGACTTCCGGCTGGACATCACCATCGACACCGGACCCGCCGCCCGGGCGATGAAGATTGATCTGCCGCCCTTCACGCTCATCGGCGCCACCACGCGCACGGGCCTGCTCACCTCGCCGCTGCGCGACCGCTTCCAGATCCAGGAGCGCCTGGAGTACTACGACCCCAAGGCGCTGGAGCTCATCCTCCACCGCTCCTCGCGCATCCTCGGCATCCCCCTGGACAAGGACGCCGCGCGCGAGGTGGCCACGCGCTCGCGCGGCACGCCCCGCATCACCAACCGGCTCTTGCGCCGGCTGCGCGACTTCGCGGAGGTCGAGGGCGACGGGAAGATCACCCTGGAGCTGGCGAAGAAGTCCCTGGACCGGCTGGGCGTGGACGCCAGCGGCCTGGACGCGATGGACCGCAAGATCCTCCTCACCATCATCGAGAAGTTCGGCGGCGGCCCGGTGGGCGTGGAGACCATCGCCGCCAGCGTGGGCGAGCAGCGCGACACCATCGAGGACGTGTACGAGCCCTTCCTCATGCAGGAGGGCTTCCTGCAGCGCACGCCCCGGGGCCGCGTCGCCACGCACCGGGCCTATCAGTATTTCAAGAAGCAGCCCCCACCGCCCGCGCCCCAGGGCACGCTCTTCTGAGATTAAGCTCTTCACGCCATGGACTCCGCCACTCCTCCCGCCTCCCCCGCCTCCGGGCGTGACTTCTACGCGGACCTGATGCGCGCGTCGCAGGCGTCGCGCGCGGGCTTCCTCGCCGAGCGCGAGCGCTGGCTGCGCGGCGTGCCCGTGGAGGGCCGCGAGGAGCTGCTCTTCGAGTTCGAGATGCTCCTGCGCGCCGTGGAGCGCTACCTCAACCTCAACACCGTGGTGGACGCCGGAGGCCGGCCGCTCGTCACCCGCGACTTCCACGAGGAACTGGCGGACGTGCGCGACGCCATGGACCGCGCCATCCGCGTCGCCCGCCACCTGCAGGACCCGGACAGCGACCAGAAGATGGTCTTCCGCAAGTACGTGGAGACCCAGCTGGCCGACGACCGCATCCGGCGCGCCCTCATCGAGGAGGCGCTGGACCAGGACACGCCCCCGGAGAGCCTCTTCGTGCTCCGCGAGGCCTTCGACGCGCTGAAGAACCTGCTGGACCACCTGCTGAAGCTGCCGGTGGCCAACCTCGGCCTCTTCCAGGACGTGGGCAAGCTGGCCCTGCGCGAAATCGTCCTCAACCGCTACTTCCGCCCCTTCCGCCCGCTGGAGTTCCGCGTCGAGTACGACCGGCTGCGCTCGGTGCGCCTGCTGGACGTGCTGGCCTCGCTCCCCGAGGAGCAGCGCACCCTCTTCGCCACCGCCTTCCTCGGCCTGTTCCGCCTCCTGCACTACCTGGCCTACGTGGACGCGGAAGGAGTGCCACCGTACCCGCGCCGCGTGCGCGTGCTGCTGGCGCTGGTGCGCAGCGAGGCCAACTCGCTCGCGTCGTGGATGCACTCGGAGCTGTCGCCCAAGTCGCACTCCAAGGCGCTCCAGGCCGCCACGCTGCGCGCCGCGCGCGACATCGCCCGCGAGACGGAGCGCGTGGCCCGCGAGGTGCTCGTCAACCTGGACCGCGAGCCGGAGGCGCCCAGCCGCGCCGCCGCCGCCTTCACCACGCTCTTTCGCACCCAGGTCGTGATTCTGGTGGAGACGCTGTCCCCCAACGGCGGCCTGACGGACGGCGTCTTCGACGAGCTGCTGAGCCCCCAGGACGCGGCGCTGCGCCTGCGCAAGGACCTCTGGGTCTACGCCCAGCTGTGCCGCACCGCGGAGACGCACCTGCGCGCCGAGGACGTGCCCGCCGCCGAGCGCGCGCTGGACGCCCTCAAGGCCTTCCTCGGCTACTTCCACGACGGCGGCTACCAGCTGCTGCGCTACGCGGACTACGACGCCTTCGACCGCTTCACCTCGCTGCTGGTGGAGCTGCCCTGGCCCCCGGAAGGCCCCGGCATCCGCGCCCGCCTCGCCGAGGACCTGCGCCGCTTCGTCCAGACGCTGGAGTCCACCTTCCACGCCGTCAGCCGGCGCACCCTGCTGCAGGGCCGCGGCTTCGACCGGCAGGAGGCGGAGGCCCTCCGGGACCGCTTCCTCGCCGTGGCTGCCCGCTAAGGGCAGGACATCCGCGCCCTACCTCCCCCACGCACCGTGCGCAACCACCCCCACCCGGAGTGGTTGACGTGGCGCGTTTGCGTCCGGCCACTTCCTTGCGCTATTGACGCGTCGATGTTGGATGGATGACACGCCGCTGTGCGGCGGGTCGAGGGGCAGGGGACTCGAATTCCGGGCTCTGACAAATCCCGGACATCGGTGTCGCGGTATCGGGCGGAATCACCGGGCTTCATACGGGGGGCGGGCGTCAGACCGGAACGGGCGCCCACCACGATGCACTGAAAAGCCGAGCGATTTCATGGGGTTGCCTTCAGTTTGACCCCCTTGGGTCCTCGGGTGCGTGTCACGCGGTTGTGGCACGCCGATTGCTGAATCAGCGCGTCGCGTCGATCATTGATGAACGTTTCCAGGTCCATCCGGCGGGTCCTGGGAATGGGAAGACCGGCAGTTCCGCGGTACCGAGCAGCCACGAGGCAACACCGACCATGCGACAGTCCTCCTACAACCAGCGCACCGTTTCGAAGACCGCCAGCCTCCAGGGAGTGGGTCTGCACTCCGGGGCGAAGGTGACGCTGACCCTGCGTCCCGCGCCCGCCGGGCACGGCATCGTCTTCGTGCGCACGGACCTGCCGCGGCCGGTGAGCATCCCCGCGCTGGCCGACTACGTGGTGGACACGTCGCTGGCCACCACGCTGGGCCGCGACGGCGTGCGCGTGGGCACGGTGGAGCACTTCATGTCCGCGCTGGCGGGCCTGGGCATCGACAACGTCCGCGTGGAGCTGGACGGCCCGGAGGTCCCCATCATGGACGGCAGCGCCGCCCCGTTCGCCGCGCTCATCCAGGACGCCGGCATCCGCGAGCTGGACGCGCCCAAGGAGCTGCTCGTCATCCGCAAGCCGGTGTCCGTGGTGGACGGTGACAAGCAGGCCTCGCTCACCCCGTCCAAGCACTTCCGCATCAGCTGCACCATCGACTTCGAGCACCCCGTCATCCAGGGCCAGGCCTTCGACCTGGACTTCAGCGACCGGGACTTCTCGCGCGAAATCTCCCGCGCCCGCACCTTCGGCTTCCTGCGCGACGTGGAGAAGCTCAAGAAGCTGGGCCTGGCGCGCGGCGGCTCGCTGGAGAACGCCATCGTCGTGGACGAGGTCTCCATCCTCAACCCGGACGGCCTGCGCTTCCCGGACGAGTTCGTGCGGCACAAGATTCTCGACGCCATCGGCGACGTGTCGCTGTTCGGCCGTCCGGTCATCGGCCACATGACGGCGTACAAGACCGGCCATGCGCTCAACCACAAGCTGGTGCGCAAGGTCCTCTCGGACCCGAGCTGCTACGAAATCGTCCCGGCCCGGCGCCGCGAGCTGGAGGGCCTGGACCTGGGCTTCACCGGAATGGCGGGCGCGCTGGAGCTGGAACCCCTGGTCGCCTGAGCGGTTGCAGTAGTTTCCTTGCAGGTCCGGTCAAGCTCGACTAAGTGGGCGGGCTATGCTCAACGGTTCCATCCGCGTCACTCTCGCCGCGCTCCTGGCGGCATCGCTCACCGCCGGCTGCAACAAGGAGAAGGCGCCGGCCACCGCCCAGGGGCCCGCCGCCACCGCGCAGCAGGCCAACGCGGGCGAGCCCGCTCCGGACACGGTCGTCGCCACCTTCGGTGACGGCCAGAAGATCACCTACAAGGAGCTGAACGAGAAGATCCAGGACCGCCTGTCCGAGCTGGACAAGCAGAAGCACCAGCTGCGCAAGCGCGGCCTCGAGGGCATGGTGACGGAAGCGCTCGTCAACGCCGAGGCCAAGAAGCGCAACATGACGCAGGACCAGTTCCTGAAGGCGGAGATCGACGACAAGGTCCCCGCGCCTCCCGAGGAGCGCATCAAGGAGGTCTTCGAGGGCGCCAAGGGTCAGCTGCCGCCGGGCTCGACGTACGAGCAGATGAAGCCGCAGATCGTGGACTTCCTCACGCAGCAGCCGAAGCAGGAGCGCGCCCAGGCCCTGTTCGCGGAGCTGCGGAAGAACGCCAACGTGCAGATCACCCTGCCCGAGCCGCCGCGTCCGCCGGCCGAGCGCAAGCAGGTGGCCGCCACGGGCGCCGCGAAGGGCGGCGGTGAGAACGCTCCCGTCACCATCGTCGAGTTCAGCGACTTCGAGTGCCCGTTCTGCAGCCGCGCCAACCCGGCCATCGCGCAGGTGATGCAGGAGTACGGCGACAAGGTGCGCGTGGTGTTCCGCCACTTCCCGCTGGACTTCCACAAGAAGGCGCCGAAGGCCTCCGAGGCCGCGCTGTGCGCCGGCGACCAGGGCAAGTTCTGGGAGATGCACGACGCGCTCTTCGCCAACCAGCAGAAGCTGGACGTGCCGGACCTGAAGCAGCACGCCACGGACCTCAAGCTGGACACGGCGAAGTTCAACAAGTGCCTGGACTCGGGTGAGAAGGCCTCCATCGTCCAGAAGGACCTGGAGGACGGCAAGAAGGCGGGCGTCTCTGGCACCCCGGCCTTCTTCATCAACGGCATCCTGCTGTCCGGGGCGCAGCCGTTCGAGGAGTTCAAGAGCATCATCGACGAGGAGCTGAAGACCGCGAAGAAGTAGTCGCGGCCTGGGGGAGGAGCCGGGCGGTGGCGCCAAAACCGAAAGCCACGCCCCGTGTCGGCGGTGAGCAGGCGTCGCTCGAATTGGAGCGACCGCTCGCCGCTGGCCTCTCCCCGTCCCGTCCCCTCGCGGCCTGGTACCACGGGCCCGAGGGGATGGTCCTCCTCCACGAGCCGACCGGCTTCTCCGGCTTCCTCGCCGGCAGCCTGGGCACGCTCTCCATCGAGGAGGTCTTCGCCCACGTCCTGTCGGGCATCCGCAGCGGCCTGTTGGCCGTGCAGCACGGCTCGGTGCGCCGCACGGTGTCCTTCCGGGACGGGCAGGTGGTCTTCGCCACGTCCACGGAGCGCTGGGAGCGGCTGGGCGCGGTGCTGTTGCGCCTGGGGTTCCTGACGCAGGCGCAGCTGACGCAGGCCCTGTCGAAGGTGACGCCCTCGCGGCGCATCGGCCAGGTGCTGACGTCCGAGGGGCTCGTCTCCGAGGCCAACCTCTACAGCGCCATGACGTACGTGGTGCGAGAGGTGGTGCTCAGCCTCTTCGAATTGGTGGAGGGCAGCTTCCTCTTCGTCGAGGGCCCGGCGCCCATGGCGGACGTGGTGAAGCTGCCGGAGCGCACGCGAGACCTGGTCCTCACCGGCATCAAGCGGACGGAGGAGGTGTCGCGCCTGCGCCGCCGCTTCCCGGAGGACATGCGCGTGGGGCCGGGGCCGGAGGGCCTGTCGCCCGAGGCTGAGCCGCTCTTCGCGCGCGCGGGCGAGGGCGCCACGCTGAAGGAATTGCGCGCGGCGTACGAGGGCGGGCACTACGGCTTCTACACGTGGCTGGACGAGGCGGTGCGCGGCGGCACCGTGGCGGTGAAGGCCGCCGAGCCGCCTCCGGCGCCCGGGCCCGCGGTGGAGGGCATGGCCTGGGAGCTGCTGTCCGCCGAGGAGCGCTACAACCTCCTGTTGTCCCTGGTGCACCGGGCGCTGCGCGACGCGGGCAAGGACGTGGACCTGCTGCGCGGCTTCCTGGACGCGCCCCCTCCGGGCCTGGAGGAGGCCTATGCCGGGGTGACGCTGGGCCCGGACGGGCGGGTGGACGTGGCGCGGCTGAGCGCCAACCTGTCCGGCGGGGACGAGGCCGTGGGACGCGCCCTCACCCTGGAGGCGCTGGACGCTGTCGTCTCCTACGCGCTCTTTTCAGCGCGCAACGTGCTGCCGCCCGAAGTGGCGGAGCGGTTGTCCAACACCTACCGCACACTGCAGGGGGGACTGGCCTAGGCCGCCCCGCGTGCCCACGTTCGCGTCCACGGCCTTGACGGCGGGGGAGGCGGAGATGGGCGCGATGCGGAAGCTGGCGTGGGGCGGACTCCTGGCACTGTGCACGGCCTGTGGCGCCTCGCGCCCGGCGGTGAAGGCCGAGCCGAAGCAGGCCGAGGGCGTGGGCGTGGGCGGCTCCGGCAGGGCGGAGAGTCACTCCACCGCCCGCCGCTACGTGGACGAGGACCTGGGCTTCGAAATCGTCCGGCCCACGGCGGACTGGCAGCTCGACGAGACGGATGAGCGCACGCCGGAGGGGCTCTCCATTCCCGTCATCCTCCGCCACAACACGTCCGGCGCGCAGGTGGTGCTGCAGGTGGCTCCGGCGGTGGCGTCCCCGACGCAGTTCGCCGAGCGGCTGACGGAAGGCCTGCGCCAGCAGCCGGGCTTCACCACCACGGACCCGGCGCCGATTCCGCTGTCCGAGGACGCGGTGGGCTTCGACTTCCAGGTGGGCGACGCGGTGCTGGGCCGGGTGGCCGTGCGCGAGGGCCGCCCCGGCCGCGTGCTGATGATGCTGGCCACCTGGCCGGCCCAGTCCACGGCCGACGTCACCCAGAGCGTGGACGCCCTCATCGAAGGCGTCCGCCCGCTGCCGGGCCCGGACATCGCTCCGGCCTCGTACCCGCAGGCGCGCCGCAAGTAGAAACGGACGGGGGCCGGCTCTTCGCGAGCCAGCCCCCTGGGGTGTCCCGGTGCCTGGGACGTCCGGCTAGCCGCGCGCGGACTTGCGGGCGCTCTTGCCGGCGGCCTTCGTGGCGGCGCCCTTCAGGGTGGGGGCCGGCGCGGCCTCGTAGGCGTCGGGGTTGGCGGCGCGCAGCCGCACCCACTCGACGAGGGTGCGCACGCCCACGCCGGTGCCGCCCTTGCTCAGGTAGCCGCGCTCCTTGGGGCTGTTGGAGGGGCCGGCGATGTCCAGGTGCACCCACGGCGTTTCGCCGACGAACTCCTTGAGGAAGAGCGAGGCGTTGATGGCGCCGCCCCAGCGCTCGCCGGAGTTCTTCATGTCCGCCACCTCGGAGCGCAGCGCGTCCTTCTGCAGCTCGCTCACGGGCATGCGCCACATCTCCTCGCCCGCGGTGCGCGCGGCCTGGAGCACCTCGTTCACCGTGCCCTCGTGCTCGCCGAAGGCGCCGACGATGTAGTTGCCCAGCGCAATCATGCAGGCGCCGGTGAGGGTGGCCAGGTCGATGATGGCGGACGGCTTGTGCTCGCAGGCCCAGGTGAGCATGTCCCCCAGCACGAGGCGGCCTTCCGCGTCCGTGTTGGTGATTTCCACCGTCTTGCCCAGGCGCGAGGTGAGGATGTCGCCCGGCTTGTACGCGGTGCCGGACGGCATGTTCTCGCACGCGCCGATGAAGGCGTGCACGGGGAAGGGCGGCTTCAGCGCGGCGATGACCTTCATGGCGCCCAGCACCGCGGCCGAGCCCGCCATGTCCGTCTTCATCTCCACCATGCCCTCGGTGGGCTTGAGCGACAGGCCGCCCGAGTCGAAGGTGATCGCCTTGCCCACCAGGGCGAGCGGCGGGCGCTTCGCGTCGCGCGCGTTCTTCGGCGTGTAGACGAGGTGGATGAGCCGGGGCTCCTCCGCGCTGCCGGCGGTGACGCCCAGGAACATGCCCATGTCGAGCCGCTGGATTTCACGCAGCCCGCCGATGGTGACCTGCAGGCCGCCTTCCTTCGCGGCCGCGCGCGCGGCCTCGGCCAGCACCGTGGGGGTGACGGCGTTGGGCGGCTCGTTGACGAGGTCCCTCGCCCAGTTGGTGGCCTCCGCCACGCGCCGCCCCAGGTTCAGCGCGTCGTCCAGCTCGCGCGACTTCTCCAGGCCCTCGGGCAGCACCAGCGCCACCTTGCCGACGCGGGCCGGGTTCTTCTCGTCGCGGGCGGAGGACTTGTACTTGTCGAAGCGGTAGGCGCCCAGCATCAGGCCTTCCACCACCGCGCGCACCGTGGCGTCGGCCGCGTCCGTGGCGGGCAGCACGAAGGCCACCGTGCCGGCCTTCAGCCGCAGCGCGGCCTTCACCGCGCGGCCGGCGGCCAGGCGGAGGACTTCCGGGGTGAAGCGGGCGCGGTTGCCCAGGCCGAGCAGCAGCACGCGCTCCGCGGTGGCGCGGCCGTGCGTGTGCATGAGGAAGGACTGCTCACCCTTGGCCTTGAAGCCCTCCTGGGTGGCGGCACCGCGCAGACGTCCCTCCAGGGCGGTGTCGGCTGCGGCCAGCGAGGACGGGGCGGTGTCTCCCAGCTCGCCCTCGAAGAGGGGGATGACGAGCAGTTCGCCGCTCGCCCGCGTGGCGTCGCCGGAGACGAAGCTGAAATTCATGGGCCGTGGAGCTCCTGAACGAAGAGAAGGGGGATGCCGAGGGCGCGGACTGTAACGCCCACCCTGTCGTGCGCAAAGCGCGCGATTTCATTCGAGCATTGCATTGACGCGGAGGCCTGGATAGCAGTGTGGGGAATGCCCACGCTGCTGATGCATCTGACCGCCATCGAACGGATGGCCGCCAATCCCGGCGACCTTCCGCCAGACTGGGTCCGCGCGCTGTCGGAGGACCTTCCCTATGCGCGCTTCGGGGCGGCGCTGCCGGACCTGCCGCTGTGTGAGGGCGTCCGCGGTGGCCTGGCCGCGTTCCTCCCGGAGCGCGAACTCCCCCGCTTCGCGCGGCTGTACCACGAGCGCGCCCCGGTGGGCTTCGGGCTGAAGATGGCGGAGCTGGTGGCCACCGGCGCGCTGGTGGGCACCGAGCCCGGGCTGGCGCTGCTGGCCGGCTACTTCACGCACCTGTGCGTGGACCGGCGCTTGTATCCAGTGGTGGACAGGCTGGTGGCCCGCCACCGCCGCCGCGGCAAGAAGGCCCGTGACGCGCACCGCGACATCGAGTGGGCGCAGACGCTCTTCTACCTGCGCGAGCTGCACGGCATGGACCTCCTGGCCACGCCGCGGCTGCGCGAGAAGTGTCAGGTGGTGAAGAGCCCCGGCTTCCCGTGGCGGGGCATCGGCCGCGGCATCTACGAATTGGTGCGCCTGTCGTCCCAGGAGCGCGTGGGCGAGGCGCCGTCCAAGGCGGACGTGGATGGCTGGGTGCGCGGTCTGTACATCTCCGGACTCTTCCTCTCCAGTCCCGTGGGCCGGGCGCGCGCGCTGCCCGCGTACGCGCACCTGTCGTTCCAGGAGCTGTACCGCAACGACGCCTTCGACTTCGCCAACGAGGTGGAGGGGGCGTTGGAGTCGGCGCGTACGGTTCTCCGCAGGTTGCACGGCTACATGGCCAGGGGCACCTTCACACCCCGTACGCGCGGGCGCTTCCTCGAGGCGTTCCCCGAGGGCGCGCTGGGCGCGTGTGCCGCGTAGCGTCGGAGCTTCCGTTCCCGGTGCGGGCAATCTCCTCGCGCGCAGGGCAGGCATCCTGGCGAGCCTTTTCCACAGGGGGGAATGCCGCTGTCCGAAGCGAGGGACCGCTCCTATCCTCGTGGAGGAATGACGGTCCTACTCCTCATGATCGCGGGCGGCCTCGCGGGCTCTCTCGGGGCGATGCTTGGCATCGGGGGAGGCATCGTCCTCGTCCCCGCGCTCGTGCTGCTCTTCGACATCCCGCTGGAAGAGGCGGTGCCAGCGAGTCTGATGTGCGTGGTGGCGAACTCGTGCGCGGCGGCGGCGGGCTATGTCCACAACCGGCTGAGTGACATCCGGCTGGGGCTGACGCTGGAATTGTCCACGGTGCTGGGCGCCATCGCCGGCGGGCTGGTGGCGGCGATGGTGGCCCCGGCGATGGTGGCGGTGGTGTTCGGCCTGTTCACCCTCTATGTCGCCCTGCAGATGCTGCTGGTGCGCGCGCCGCGGCAGGAGCCGGCGACGCTGGATGACTACGCGCCGACGAACTACCCGCTGGGCATCTCCGGCTCCTTCGTGGCGGGCGGCCTGTCCGCGCTCCTGGGCGTGGGGGGCGGGCCGCTGAAGGTGCCGCTGATGAGCTACGGCATGCGGGTGCCCTTCAAGGTGGCCAGCGCCACCAGCAACCTGATGATTGGTGTGACGGGCGCGGCGAGCGTCGCGGCCTATGCCCTGCGAGGCCACCTGAAGCTGGCGCTGGTGTCACCGCTGGTGGTGGGCGTGCTGGGCGGCGCGTACGTGGGCAGCATGCTGATGCCGAAGGTGCCCACGTCGGTGCTCAAGAAGCTCTTCGCCCTCGTGCTGCTGGTGGTGGCGAGTCAGATGTTGTGGAAGGGAGGGGCGGGATTGTGGCCGAACATGTTGAAGTAGACGAATCAGAACCCGACGTGCCGGAAACCCATGCGGTGTCCGCGATGATGGCGGACGCGCGCGTCACGCATAACGTGGTGGTGCCCGCGGTGGAGCAACCGCTGGCGCCGGAGATGGAGGCGGAGCCCATCACCCAGCCCGGCGTGGAGGTGGCGCCGGTGGGACGGGCGCGGCGCCGCGACAGGGCGGTGGCCGGAGACCGGTGGATTGCCCGGGTGTTGCGCGCGGGCGCGGTGGTCAGCGGCGGCATGTTCGTGGTGTCGCTGGGCCTCGAGGCGCTGCCGCAATCGGAGAACGTGCACGTCGCCATCGACCTCTTGCGCAAGGGCGCCGCGTCGCTGCTGCTGGTGACGCCGGTGGCGCGCCTGGCGGTGGCCGGAACGCTGCTGGGCCTCAAGGGCGAGTGGCGCTACACCGTCATCGCCGCCGGAGTGCTGGGCCTGCTGGGCATCGCCGTGAGCGCCGGCCTCCCCACCTGAAGGGGACGCCAGCCACGGAAGTGAAGTGACAGCGCCGCCCCGGAGTTCCCCGCACTCCGGAGCCGGCCGCTAGACGCCCTTCGCCGTGAAGTGGGCCAGGATGTTGCGGACCTTGGCGACCTCGTCCGCGCGGCCCTGCTCCTCGTACAGCGGCAGCACCGTCTCGAACTGGGCCCGCGCCGCCGGGTAGTCCTGCAGGTAGTAGCAGGCCAGGGCGAGGTCCCAGCGCGCGCGTGCCTCGTACACGTGGTCGTGCATTTCGCCGTACAGTTCCACCGCGCGCAGCAGGTGGGGGCGGGCGCCGTCGTGGTTGCCCAGGAGGCCCTCCGCCTCGCCCAGCAGCAGGTGGCCCTGCGCGAGCGCCTCCGGGTCGTCCCCGTGCTCCAGGAGCGGCACCGCCTCCAGGAAGCGCTTGCGGGCCGGCTCGTACTCGCCCTTCTCCATGCGGATGTCGCCGATGTCGAGCAGCAGCCGCGCCACGCGCTCGGTGTTGCGCGTCTGGCGCAGGAGGATGAGCGCCTCCTGGTACTTCTCCTCGGCGCCTTCGGGCTGGCCCAGCGCGCGCAGGGACTCGCCGATGCAGGCGCGGGCCAGGGCCTCGCCCTCGCGGTCCTTCACCTCGTTGAAGAGGGAGGCCGCCAGCGCGATGCGCTCAATCGCGCCGCGGTGGTCCTCGAAGTGCGCCTTCACCACGCCCAGGCCCATCAGCGCCTGTGCCTGGCCGGGCTTGTACTTCGCCTGCTGGAAGAGGCCGAGCGCCTCCTCGTAGCACTCGCGGCTGGCCGCGTGGTCCTCCAGGAGGCCGTGCAGCTCGGCGAGGCTCACCAGCCCCTGGCCCACCTCGGTGGGCGAGCCGGTGATGCGCAGCGAGGCCAGCGCGTTCTTCTGCTTCTGGAGGGCTTCGAGGATGTGGGCGCGTTGGGATTCGTCGGACGGGTGCATGTGTCTCTCAGGCGTCGCCACCCTTGCGGCGGCGGGGCGACTTGTCCAACGAATCGTCCTTCTCGCTGTCGTGAGCCCCGTTGACGGGCGACAGGTGACTCATCGGCAGGGCCGCGGGGCTCCCGTTATGCGCGTGGGCCGGGCCATGGCCGTGGCGCTCCTTCTCCGGCTTGTCCGCCTTCTCGTGGACGAGCAGCGGCGAGAAGAAGCAGTCCTTCTTCGTGTACTCGTCGAAGGCGAAGGCGAAGCGGTAGCTGGCGGCCGCGCGCTGGTTGCAGTCGGTGCGCTCGCAGAAGCGGCAGGAGATGCCGGAGGGGATGGCGTCCTTGCGCAGGTCCGTCGTGGGCAGGCCGTAGGCGAGGTACTTCGCGTTCTCCGCGTGGGTGCCCAGGCCGATGGAGTAGGCGGTGCCCTTGACGATGGAGCCTTCGATGGGCTGCAGCTGCACCTTGGCGAAGCAGAAGTACGTCGTGCCATCCGGCATGATGGAGTACTGCCGGGTGATTTGAGACGGGTTGAGGAAGGCCAGGTGCACGGCCCACTTGGCGCAGCTGCCGCCGCCGGTGGCGAAGCGGATGCCGGTGCCGCTGTAGCGCTTGGAGATGTTGCCGGCGATGTCCGCGCGCAGGAAGTGGAAGGGCAGGCCCGGGCGCTTCGGGTCCGACAGGTTGCACAGGCGGTGGGCCACCGTCTCGTACGTGGAGCCGAAGATGCTGGAGAGCAGCTCCACGTCGTAGCGCGTGCGCTGCACCTCCTTGAAGAAGTCCCCGTAGGGCAGCATCAGCGCGCCGGCGAAGTAGTTGGCCAGGTTCACCTTGATGAGCCGCGCCGTCTCCGCGTGCCGCATGCGGCCCGCCCCCACCCCGAGGATGCGCTCCACCATCTTCTCGCGGTCCATGACCAGCAGGCCGATGGAGGCGGCGATCTGGAACTTCAGCGGCTGCTCGGTGAGGAAGGGCGAGAGGGTGAGTGTCTGCTCCTCCGGGTCCAACCGCCGCACCACGGACGAGCCGCTGGGCGCCGGGTCGTCGAAGTTGACGCGGTAGCCGAAGCGCTCCTCCAGCAGGCGGATGAGCTGGCCGCTGGTGATCTGCCGCTCCAGGCGCACGTCCTTGCGCAGCGCCTCGGCCTGCTCCTCCAGCTCCGGGAAGTAGTTGCGGTGCTGCTCCAGGAAGTCGCTGACCTCGTCGAAGGGCGAATAGTCGAAGCGCACGCCCGGCACCGTGCCGTTCTGCGCGCCGCCCTGGGCCCGCGTGCGCTCCTCCACGTTGAGCTGCGCCAGCACGTTCTCCAACTGCGTGCGCGTGTTCTTGTAGAGGTTGAAGAGCGCGGCCACCGTGCCCGCCAGCTTCGGCTCCGCCGACAGCGACTGGAGCGACTCGGGGTCGATGTCGAGGCTCTTGAGCAGCGGCTCGTCCAGGAGCTTCGCCAACGCCTCGTCCACCCGGCCCTCGCCCAGCGTGGACATGAACTGCTCGGGGTCCTGGTCGAAGTACCTCAGCGCCTTCCAGAGCAGCGGGAAGGGCATCACCCGCTTCCCCTTCTCGATGAGGTTGAGGTACGCGGGGGACACACCCAGGTCCTTCGCCGCGTCCGCTTGCTTGATGTTCCGGGCAAGCCGCAGACCCCGGAGCTTCAGGCCCACGTTGGCGTTCAGTGCGTTGTCGTTCATGGCCGAGTCGGCCCCACCGGCGCGTCAGGCCCCGCGCTCTTGGAGCTTGAGACCACTTTGCAAATCGATTTACCGATTTGCAATCAACGTTTTAGGGGGGATGTACCCCTGTCCGGCCGGCGACGGTACTGCTGTCCACCCGCCCCATGGACCTGTAGAAATGCCCGTAAGCCCATGTAATCCCAGTGATTGATGCGGAGCGCCGTGTGGGTTTCGCACGGCTTCCGCCGCACCTTGTCAACCGTTTACCGCCGCACTGCGGCATGAGGCCTGTAGCACGGCAGTAAACGGGATTTCACGGTTTACAAAGAAAATGCCGTGTCGTGACGGAGAGGGGCTCAGGCGATCACCCGCTGGAACACCAGGGACACGTTGGTGCCGCCGAAGCCGAACGAGTTGCTCATGACGGCGTCGACGCGCTGCTCGCGGGCGGTGTGGGGCACGCAGTCCAGGGGGATGCGCGGGTCCTGGCGGTGGAGGTTGATGGTGGGCGGGAGCACACCGCGGGTGAGGGCGAGCACGCAGATGACGGCCTCGGCGGCGCCGGCCGCGCCGTTCATGTGGCCCGTCATGGACTTGGTGGAGGAGACGGCCACGGCGCGCGCGGCGTCGCCGAAGACGCGGGCGATGCCCTCCATCTCCAGCACGTCGCCGATGTCCGTCGAGGTGCCGTGGGCGTTGATGTAGCCGATGTCGGCGGGCTTCAGCCCCGCGTCGGCGAGCGCGCCGCGCATGCTGCGCTGGGCGCCCTCGTGCTCGGGGGCGGGGGAGGTGACGTGGTACGCGTCGGAGCTGGCGCCGTAGCCGGTCAGCTCCGCGAGGATGCGCGCGCCACGGGCCCGGGCGTGCTCGTACTCCTCGAGCACGAGCATGCCGGCGCCCTCGGCGAGCACGAAGCCGTCGCGGTCCGCGTCGAAGGGGCGGCTGGCGGCCTGGGGCGCGTCGTTGCGCGTGGACAGGGCCTTCATCGCGGCGAAGCCCCCGACGCCGAGCAGGGTGATGGGGGCCTCCGTGCCGCCGGCCACCGCCGCGTCGAAGTCACCGCGCTGGATGCCGCGCATCGCCTCGCCAATGGCGTGGGCGCTGGTGGAGCAGGCGGAGTTGGTGGACCAGGACGGGCCCTTGATGCCGTGGCGCATGGTGACGTAGCCCGGCGCCAGGTTGATGATCATCTGCAGGATGAAGAAGGGGCTGATGCGGTCCGGTCCCTTCTCCAGCGCCTTGCGGTACGTCTCTTCCAGGCTGGAGAGGCCGCCGATGCCGGAGCCGATGATGGCCGCCACGCGCTCGGCGTTCTCCGGGGTGATTTTCAGCCCCGAGTCCGCCAGCGCCATGTCCGCCGCCACCACCGCGAACTGCGCGAAGCGGTCCATCCGCCGCACCTCGCGCCTGTCGATGAAGTCCTCGGGCCGGAAGTCCTTCACCTCGCCGGCGATGCGGCAGTCCAGCCGGCTCGCGTCGAAGAGGGTGATGGGCCCCACGCCGCTGCGCCCGTTCACCAGCGCGTCCCAGCTCTTCTCCACCCCCGTGCCACAGGGGCTGATGAGCCCCATTCCCGTCACCACGACACGCCGCTTCCGCATTGGCTCTCTCCCAGTCACCGAGACGCACCGCGGGGCCGTGCCCGGGCCCGGCCGCCCGGGGGCCCTTCCTTCCAGCGTGCGCTCGCCGTGGCTTTGTATTATGTCCATCATGTCATCAGGGCAAGCAATATGGCCGGGCCAGGGTGTGACACGGGAGGCCATGGGATGACGTCCATCATTCAAAGCGGGAGAGAGCACCGATGAGCGAGGGGAGCGCGGGGCAGCGGACGCGGATGGTGACGTGGAGGGACCCTCGGGAGGGCGTGGCCGCGGCGAAGTCGCTGTCGGGGCTGGAGTACCTGCGCGCCATCGTCCGGGGCGAGGTGCCCGGGGCGCCCATCGCGGAGCTGATGGGCTTCAAGCCGGTGGAGGTGAGCGAAGGGCGGGCGGTGTTCGTGGTGGAGCCGGCGGAGTACCACTACAACCCCATTGGCACGGTGCACGGGGGACTGGCGGCCACGGTGCTGGACTCGGCGCTGGGGTGCGCGGTGCACTCCACGCTGCCGGTGGGGGCGGGGTACACCACGCTGGAGCTGCACGTGAACATGGTGCGCGCCATCGCCCACGACACGGGCCGGCTGACGTGCACGGGCGAGGTGATTCACGTGGGCGGGCGGGTGGCCACGGCGCAGGCGAAGCTGACGGATGCCTCGGGGAAGCTGTATGCCCACGGCACCACCACATGCATGCTGTTCCGGCCCCCGGCGGCGGGAGGCCGCGAGTAGGAGACGGCGAGATGCGGTACGGACCGGAGCACAAGCAGGCCACGCGCGAGCGCATCCTGGCGGCGGCGGAGAACCTCTTCCGCAAGCAGGGCTTCGAGGGCGCCAGCGTGGAGCGCGTCATGCGCGCCGCGGGGCTGACGGTGGGCGGCTTCTATGCCCACTTCGCGTCCAAGGACGCGCTGCTCGCGGAGTCCGTCCGCGACTTCTTCCGGCGCAACGGGGAGCGATGGCTCGGCGGGCTGGAGGAACTGCGGGGCGCGGAGTGGCTGAGCCACTTCGTGCGCCGGTACCTCAACCGGCACATCCGCGACAACATGGAGACGGGCTGCGTGCTGCCGGCCATCCTGTCGGACCTGGCGCGCGGCACGCCGGAGGCGCGCGAGGCCTTCGCCGAGGGCGTGGAGGCGCTGGCGGCGGAGATGGCCGCGCGCGTGCCGGGCGAGGACGGCGTGACCGCGCGCAAGCGGGCGCTCGCGACGGTGACGTTCATCATCGGCACCATGACGCTGGCCCGCGCGACGAAGGGGCTGCCGCTGTCGGATGACATCCTGGAGGCGGCGCGGGAGTTCCTCCTCGCGGACGGGCAGGGCGCGGAGGCGGCGCCCCCGAGGCGGAAGAAGGTGGACTGAGTCTTCCTCCGCGGTCCGCGGGCTACAATCGCCGCGTGGATGCCCTGAACGGCCTGTCGGCGGAGGTGACGAGGCGCCGCGCCCCGGGGCGTGCCGCGCCGCTCGTCCTGCTCGCGCTGGCGTGGCTGTCCTGCCAGTCCGCCGGTCGCGTGCGTGCCGTGGGGGACCCGGCGGCGCTGCGCTACAACATCACCTACGTGCGCGAGCCCGAGCACGCGCTGGACGTGGAGGTGGTGCTGGTACGGGGCGCCCCGCGCGCGTTCCTCTTCAGCCAGCCGGGAGGCGTGGACACCGTCGAGGTGTGGAGTGACGACGGCGAGGTGCGCTCGCTGCGGGTGCATGACGGCGCGGTGAGCCTGCCCTCCGGCACGCGCTTCCTGCGCTACCGCTACGCGCTGGACAGGCGCATTCGCGAGGAGGGGCCGGACTTCTTCGCCGGCATGGGCGAGGGCGATGCGCGCCACGTCGCCGGGCGCGAGTACCTCATCCGCCCGCGCGTGGTGTCACCGGAGCTGCGCGTGGAGCTGTACGTCGAGGGCGCGGACGCGCTGCTGCCGTGGACGCCGGGGGAGGGCGGCCTGTACCGGCTGCGCGGCGAGGACCTCGTGGACTCGGGCTTCCACGGCTTCGGCGGGCGCCGGTGTCTCGCGCGGCTGCCGGACGCGGTGCTGGACGTGGCCATCCTCGGCCGCTTCACGCGGCTGGAGGACGCGGCCGTGTGCGCGTGGCTGCGGCAGGCCGGCGAGGAGGTGCGCACCGTGCGCCGCGCCTTCCCGTACCCGCGCGTCTCCGTGCGCGTCATCCCCGTGCCGGGACGCAGGGGTTCCAGCCTCTTCGGCATGGTGCTGTGGAGCTCGCCGCCCAGCATCTCCATCCTCGTGGGCCAGGACGCGGAGGCTTCCGCCTTCGAGCGGGACTGGGTGGCCGTGCACGAGCTGCTGCACCTGGCCCACCCCGTCCTCATCCCGCGCGTGCCCTGGCTGTCGGAGGGGCTGGCCACCTACTACACGGAGGTGGCGCGAGCGCGCTCGGGCAGGCAGAGCGCGGAGCGCGCGTGGGCGGAGCTGGTGGACGGCTTCGAGCGCGGGCGCGCGCGGGCCGGCGAGCGCACCATGGAGGAGGCCGTGGCCGGCAGCGACTTCGCGCTCCCCGTGTACTGGACGGGCGCGCTGTTCGCGTTGCATCTCGATGTGGAATTGCGCCGTGTCACTGGAAACGAGCGCCGGTTGGAGGACGTGCTGGAGCTGCTGGCGGAGCGCGGTTCCACGTCGACGTTCGGCGCGTTCAGCGCGGCGGTGGACTCCGTCGCCGGGCGGCCGCTGTTCGACGCGCTGCTGGCGCGGCACCTCCCACGGCCGGCTTTCGCGGAGATGGAGGCCTTGCTAGAAGCGCTGGGCGTGAAGGCCGACTCGGCGGGAGTCAAGCTGGTGCCGGCGCCGGACAGCCCCTTGCGTGAGGCTGTGGACGGTCGGCTGTAACCCGCGGGCGAGAAGTTTCGTATGGAACGCATCCGCGAAGCCCTGTGAACTCGTAGTTCCACCCCCCAAGCAGTCCAGAAAGGAAGCAACACCATGAACGTGAAGACCCTCGCGGCCCTCGTTGGCACCCTCTCCCTCTCCGCGCTGGCCACCGGCTGTGCGTCCACGAAGTCCGCGGAGGCCCAGCCGGCCGCCGCCGAGAAGGGCGCCGAGGGCAGCGGCGCGGCCACCACCGAGGGCCAGGCCGCCGAGGGCGCCCAGACGCAGGAGGGCGCCGCTCCCGCCGCGACCCCGGAGAAGGGCTCCGAGATGAGCTGCGGCTCCGGCTCGTGTGGCGGCGGCAAGAAGTAGTCGTCTCTCGCGGGCGGCGTGAGGAGCGTGCTCCTTCCGCCGCCCGTGCTGTTTCCCCTCCGCTGAAGCAGGAGTCCCGGTGGTGACGTACGCGCGACGACACGGGCTGAAGCCGCTGGGCGCGGGCATCGGGCTGCGGAGGAGCTTCTACGAGGAGCTGCCCCGCACCGGCCGGGCACTCGACTGGGTGGAGATCATCCCCGAGAACTTCCTCACGCTGGGAGGCCGTCCACAGCGCACCCTGGACGCCTGCGCGGAGCGCTGGCCCGTGCTGCCCCACGGCGTGGGGCTGGACATCGGCGGACCGGACGCGCTGGACGCGGACTACGTCACCCGGCTGGCGGCGCTGGTGGAGCGCGTGGACGCGCCGTTCTTCTCGGACCACCTGTGCTACTCGCGGCTGGACGGGGTGTACCTGCACGACCTGCTGCCCTTGCCCTTCACCGAGGCCGCCGTGGAGCACGTGGTGCCGCGCGTGCGCGAGGTGATGGCCCGCGTGGGCCGGCCCTTCCTGCTGGAGAACCCGAGCTACTACGCGCGCATGCCCGGTGGCACGCTGTCCGAGGCGGACTTCCTCCGGCACGTGGTGGAGGAGGCCGACTGCGGGCTGTTGCTGGACGTGAACAACGTCTACGTCAACGCGCTCAACCACGGCTATGACGCGCGCGCCTTCGTGGATGCACTGCCGCTGGAGCGCGTGGTGCAGGTCCACCTGGCGGGCCACACCCGCTACCCGGACGTCATCATCGACACGCACGGCGACCGCGTCTGCGGTGACGTCTGGTCTCTGTATCGCCACGTGTTGCGACGCACCGGACCGGTGGCGACGCTCATCGAGTGGGACCAGGACATTCCCTCGCTGGACGCGGTGCTGGACGAGGCGGACGTGGCGCGCGCGGCGCTGCGGGAGGTGGCGGGGCGATGAAGCCAGCGCTGAAGCACTTCTTCGACAGCATGGGCGCGTACCTCGCCCGCCCGGGGCCCGAGTCCCTGGAGCGGCTCTACTCGGAGCACCCGGGCTGGGACGCGCCCCGTGAGCGCGTGGCCCTCTACGGCGACTTCATCCGCGGGCACGTGCGCGGCGCGCTGGAGAAGGTCTTCCCGCTGGTGCGCGGCGCGGTGGGGCCGGACGCCTGGGGCGCGCTCGTGGAGGGCTACACGCTGACGCGCCCGGCCCGGCACCACGAGCTCAACCACCTGGCCGAGGGCTTCCCGGCCTTCCTCGCGGACGCGGCGGCGTCGAACGGACTGGCGCCCTTCGTGCCCGCGCTGGCGCGCTTCGAGTGGACCGACTTCGCCGTCTTCACCTCGGAGGCGCCGTCGCCGGAGCCCGTGGCGCGGCTCACGGCCAACCCCACGCTCGCGGTGCTGGAGCACCCCTTCCGGCTCTGCGCGTACGTGCGGGCGAAGGGCGCGCTCGCGAAGCCCGAGGCCGGGGAGGAGGTGGCGCTGGTGTGGCGACACCCGGAGCAGTTGGTGACGTTCTACGTGGAGGCCACGCCGCCCGCACTGCTGGTGCTGAAGATGGCGGTGGAGGGCCTCTCCATGGAGGACGTGGCCGCGGCGACCGGCATGTCCGTTGAGGCCCTGCGGAGCGCGGTGGAGCGCTGCGCCCGGGACGGGCTCGTGCTGAGACCGAGCGCCTCCGGAGGCTGACGCGCCGGCTACGGCCCCGCGTACCTCGCCACGCCGCGCCCGGTGCCGATGTAACGGCCGCCATCGGGCGCCGCGAGCAGCGCGTGCACCGCGGTGGCGGGCAGTCCTTCCGGCTCCGAGAAGAGGGTGACGATGTCGGCTGCCACGTCGTAGCGGACGAGCCCGCCTTTCGTGCCGGCCCACAGCACGTCGCGCGTGCCGGTGCCCGTGGACTGCCGCTCGAAGAGGAGCGTCCGCACCTCTTCGTCGGGCAGCCTCCAGGGCGCGTCGCGGAGCATGGGCCCCGGCTGACCGAGCGCGCTGAAGCCCTTGCGCGTCCCCGCGAACACCTGCCCCTCCGGGCCCACGGCCACGGACTGCACGTCCTCATCCGGCACCTCGGGCGGCACGTGGAGGACCACCGAGACGGAGGCGAGCGCCGGCTCGAACGCGCCTTCCACCCGCACCGTCAGCTCGGCGAGCCCGTCGGACGTCGCCGCCCAGGCCTTGACCTGCGTGGACGTCGACACGGGCGAGATGACCACCTGCCGCACCTCGCGCCCCTCCAGCACGCGCCTGCCGACGACGGTGTTCGAACGGCCCCCGAGGGCGGGGTTGGACGCACGGGTGAGCACGAGGCCCCGGCGCGTGCCCAGCAGCAGCAGGTCGGGCGACCGCAGCGCGGCCAGCGACGTCACCTCATCCTCCGAGATGGCCAGCGGCCCTCCGGAGAAGCCCGTGCAGGCGCCATTCGCGCAGCGGTGGACGCCGCCGCCATCCGTGCCCACGAAGAGCACCTCGTCCTCCGAGCCAGGCAGGGTGAACAGCGCCACGGCCGGCGCGCTCACGGCCAGCGTGCCCGACGGCGGCGAGGCGCTGAACACCGAGGCCGACTCCCCATCCACATAGCGCAGCGAGTCCCCGGCCCACGCCACCGCCACCGCGGGCGTGTCGCCGCTCACCGTCTCCACCAGCCGCGAGCGTCCGGCGGGCACCACGGTGAAGGACGCCGCGGCCCGGCTCACCGCCCCGTCGCGGTCGACGGCGCGCAGCACCACCGTGTGCCGGCCCACTTCGGGCGCGACCAGCGTCACCACGGGGCCGCCGCCCATGTCCGGCTCCAGCGGCCCGGTCAGGCTGTCCATCCAGTCCAGCTCCATCGGGTTCCCCGGTGTCCCCAGGTCCCTCGCGAAGCCGGTGATGGACACCGCGCGGCCCTCGCGGCACGGCGTCTCCAGGCAGTTCGTCCCTTCCTGCCGCACGCCCTCCACCCGCACCTCCGGAGCGCCATTCACCGTCACCGACACGGTGGCCGTGCAGGCCTGTCCCCAGGGGTCCGTCACGGTGAGCGTCACCACGTGCGCGCCCTCGGTGGTCAGCCGCGTGCAGGTGGCGCTCGCGCCGCTCGCCATCGCCCCATCGCGCGAGGACGTCCATGTGAAGCGCAGGTCTCCCCGCGGGTCCTCAGCGTCCACGGCCGAGCCCTCCAGCGCCAGCGGCCGCCCCGCGTTCACCACGGCCGCCGCCCGGGGCGCCAGGATGGCGCACCCCGTGGGCGCCGAGTTGACGATGGCGCGCACCTGCCGCGTCGCGCAGCCGCGCAGCGTCTCGTCCTCCGGGTCCACCGCGCACGCCGACAGCACCTGCGCGCCGGCCACCGTGAGCAGGCCCTCCACCGTCTCACCGGTCCCCAGCGGCGTGGGAGAGGCACTGGTCGTCCACGTCGGCGCCAGCGTCCGCCCCGTCTCCGGGTCCACGCACCGGCCCCGCATCACGCTGGCCGTGCCCTTCAGCAGGCGCGCGCCGTCGAGCGGCGCCTCGATTTCACACCACGGCGGCAGGTTGGTGACGAGCCGCACGCGCACGCTGTCCGTGGCGGCGTGGCCCAGGCCGTCCACGGCCCGCGCCGTCACCGTGTACTCGCCGGGCGTCGTGAAGGTGTACGTCACGGACGGGCCCGTGCCGAGCGCCACGCCCCCGGGCTCCAGCGTCCACTGGATGGCGCCGTCCAGGTTGCCCGCGCCGCCGTCGGTGTTGAAGTCCCTCGCCGTGGCGCGGAGGAGCAGGGTGGAGGCGAAGGGCGCGGGCTCGCCCGACTTCACGTACACCACTTCCTGCTCGGGGCGGGTGATGAGCACCGCGGGCGCCAGGGTGCCGCGCACGGTGACGGCCACGCTGGCGCTGGCGCTGTCGCCAGTCTCGGGGTCCGTGGCGGTACAGGTCAGCGTGTCCGCTCCCGCCACCCGGAGCGCGGCCCGCGCCACCTCGCCAGGGGGCAGGGGCCCCGTCAGCGCGGACGTCCAGTGCACCGCGCCGCCCGTCAGGCGCACGCCGTCCACGGTGACGGCCCGGCACTCCAAGTCCAACAGCTCGCCCAGGTTGAAGGTGCTGCCCGGCGAGGGCCGGAGGACGGTGGTGACGGGCGCGCCGCGGGCCAGCACGTTCAGCCGCAGCGACGTGCTGGTGACCTGCCCACCCGAGTCCATCACCGTGGCCGTCAGCGTCTGCTCGCCGGCCGCGTGGAAGGTGGCGCTCGTGCGCGCGCCCCGGGCGAGCTGCCCCTCCAGCGAGGACACCCAGAGGACGCGCTCGGCCAGCGCCGCGCCGTCCTCCGCGTCCTCCACGGTGGCCTCGAGCTCCACCGGCTCGCCCACGCGCGGGGCCGCCGGGGCCTGGGGCCGCAGGATGCTCCTGTGTCTTATACACATCTCTGAGCCCACGAGACGTTGACCGATAC
>NZ_JABBJJ010000204.1 GCF_012933655.1 Pyxidicoccus fallax | reverse complement strand
CAGCAGCATCCCCACCACCGCCCCCAGCCACACGCCTCGACGCATGCCCGCGCCGCAGAGCAACCCGTGTGCCGCGCCTGCCCGCCCGCTCCAGCGTCCACCCGTGGACAGCGCCATGGGACCGCCGGAGCCCCTGGGTGGGAAATTGATTTCCCACCCGGAACCCGAAGAGAGGACATGGGTGGAAGTTTCCCCTCTCCCAGGCTCACGCGCCGGGCTGGGGCTGGGACTCCTCGGGCCTGCGGGCCGGGCGCGGCGCCAGGGGCAGCTCGAGCACGAAGGTGGTTCCCGTCCCCGCCGCGCTCTCCACGCGGATGGAGCCCCCGTGTGCCTCGGCAATCCGCCGCGTGAGGAACAAGCCCATCCCCAGGCCGCCATACTGGTGCGAGGACACCGCCCGCTCGAAGCGCCCGAAGATGCGCTCCATCGCGTCTCCCGGAATGCCGATGCCGTGGTCCGTCACCGTCAGCCGCGCGCGGCCGTCCACCTCGGTCAGCGAGATGTCCACCGGCTGACCGATTCCGAACTTGATGGCGTTTCCCAGCAGATGGCCGAGCGCCTGTTCCACGCGGCCCCGGTCCAGCCAGGCCCATACGTGCGGAGGCTCCATCCGCAGCCGCAGCTCGCAGCCGGCACGGGCGGCATCGTCCGCGAAGCGCGCCACGCCCTCCTCCACCAGCGCGGACAGGTCCACGTGCTCGCGCCGCAGCTCCAGGGTGCCCGCGTTGACGCGGCCCACGTCCAGCACGCTCTCCACCAGCCCCGTCAGCCGCTCCACCTGACGGAAGATGAGGCCCAGCTTCTCCAGCCTCGCCTCCTCCGTCCCGGCGCGGCGCAACTGCGTCATCAGGCTCTGCACGCGCAGGGTGAGCGTGGCCAGCGGGGTGCGCAGCTCGTGGGCCGCCACGGAGATGAACTCGTCCCGGGCGTCGATGGCCTCATGGGCCTCGTCGAGCAGGCGCGCGTTCTCCAGCGCCATGGCGCACCGGTGCGCCAGGTCCTCCGCCAGCAGCACGTCACGATGGCCCAGGGGACGCGTCTCCCCGTCCGCCACCAGCGCGAGCGCCCCCACCACCTGCCCGCGAACGCGCAGCGGCACCAGCACTCCCGACCCTCCCGGGTTCCTCCACCGCCGCGGGCCTCGCGGCAGCGGAGGGAACCGCCCCCGCAGCCCGGCCTCGCGCTCGGCCGTCCACCCCGCCGCGGCCACCCGCTCCACCAGCCCCTGGGCGTCCACCAGCCAGATGGCGGCGCCCGCGCACAACTCCGGGACGATGAGCCGGGCCACGCGAGGCAGGGTGGCGCCCCAGTCGGGCGACTCGGCCAGCACCGCCCCCGTCGCCGCCAGCACCCGCTGGGCCACCTCCGCACGGCGCCGCCCCGCCACCACCGCCGCCAGCGTGAGGGCGGTCAGGCTGAGCACGGCCAGGAACACCTGGACGGACATCACCCGCTCCGCGGTGGAGACGGGCAGCATGCCGAAGGGGCCATGGCCCTGGCCCGTGTACGCCACCGCCAGCCCCCCCATCACCGCCGAGGCGCTCGACGCCCCCCGGGCTCCCAGGCGCAGCGCCGCCGCGATGACCAGCGGAAACGCCGCGTACGGCAGCGTGGCCAGGACGTCCTGCTCGGACGTGCCGGGGCGGTGGAAGATGAAGAGGGTGACGCCCGCCACCAGCGACAACAGCGCCCCCATCTCCACGAGGCGCCCACGCTCCAGGGGCTTGCGGCCCACGGGCCACCACGTCAGCAGCACGGGCGCCACCAGCACCGTGCCCAGCAGGTCGCTGAGCCACCACGCCCACCACTCCTCCCAGAAGGGCGCCGTGCCCACCCACAGCGCCGAGGCCCCCGCCCCCAGCGTGGCGCTGGGGAGCGTGCCCACCAGCCCGCCCAGCACCAGCAGCCCGGCCACCTCGCGCACCCGGTGGAACCGCACCGGCCCCCCCACGAAGCGGTTCATCAGCGCCGCGCCCACGAGCGTCCGCAGCACGTTGCCCAGGCCCCAGGCCACCGCCACCCGCGCTGGAAAGCCATTCAGCGCCGCCGTCCCCGCCTCCACCCCGAAGATGACGGCCAGCAGCACCGGCCACATGCGTCGGGGGGAGCGCAGCAGGAAGGCCAGGCTCAGCCCGGCGGGCAGCCACAGCAGCGCGCTGTTGAGGGGCGCATACACGAACCGCAGGCTCACCAGCTTCAGCGCCAGGAAGCAGACGGCTAGCAACACGGCGCGTCGAGCCAGAGCCATGACGACCCCCATCGCAAGGTAAGCAGCACGGGGGTGCCCGGCCGGGTCCCCGGAAGAGCGGAGGTGCGAGGGAGCGCACGTCCGGCCTTGGGCCCGTGCCCGGTCGCTCTCCCCACCTGATGGGTGGCCTCCAGGGCCGGTCCACGCGGATGCCCCTGGGAGGGGGCGTCCCTACCTTCACACCCTCTTCCCCCCGCCGTCGAAGGGTGTGACGGCGGACAACCGGCAACTAAGTCCAGGCACTCGGCCGCCTGGGCGCTACATTCCCCCATCCCATGGCGCATCCGACCGAAGACAAGAACTTCCGACTGCCGACGTCCATCCGTCCCCGCCGTTACGCGGCCACGCTGACCCTGGACATGGACGCGAAGCGCTTCTCCGGACAGCAGACCATCGACCTGGAGCTGGCGGAGCCCTCGCAGGAAATCATCCTCCACGCCATCGCCCTGCAGCTCGGGGAGGTGACGTTCCGCGCGGGCGGTGAGCAGCGCAAGCCCGCCTCCATCCAGCCCGCGGCGCAGAGCGAGACGGTGGTGCTCCGCTTCGACGCGCCCCTGCCCAGGGGCAGCGCGACGCTGGACGTGGCGTGGACGGGCCGCTTCACCGAAGGGCTGCGCGGCCTGTACTCGGCGGGCAAGGTGGCGGCCACGCAGTTCGAGGCCGCCGACGCGCGCCGCCTCTTCCCCTCCTTCGACGAGCCGGCCTTCAAGGCGAAATGGGCCCTCAGCGTGCGCGTGCCGAAGGGCCACACCGTGCTGGGCAACGGCCCGGTGGTGAAGGAGGAGCAGGACGGCGACCACCAGAAGGTGACCTTCCAGGAGACGGAGGTGCTGAGCAGCTACCTCATCGCCCTGGTGGTGGGCCCGCTGGTGGGCACGCCCGAAGAGCGCGTGGGGGGCGTGCCGGTGCGCACCTGGGCCCTGCCGGAGAAGGCGCACCTGACGCGCTTCGGCCAGGACGTGGCGCTGGCGGTGCTGCCCCGCCTCCAGGACTACTTCGGGCTGCCGTATGCCTTCACCAAGGTGGACCAGGTGGGCATCCCCGACTTCGAGGCCGGCGCCATGGAGAACGCCGGCCTGATTACGTACCGCGAGGTGGCGCTGCTGCTGGACCCGGCCACCGCGCCCCTGTCCGTGCAGAAGCGCGTGGCGGAGGTGGTGACGCACGAGCTGGCGCACCAGTGGTTCGGCAACTGGGTCACCATGGTGTGGTGGGACGACCTGTGGCTGAACGAGGCGTTCGCCACGTGGATGGCCTTCAAGATTGTCGACCAGTGGCGCCCCGAGTGGCGCATGTGGCTGGACTTCGACGCGCACCGCGCCAGCGCGCTGCACCTGGACGCGCTCAAGTCCACGCACCCCATCCACGGCGAGGTGCGCAACGCGGGCGAGGCCGGCGAGAGCTTCGACGCGATTACGTACGAGAAGGGCGGCGCGGTGCTGCGCATGATTGAGGGCTTCCTCGGCGAGGGCCCCTTCCGCGAGGGCATCCGCCAGTACATGCGCAAGCACGCGCGCGCCAACGCGGTGAAGGAAGACCTGTGGAACGCGCTGGGCGAGGCGGCGAAGCAGCCGGTGGAGGAGCTGGCCACGGCGTGGGTGGGCCAGAGCGGCTTCCCGCTGGTGTCCGCGCGGCTGGAAGGGCGCACCCTGCACCTGTCGCAGCGGCGCTTCTACTCGGAGCCCGGCGTGCAGAGCGGCGAGAAGTGGCCGGTGCCCATGGTGCTGCGCTTCGAGGATGGCGGCGGCGTGCGCGAGCAGCGCGTGCTGCTGCGTGACGCGCAGGCCACGGTGACGCTGGAGGGCTCGGGCGACGTGAAGTGGCTGACGGCCAACGCCAACTCCACCGGCTTCTACCGCGTGGCGTACGACAAGCCGTCGCTGGAGAAGCTGGCGACGAACATCAAGGCGCTGGCGCCCTCGGAGCGCATCTCCCTGCTGGCGGACCAGTGGGCCCTGGTGCGCGCGGGGCAGGCGTCGGTGGCGGACCTGCTGGACCTCGCGGGCCGCTTCGGCGACGAGGAGGACGACTCCGTCCTGGACGAACTGGTGGGGCGGCTGGCCTACATCGAGGGCCGGCTGGTGGACGGCGAGGAGCAGGAGCGCTTCCGCCGGTGGGTGGAGCGGCTGCTCAGCCCGGGGCTGAAGAAGCTGGGCTGGCAGGCGGCGGCGGGCGAGCCGGACCGGGTGAAGCTGCGGCGCGCGGCGCTGGTGCGCGCGGTGGGGGGCCTGGCACGCAGCCAGGAGGCGCTCGCGGAGGCCCGCCCGCGCGTGGCCCGCATGCTCGACGGAGACCGGGACGCGCTGGAGCCCAACCTGCTGGACGCGTCGGTGGCCATGGTGGCGCGCGCCGGGGACTCGGCCCTGTTCGACACCTTCCTCCAGCGGATGCCGAAGGAGCCGGACCCGGCCACGCAGCGCCGCTACCTCATGGCGCTCACCGCCTTCGAGAACCCGGCGCTGGCCGAGCGCGCGCAGGGGCTGTTCTTCAGCGACACGGTGAAGACGCAGGACGTGGCCAGCTTCGCGGCGGGCCTGCTGGGCAACCGCACCGGCCGCGAGAAGTGGTGGGAGGTGATGCGCACGCGGTGGAAGGACGTGGTGCTCCGCACGGGCAGCGCGCCCATGCTGCTGCGCCGCATCGTCGAGGCCATGGGCATCCTGCGCACGCGTGAGCACCTGGAGCAGGTGAAGGCGCTCTTGCAGGCCAACCCGGTGCCCGAGGCGCAGCAGGCCACGGCGCAGACGCTGGAGCGGCTGTCCCAGGACGTGGCCCTGCGCGAGCGCTGCGCCCCCGAGGTGGCCGCGTGGCTGAAGAAGCAGCCGTGAAGACGACGCTGAAGCCCGCGAGCCTCGCCGGTGCGCGCGAGGCCCTGCGGGCCGCCAACCTCGCCTTCGCGAGCGCGTACCCCGGCGAGTCGCCTCGCCGGCAGCCGGTGCACGTCGTCTACGGCGGCGCCCACCTCTTCCGCGCGAACACGGCGCGGAAGCTGGGAGACCTGGCGCTGGCCGCGCTGAAGGACTACGCGCCGGACGCGGCCGAGCTGGCCCATGGCCTGGGGCTGCCCCAGCGCGGCCGCTTCGCCCAGCGCGTCTACGGGCGCGTGGTGGACAAGCTCCAGCGCGAGCCGGTGGAGGACCTGCGCATCGACTTCGAGGACGGCTACGGCCACCGTCCCGACGAGGAGGAGGACGGGCACGCCATCTCCGCCGCGACGGAGATGGCCCGTGGCCTGGAGCAGGGCTCGCTGCCGCCCTTCGTGGGCATCCGCGTGAAGTCCTTCACCGAGGAGCTGTTCGAGCGCGCCTCGCGCACGCTGGACTTGTTCGTCACCACCCTGCTGGAGCAGACGGGCGGGAAGCTGCCGCCCTCCTTCGTCGTCACCCTGCCCAAGGTGACGCTGCCGGAGCAGGTGGCCGCGCTCGCGCGCATCCTGGAGGTGCTGGAGACGGAGAAGGGACTGCTGGCGGGCTCGCTGGGCATGGAGCTGATGGTGGAGACGCCGCAGGCCCTCTTCGACAGGGAAGGCCGCCTGCACCTGCCCCGGCTGGTACAGGCGGGCGCGGGGCGCTGCACCAGCGTGCACCTGGGCCTGTACGACTACACCGCGTCCCTCAGCGTCAGCGCCCAGGCGCAGGGCATGCTGCACCCGGCCTGTGACTTCCTGCGGGACGTGGCGCAGGTGTCACTCGCCGGCACCGGCGTCATGCTCGCGGACGGTGCCACCAACGTCATGCCCGTGCCCCCGCACAAGGCGAAGGGCGACGAGGCGCTGCTGCCCACGCAGCGGCGGGAGAACATGGAGGCGGTGCACCGGGTGTGGCAGCTGTCGTACCGGCACATCCGGCACTCGCTGGAGCGCGCGTGGTACCAGGGGTGGGATTTGCACCCGGCGCAGCTGCCCGTGCGCTACGCGGCCGTGTACGCGTTCTTCCTGGAGGGGCTGGACGCGGCCTCGCGCCGGCTGAAGGGCTTCATGGAGAAGGCCGCGCAGGCGACGCTGGTGGGTGACGTGTTCGACGACGCGGCCACCGGGCAGGGACTGCTCAACTTCTTCCTGCGCGGGCTGAGCTGCGGCGCTCTCAACCAGGACGAGGTGCTCGCCGCCGGGCTCACGCTGGAGGAGCTGCGCAGCCGCTCCTTCCGCGCCATCGTCGAGTCGCGCCGCGGCCGTCCTTCCGCCGGTTGAAGGGCGCTACCCCGGCGTCCCCGGGTCCGCCGGGGTGCCGGGGCCGCGCGGCTGGAGGAACTCGCGCGCCACGGCGACATCGACGGCCAGCACGCCCACGAGGAAGAGCCAGGGCCCCAGGCGCGAGGACAGGCCGGAGAGGCCCCACACGGTGAGGAGCCCGGCGAGGATGGGCGGCAGCAGCGGCGGCACCACGGCTCGCACGCGGGGCAGCGCGCCCACTAGCGCGAGTGCCAGCAGGGCCATCACCGCGAGCGGCGCGCCCGTCCGCGAGCGCCCGGACGTGCCGTAGACATAGGGCGTCATGGTGAAGCCGGGCCGCCAGCCGTAGTTCCATTCGTTCCAGGAATGGCCCGTGGGACGGCCGGTCGCGTCCACCTCCGTCACGTGGTTGACCTCGTAGCCGTAGCTTCCCAGGGAGAACCAGCTGCCGACGCCGGAGCCCCAGTTGAACAGCAGCGACGCCGCGCACACGGCGGTGCCCACGAGGACGACGCGCTTGAAGCGCGCGGCGCCCGGATGGGGCCGCAGCTCCGGCGCCGACGCGGGCGAGGCCTGGAAGACGCGCCACTGCACGTAGCCGAGCACGATGGCGGCCGTGAGCCACAGGAGCGGCACGAGGCCGACGCTCAGCGTGAGGAAGGCGAAGGTGAGCGTGAGCCCGGTGAAGAGGGGCAGGAAGGCCGGGTGCGCGGCCATGCTCACGGCGCGCTCCAGGAACGGCGGGAGCGGCCGGCCCGCGGCGCGCCACTCGCGAGCGCCCAGCAGCACGCTGCCCGCGAGCATCACAGTCGACCAGGCCAGGCCGATGGTGCCTCCGAGGAAGGGCAGCATGGGCAGGAGGACGGCGGCGGCGACCAGCCCCGAGCCGAGCAGCGGCAGCGAGCCGCCCGGGAGGCGCTCGCGCAGGCGTGGGTCCTCGAGCAGGGACTGGACGGCGCGGCCCGCGGCGTCGGCGGTGCGGCGGGCGGTGTCGGCCGCGTCCTCCACCACCGAGTTGGTGGAAGGAACATTCCTTCCACAGTGGGGACAGGCGGTGCCGTGCGCCTGGGGAAGGGGCTGGCCGCAATGCGAGCAGAGCATGAGGTCCCTCGTAGCAGCGGGAGGGGGCGCAGCCTACCGCCTCTCGGGGCCGGCACGCGCGTTGCGGATGTCCCCTGGCGGACGGGGTGGGGGCTTCCTTCCCGGTCGACATCCCCCGTGGCCCCTGACGGCATTCCGGAGTCACGGTAGCGTCCTTCCGCCTTTCCGCCCCGAGTCCTCCGATGCGGCGATTCGCCCTCCTGTTGTGCCTCGCCACCGCCTGTGCCGGGCCGTCACGGACCTCGCGTCCGGGGACCGAGCCTCCTGGAACCCGGGCGGGCACTCCCGATGCCGGAGCGCCCACCGGAACCTCCGCTCCCGAGCCCACGGGCCCGTTCGCCCGCGAGCTGCCGCCGCTGGGGAAGCACCGGGTGGACTCGCCCGAGCGCGTCTTCACCGCGGAGGTGGAGGCCGCGGCGCCGCCGACGCTGGCCCGCCACGAGGGCTCCACGCGCATCGACATCCCGCTGGGCACGGAGGCGGCGCTGGCGTGCTTCGTCTATGAGCGCCCGCTCGACGCGGCGGGTGCGCTGCTCGCGGTGGCGAAGGCGGTGGGCGCGGGCCCGGGCGTCACGGTGCGGCGCATGGAGCCGACGGAAGTCGCCGTGGTGGCGGACGCTCCGGCGCTGTTCCTCCGCGTGGACTACGAGTCGTCCGCCCCGGGCGGCGTCGCGGGCGCGGGGCAGATGAAGCTGATGGTGAATGCGAGCCGGGAGTTGCCGCTGCTGTGCGCGCACGACGAGCCCGGCTACTCGAAGACGTTCCGGCGCATCACCACGGACCTGGCGCGCTCGCTCCAGGTGCCGGGGCGCGCGCGTTCGCCCGCGCGCCGTGAGGAGATGCGCGTGCTGAAGCTGGACGGGAGGCTCGCCGGCTTCGACTGGCGCACGTCGAGGAGCGTGGGAGGAGACACCACCCGCACCGAGGCCACCACCAGCCTGCTGCTGCCCGTGGCCGGAGGCGGGCTGCGCGCGGAGGACAGCACCACCACCACGCTGACGGACGCGAAGAACCACCTCGTGGAGTTGCGCCATGCTCGCGCGGAGGACGGCGCCCTCGCCCTGCAGGTGACGCTGCGGCGCGAGCGTGAGCCGGCGGCGAACCCCGGAGCTTCCGGTCCCGAGGGCCTCACCGTCCCGGGCACCACGTATCGCTACGAGGGACGCCAGGGCACGAAGGCCCTCAAGGGGACGTTCACCTCGAAGCGGGGGCTCGCCACGGAGGAGGATGTCCGCCTCGTCGTGGAGAAGTGGCTGCTGGCCGGCGGGAAGTCGGAGGTGGTGCTCGACGTGTACCGGCCCGCGGAGGATGTGACGGCGCCGGTGGAGCTCACGCTGCGGCGCGCTTCAACCGCGAACGCCCTCACGCTGACCGTTGGAGCCTCCACCGCACAGGCCACCGTGGGCACCGGGGGCCGGCTGGAGCGGACGGAGGTGACCCGCCCGGAGGGAAAGCTCACCTCCGAGCTCGTCCACGTCCAGGCTCCTGGAGCGCCATGATGCGGCCTTCTACTTGCTGACTCCCGCCGTCCACAGGCCCGCCAGGACGATCAACAGCGCCACCAGCAACAAGCCCGCCAGGACTCCCAGCAGACCGAAGCGCCCCGCCACCGCGACCAGGGACATCAGGCTCTGCTCGACCCGGGACTTGCGAACGAACGTGGACGTCAGTCCCTCGGGCCTGCCGGGCTCGGGGGGCAGCGTCGGCGCCTCTTCCTGCTGGGCGCCTCCATGTGCCGGAGCAGGCACGGAGACAACGGGCACCTCCATGGAGCGGCGAGGTGTTCCCGCCCGGGAGGCCGCCTCCAACGTCGCGGAGAATTCCTCGCAAGAGGCGAAGCGATGCTCGGGCTCCACCTCCAGCGCTCTCCGGACGATGGCGGCCAGCTTCCTGTCGATGGGAGGGTACGCGACCTCGGGAGGAGTGAACTCGCCACGCTGGATGCGCCGCATGATTTCCACATTCGTCTGCCCGTGGAAACACCGCCGGCCCGTCAGCAACTCATACAGGATGGTGCCCAGCGAGAAGATGTCCGAGCGAACCGTGACATTCTTCGAGCTGCGAATCTGCTCCGGGCTCATGTACAGCGGCGTTCCCATCACGACGCCGGTCTGCGTCGCCTCGTGCCCCAGGTCCTTGGCCAGACCGAAGTCCGCCACCTTGGGCTGCATCCGGCCCCGGCTGTCCATCCCGAGAATGATGTTCTCCGGCTTCAGGTCGCGATGAATCACACCCGCCCTGTGCGCGGTCCCCACCGCCTCCAGCACCTGATGGAACACCTCCAGCGCACCCGCCTGCCCCAACAGGCCGAACTCCTGGCAGTGCCGGGCCAGGGTCGGGCCCTCCACGAAATCCATCACCAGTCCCGCGCTGGGAGCCGTCACGACGTCCGTCACCTGCACGAGGTTCGGATGCCGGAGCCGTGCCTGGATGCGGCCCTCCCTCAGGAACCGCTCCTGGGTGTCGGGGTCTTGCCGCGCCCTGTCGCCAGAGAGGACCTTGAGCGCGTGCGTGCTCCGCAGCCCCAGGTGCCGGACCTGGTAGACGGTCGCCATGCCTCCCTGGCCCAGGGGACGCACGACCTCGTAGCGCCCGTCAAAGAGGGTTCCTGGTGACAGGACTTGCGTATGCCCCATGTGACTCGCGCCCCGCTCCCATGATGCTCATGACCACACGCCTGCTCGCGGGATGACTCCCTCTCCCGTCCCGGCCGGCGTGCACCTCCGAGACGTTCTCAGAGGAGGCTCGTGGCCGTCCAGCCACCTGCCCCGCGGCGCCATGGGCGGCCCCATCACCCGAGTGGCGGTGAGGAGCCGACCCATTCCCTGAATAGCCAGACTGGCTGCACAGAGCAGACGCCCGTTGGCTCTCCCAATTTCCTCAGCGCCAGGACGGCCCCAGCCTCACCTCTTCGTGCGGGTGAGACGGCGGCGCGAGCCCGCCCAGGCGAGCAGCAGGAGCGCGCCCCACCCCGCGGGCGTGCCCGCTCCGGTGCTGCATCCCAGGTGCTGCTCCGGCTCCACGGAGATGGGTTCGCGGGCCGGCGGCAGCACCGTCACCTGGAAGCCGCAGGTGGAGGTGTTGCCCGCCGCGTCGGTGGCGGTCACCGTGACGGGCGTGGCGCCCACGGCGAAGCGTGTGCCGGCGTCCTGGCTGTAGACGAGCGTTGGCGAGGACACCGCGTCCGACGTGGTGGCCCGCGCGTAGTCCACCTCGATGCCCGTGGCCTGCGTGGCCTGGACGGTGACATCCGCCGGGCAGGAGAGCACCGGCGCGGTGGTGTCCCGCACCGTGACGGCGAAGGTGCAGGTGCCGACGTTGCCGGCCTCATCCCTGGCGGTGACGGTGACCTCGGTGGTGCCCAGGGGGAAGGCGTCCCCACTGGGGGAAATCGACACGATGGAGGCGCGCGACACCGCGTCACGGGGCAGGCGGAAGAGGAGGGGCACGTCCGCGCCGGCACCACTCCGCGCCTCGGCTTCGATGGGACCGATGGGGCAGCCGGGCTCGGGAGGCGTGGTGTCCCGCACCGCGACGGCGAAGGCGCACGTGGCCGTCCGCCCGCGCTCATCCCGGGCCGTCGCGGTGACCTGCGTCCCGCCCAGCGCGAAGACCGAACCCGACGCGTGGCTGTACGTCACCGCCACCGTCCCGGTCCCCGTCGCGGTGGCCGGCGGATAGGTGACGTTCGCGCCCGACGCGCTCATGGCCTCCGCGGTGACATCCGCCGGGCAGGTGATGGCCGGCGCCTCCGTGTCGCTCACCCGCACCGAGAAGGTGCACGAAGCGTCATTGCCCGCCCCATCCGTCGCGGTGACGGTGACGACGGTGACGCCCACCGGGAATGTCGTCCCCGAGGCCTGGCTGTACCCCACCGTCACCGCCGACACCGTGTCCGACGCCGTGGCCTCCGGGTACTCCACCGTCGCGCCCGCGTTGCTCGTCGCCACCGCCGTCACGTCGGCGGGACAGGCCAGCTCCGGAGCCGTGGTGTCGCTCACCGTGACGGTGAAGGAACAGGTGCCGGAATTGCCCGCCTCGTCCCGCGCCGTGACGACAACGCTCGTGACCCCCAGGGGGAACGTCGCGCCGCTCGCGTGGCTGTAGGTCAGCGCCGGGCTGGCCGTGTCGTTGTCGCTCGCCACCGCCGCCGGGTACTCCACCACCGCGCCGCTGGCGCTGGTGGCCGAGGCCTCCACGGCCATGGGGCACGTCACCGTGGGAGGCGTCAGGTCGATGACGTCGGCCACCCGCCACAGCTCACCCCCATGGGCGCTGTCATGGCCCCGGAAGTACAGGTGGCTCCCGGCGAGGAGGAACCCGCTGGGTTGCGAAGCGGTCGTCCCGGGAATCTCCGCCAGCAGCCGCGTCCCCTCTTCCGTCCCATCGCTCTGCCAGACGCTGGCGTTACCGTCGGAACCGTACGCCGCGAAGACCAGCGTCCCGGCGATGTCCGTCATGGAGCGCGGCTGCGAGCCTTGGGGCCCGGCGCGGATGTCCTTGACCATGAAGGTGCCCGCCTCGGTGCCATCCGAACTCCACAGCTCCCCGCCGTGACTGGCGTCCATGGCGGCGAAGAAGAGTCGCCCCTGGAAGGCCGTGAGCGCGGCGAGGAAGGAGCCCGAGCTGCCTCGGGTGATGTCCCTGACGACCACCGTGCCCTCCTCGGTCCCATCGCTCTTCCACACCTCCTCGCCAAGGGTTCCGTCGTTCGCCGTGAAGTAGAGCGTCTCCCCGACCACCGTGAGGTTCCTGATGGACGACGAGAGGATGCCGGGACGGATGTCCTTGACGCGCACGGTGCCCGCCTCGGTGCCATCGCTCTTCCACAGCTCCTGACCGGCGCTGTCTTCCGCCAGGAAGTAGAGCGTGCCGCCCACCGTCATGAAGGACCGGGGGTAGGAGCCCCCGACGCCGGGACGGATGTCCTTGACGCGCACGGTGCCCGCCTCGGTGCCGTCGCTCTTCCACAGCTCCTGCGCACCGGAGCCATCCCGGGCGGCGAAGTAGATGACGTCTCCCACGCGGGCGAGCGGCTCCCCGTACCCTTCCAACCCCCCGAGACTCCCGGGCCAGATGTCCTTGACGAGCACGGTGCCCGCCTCGGTGCCATCGCTCTTCCACAGCTCCCGGCCACTGGTGCCATCCGTGGCCACGAAGTAGAGCGTGCGCCCCACGCGGGTGATGGGGCTGGTCGAGGAGAACGCCATGGAGGGGCCCGGGTTGATTTCCTTGATGCGCACGGGGGCCGACTCGATGCCGTCGCTCCTCCACAGCGACATGCGCCGGAGACCATCCGAGGCCAGGAAGTAGAGCTGGCCGTCCATCCACGTCAGCGTGGACGGAAGGCCGCTCTCCATGCCCGGGAAGAGGTCCCAGACGAGGCGGGTGCCCGCCGCGGTGCCATCACTCCTCCACAGCTCCGTCCCCAGCTCGGTGGAGGAACTGAAGAGGAGCGTGCCGTTCAGGTCCGCCATGGGCATCGCGTTCGAGCTGCGCGGCCGCAGCTCCATGTTCCGGAGCAGCACGGTGCCCGCCTCCGTGCCATCGCTCCTCCACAGCTCCATGCCGTACAGGCCCTCATCCGCCACGAAGTAGAGGATGCCGTCGCGCTCGGTCAGCCAGGAGGGCGAGGAACTCCAGGCTCCGGGCCAGATGTCCCGCACGCGCACGGTGCCCGCCTCGGTGCCGTCGCTCTTCCACAGCTCCCGTCCACTGACGCCGTCATCGGCCCCGAAGTAGAGGGTGCTGCCCACGACGACGAGTTCTTGCATCGAGGAGCTCGCGGCGCCCGGACGGAGGTCTCGCACGCGCACGGTGCCCACCTCGGTGCCGTCGCTCTTCCACAGCTCCCGGCCGCTGACGCCGTCATCGGCCAGGAAGAAGAGGGTGTCGCCCAGGACGGCGAACGTGGACGGCGAGGAGCCCCCGGGGCCCGGCGCGATGTCCCGCACGAGCACGGTGCCCGCCTCGGTGCCGTCGCTCTTCCACAGCTCCGGGCCAGACATGCCGTCGTTGGCCATGAAGAAGAGCGTCCCGTTCACGTCCCGGGCCTCGGACGGCTCGGAGCCTCCCTCGCCCGGCGCGATGTCCCGCACGCGCACGGTGCCCGCCTCGGTGCCGTCGCTCTTCCACAGCTCCGGGCCAGACATGCCGTCGTTCCCCATGAAGAAGACGACGCCATTCGAGACCGTGGGGCTCATGCCCCCCCACGGGGTCAGGAAGTCGCCGGGGCCCGGGTTGGAGTCCCGGATGAGGACGGTGCCCGCCTCGGTGCCGTCGCTCCGCCACAGCTCGGAGCCCTGGTCGGGGGTGCTGCCCGCGAACACCAGGGTGCCATGGAGGTTCACGAGCCAGCGGGACTCTCCCAACGCGGACCCCGCGGAGGACACGACCCGGACCGTACCGTCTTCCGTCCCGTCGCTCCGCCAGAGCCGGGAGCGCTCATCGCCGGAGTCCGCGGTGAAGTAGAGGACGCCGTTCATGGGCGTGAGCCAGGACGGGTACGCGGGGGCGCCGGGGTTTTCCCCCGAGCCCAGGTTGATGTTCTTGACGAGCATGGTGCCCAACGCGGTGCCGTTGGTCTTCCACAGCTCGGTGCCCGTCCAGCCATCGTCGAGGACGAAGAACACGGTGTCCCCGACCGCCGTGAAGCTGGACGTCCCCGGATAGTGGTTCGAGGAGAGGTCCGCGACGCGCACCGTCCCCTCCGAAGAGCCATCGCTCACCCAGAGTTCCCCACCCGTGAGCGCGTCGCTGGCCTCGAAGTAGAGCGTGCCGTTGGCGTTCGCCAGGAACCTGGGAAAGGAGCTGCCATCACCGGGCCATACGTCCGACACCAGCCGCGCCACCTGCGGCGTGCCGGCCGCCAGCAGCCGCGCCGGCCGCGTGTGCTCCAGCGCTGTCGGCGCCTCCAGCGTCTCGCCACAGCCGCCCACCACCGCGACCACCACCGACAAGCCGGCGAGCAGGCTCCGCCCACCCGGCACTCCCCTTCTGTTTCCGCGCATCCTGTCCTGTCTGTCCCCAAGGCCGCCCCGGCACACGCGAACGAAGGGCGTGCGCTCCAGGGCGGGTCAACGGACGGGAGCATCCCCGGACGGCGGCACGCGGAGCAACCCCGGGTCAGGTGGACCCGGACCCGCGGGAACGAGCAGACAGGCTCACCACAGCATGTCCTGGTCTTCCGTGACGCCAGGGACGTCTGACAATTCCAGGGTGCGGCCGTCCAGCTTCACGGTGCCCTCGAAGAAGCCCACCGGCTGCGCGAAGTGGCTCACCACGAGGCGCAAGTCGCGCTCCTCGCGGTGCACGTGGAAGGGCTGGAAGCGCAGGTCCACCGCGCCGTCCACCGTCACCATCCGCCAGGGCGCCAGCAGGTCCTTCGGGTTGTACTCGAAGCGCGCTCGCGCCAGCGGGTACAGCCGGTCTCCCAGCCACAGCGCGTTCTCGTTGGCCTCGGTGGAGCCCTCGTTGAAGCCCTCCACGAGGTTGATGCCCACGGGCGTCCCATCCGCCAGCCGTCCCGCCGCGAAGGCCCAGCGCCAGGCCGTGTGCCGCGCCAGGTAGCCCTGCGTGTAGTCCATGCCGCCCACGCCCCCGTCGAGCCGGAAGCGCCTGCCGCCCGCCTCCAGGCCGCCGAAGGACAACAGGCCGTTGCGCTTCATGGTGACGTTCACCAGCCCGTCCCCCTGCACCGGTGCAATCACCGTCAGCGCCGGAGGGCCACCGGCCACCAGCAGGTCGCCGTCCCACTGGAAGGACTGGAGGCTGCCGGTGCGCAGGCGGCTGACGTCCACCTCCACCCGGTAGCGCTCGTCGTCCTCGCCGCGCCGCACCGACAGCTTGCCGCCCAGCGTCCGGAAGGAAGCGTTGAGGCCCGCCCCGGGCTTGTCGCCCAGCTCCACCATGGGGCCGGGCGCGCCGAGGAAGCTCACGTCGCACAGCGGCTTGCGCTCGCGCAAATCCATGGCCACCGCGAAGGCGCTCGCCGTGTAGCCCAGGTCCACCACCGCGAAGAGGGCCGCGACCTCCGGCGTGGCCGCGAAGGTGTAGTGCCACCGTTTGCGCTTGAGCAGGCGCGTGGTGCGCGTGGGGGACCACCGCCCCTGCAGGCGGGGCAGGTCCACCTCGGGCAGCTCGCCCTGGTAGGTGCCAAATCGCGGTTCACCCCGCGCCGTGGCCACGGAGGCCGGCGCGGGCGGGAGGAAGGCTTCTCGCTCGGGCATCATCCACCGACATTGGAGAACAACCGTCGGCCGATGTCATCCGGAGTCGGCCGGCAAGGGCCACCCGCCGACATTGCCGCCCCTGGGGGCTACCAGGCGATGTGCAGATCGAAACTCATGGGCGAGTGGCGCTCGACGGTGAAGTTCGCCTCGGTGCGCGTCAGTCGTAGCCCTTCCTCGAGGACGCCCACCATGAAGTCCGGCGTGACGGGAATCTCATTGCGAAACTCCATGCGGAAGGCGCGCTCCCCCACCTGTATCGGCGTCACCCGCAGCCGGGAACTGTCCAGGCGCAGGTGGTCCGGAAAGCGCTTGAGGTAGCGTGCCGGCCCCAGCACGGGCTGGCCCGCCACCACCGCACCGCCCAGCAGCGTGCGCGTGAAGCCGCGCACGAAGGCACGCCCCAGTTCCCGCCGCCCCTGCTCCGCGGACAGGTCCGGGAACAGGTGCTTCCAGGTCAGGTCCACGCAGCGGTTGTACGTCACCCAGGGGTACTCCGGCTTCAGCGCCCGCAGGTCCACGCCCTCGGCACGCATCGCCTCCTCGAGCGCTTCGGTCGCCCTCACCCCATGGAGGAAGAGGGCCTCGAACATCACCGCGCGCACCATCGGCTCGGAAGACATGCACCCGCAGCCTCACACTGTCCGCCAGGAAACGGAAGCGGCACCGGGCAGGCGGGCGGGCATCCCCGCATGTGCCCGCTTCAGCCGCGACCGAAGACGATGCGCTCCTGGGCGAGCAGGCCCGTCGTGATGCGCAGTGCCAGCGCCGACACGGCGACGCTGGAGGCCGCGGCGATGAGGAAGGGCAGCGGCCCGAGCGGCTCACCACGCATCACCTCACCCGCGAGCAGCTCCTGTCCCAGGACCGGGACGGCGAACATCCACGCCTGCGTCTGCAGGGGTGAGAGGGCCAGCACCATGCCCGGCAGCATGGGCACCGTCATCAGCAGCGACAGGTACGTCTGCGCCTCCTTGAAGGAGCGCGCATAGGTGGACACCCACATCTGCACGGCGGACGCGGCCAGGCACAGGGGCAGCACGGCGGCGGCCATGCCCAGGGCGGCGGGCGCGTCGAAGCGGGCCTTCACGCCCAAATCCTCCAGCGGCACGCGCCGCACCACCAGCAGGTAGCCCACCAGCGTCAGCAGCACGGCGACGGCCGCCATGGCGACGGTGGCCAGCCACTTGCCCGTCACCACCGCGCTGCGCGGCGCGGGGTTGAGCAGGAGCGGCTCCAGCGAGCCGCGCTCGCGCTCGCCCGCCATGGTGTCGCTGGCCAGCTGCATGCCGCCCGCGAAGGCGGCCAGCACCAGGAAGAGGGGCACCATGTTGAGCACGCCCGCGGCGGTGCGCTCGGGCGTGGACAGGTCCAGCTCCTGCACCCGCACGGGGATGGCCAGGCCCGGGGCGATGCCGCGCGCGTAGAGGCGCTGGTCGCCGAGGAAGCGCGCGTACGCCTCCAGCAGCCGCCGCGCGCGCAGCACCGAGTGGCGCGCGGACTGGCGCGAGCTGTCCACCACGAGCTGCACCTCGGCGGTGTGCCCGGTGGAGAACTCGCGGCCGTAGTCCTCCGGGACAATCAGCACCGCGTCCAGCGTGCCCGCGCGGATGCGCGACTCGTAGTCCGCGGGCGCCTCCACCAGCTTCGCGCCGTAGCGCTCCAGGAAGGCCATCAGGCTGGGGGCGTGCGCGCGGCCGATGACGGGCAGTTCCAGCGGCCGGTCCTGCCGGTACCAGGAGGCCAGCAGGTTGAACATCACCAGGAAGACGACGGGGCCCAGCAGCGGGAACATCAGCGCGGTGAGCACCGAGCGCCTGTCCCGCAGGTGGTCCCTCAGTTCCTTGCGGAAGACGGTGCCGAAAAGGCGCTTCATTGCATCAGCCCCTGGTCACTGCCGATGGTGGCCACGAAGGCCTCCTCCAGGCTGTCCTTGCCGGTGCTGGCGCGCAGCGCGTCCGGCGTGCCGTCCGCCACCACCTTGCCGTGCGCCACCACGACGATGCGGTCGCACAGCGCGGCCACCTCCTGCATGACGTGGCTGGAGAACACCACGCACCTGCCTTCCGCCTTCAGCCGCCGCAGCAGCGTGCGCACCGCGCGGGTGCTCATGACGTCCAGCCCGTTGGTGGGCTCGTCCAGGAGCACGTTGCGCGGCCCGTGCACCAGCGCCCGCGCGAGCGCCACCTTCACGCGCTCGCCCTGGCTGAAGCCCTCCGTGCGCCGGTCCGCGATGTCCTTCATGTCCAGCAGGTCGATGAGCTCGTCCACGCGCTTGTCCAGCGCCGCGCCGGACAGGCCGTGCAGCTCGCCGAAGTAGCGCGCGTGCTCGCGGGCGGTGAGGCGCGGGTAGAGGCCGCGCGCGTCCGGCAGCACGCCCAGGCCCCGGCGCGCCTCCTCGGGACGCCGCACCACGTCCACGCCGTCCACCAGGGCGGTGCCCCGGTCCGGCCGTACCAGCGTGTAGAGCATGCGCATCGTCGTCGTCTTGCCGGCGCCGTTGGGGCCCAGGAGGCCCGTGATGACACCGTCCTCGGCGGTGAAGGACACGTCCTCCACCGCCGTGACGCGGCCGAAGCGCTTGTGCAGGTTCCTGGCTTCAATCATCTCAAGGCACCGGCCCCGCGAAGGACGTGAAGAAGGGAGGACGCGTGAGGCCCGGGCCGCACGAGGGCGTCAGGCCCTCCACGCTCCCGCGCTCCAGCAAGTCGTGCATCAGCGTGCGCGCGCAGTCCGCGCCCAGCGTGTTGTGGCCCACCCCGGGCACCACCACGTGCAGGCTGCGCGACAGCGTGCGCTTCGCCTCTTCCGCCCACGCGGGCGGCGTCACCGGGTCCAGCTCGCCCGACAACAGCAGAGTGGGCACGTTCGACGCCACCGGCTCGCGGTAGCCCGCGGGCAGCGTCGCGCGCGGCCAGCCCTCGCAGATGGCGAGCGTCTCCAGGCCCATGTCCGGGCCGAACCACGTGCCCTTCGCCTCGCGCTCCACCGCGGCCCGGTCATAGAAGGGCGCGTCCTCCGCGCAGACGACGGCGTAGTAGAGGCCGTGACTCACGCTGTGGCGCTGGCCCTCGGACAGCCCCACGCTGAGCGCCACGAAGGGCGCCCACTCGCCGCGCTCGGCGCGGTCCAGCATCAGCGGCACCAGCGACGCCACCTCCGGGCTGTAGAGGAGGTTGAACAGCTCCGACAGGAAGACCCGCCGCGACAGCACGAGGTCCTCCGGCACGCCCGTGCGCGGATGCGGCACGTGCACACGCGCGGGCTCCGCCTCCAGCCGCGCCAGCAGCGCCTCCGTGCGCGGCCGCAGGTTCGGGTACGCCTTCGCGCACGCCGCGTCCTTCTCGCAGTGGGCCAGGAGCTTCTCCAGCGCCTGCTGCCCGTCGCGGGGCGCGTTGAGCGGCAGGTACAGGCCCATGGGCGCCACGCCGTCCAGAATCGCCGTGCGCACCCGGTCCGGGTGCTGGCGCATGTACACCAGCGCCGCGCGCGTGCCGTAGGACACGCCCCACAGGTTCACCGTGTCGTAGCCCAGCGCCGCGCGCACCTCGTCCAGGTCATCCATGGCGACGGACGTGGTGTAGTGGCGCACGTCCGCGGCCCAGCCCGCGCGGCACTTGCGCATCTGCTCCACCGCGCCCGTGTCCTGGAAGCGCGCCGCCAGCCCCGCCTCCAGCGGGTGCGGCTCGCACTCCAGCGGGTTCGAGTCCCCGGTGCCGCGCTGGTCCACGAGGACGATGTCGCGCTTGCGGCGGATGCGCTCCATCGCGAGCAGCACCTCCACGCGCGACGCCGCCTGTCCCGGGCCTCCCGCCAGCAGCACCAGCGGGTCGGGCGCCGGCTGGGCCGCCAGCGCCGGCACCACCACCACGCGCAGGGGAATCTTCCGGCCCGTCTTCGCGGCCCGGTCCTCGTACACCTCGTACGTCCCGCACTGCGCCTGCGTGGCCAGCCCCTCCAGGCGGCAGGGCGCGAGGGCCAGCTTCCGCCCGTCCGCGCCCGAGGAGCCGCCCCGCGAGCAGGCCGCGAGCACCAGCACCACGAGTCCCAGGGCGAGCCGGCCCCAGCGTGCCGACCGGGACGGAGGAAGGGAGGGGATGTGTGTCCGGACCCCAGACAAGGATGCCTCCGTCGTGGTGAGGGGAGGTCCGCCACATACCACCCGCCCGCCGCCGGGGTACACCTGTTGGGCGCCATTGAATCCCGCGCCACAATGGGGCGTCCGGTGATACGCCCATGCCCACGATGAAACGCGCCCTCTTTGTCCTGGCCGTCCTCTCCCTCACCACGCTGAGCGGCTGCGCCGCGCTCCAGAAGATGCTGGCGGGGGCCTTCAAGAAGCCCACCGTCTCCTTCAAGACGGCGCGCCTGGCGGACGCGTCCCTGTCCGACGCCACCGTCAACCTCGTCTACGAGGTGAACAACCCCAACGGCTTCGGCCTGGACCTCGCCTCCGTCGACTACGCCTTCTTCGTCGAGGGCAAGCAGGTCGTCGCCGGCAAGCCGAAGAAGGGCCTCAACCTCAAGGCCAACGGCAAGAGCGAGCTCGTCTTCCCCGCCAACGTGAAGTTCGCGGACATCGTCCCCGTGGTGGAGACGTTCCTCAACAAGGACCGCGCCGGCTTCAAGGCGCAGGGCACGCTGGGCATCAAGACGCCTCTGGGCGTCCTCGAGTTCCCCCTCTCCAAGGAGGGCACCTTCGAGGTCCCCAAGATTCCGCAGGTCTCCTTCCAGGCGCCCCGCATCAAGAACATCAGCGTCAGCGGCGCCACCGTGGAGTTCCCGCTCGAAATCAAGAACCGCAACAGCTTCCCCCTGCCCGTCGCCGGCATCACCGGCGCGCTCAAGGTGGCCGGCGCGGATGTGGGCACCCTGTCCACAGGCAGCCTGGGCCTGCTGGATGGCAGCGGCTCGAAGCAGGTGACGCTGCCGTTGACCATCAACTTCGCGCGCGCCGCCTCGGCCGCCATGGCCCTGCGCTCGGGGGGCAACGCCCAGGTCCGCCTGGACGGACAGCTCACCTCGGAATCACAGTCCGTGCCACTGAGCCTCAGTCAGCTCGTGAACTTCGTGAAGTGACGCCTGCTTGCAATCCGAGCGGGGAGAAGTGAACCCGGGGTTGTCCCGGCGAGCCCTAGACGTTACGGTGGGGCGACCCTCCCGGGGACTTCCAAACCATGCGCCGCATCCTCTTCAAGTCCAAGATCCACCGCGCGACCGTGACCCAGGCCGACCTGGACTATGAGGGCTCGGTCACCATCGACCGGGACCTGCTGCGGGCCGCGGACATCCTCCCCTACGAGAAGGTGGCGGTCTGGAACGTCACCCGGGGCACCCGCCTGGAGACGTACGCGCTGGAGGGCCCCTCCGGCAGCGGCGTCATCTGCATCAACGGCGCGGCGGCGCACCTCAACCAGCCCGGCGACGTGGTCATCCTGGCCACCTTCGCGGAGGTGGAGGAGGCGGAGCTGGCCGGGTGGAAGCCCACCGTGGTGTTCGTGGACGGCAAGAACCGCATCGTCCCCGGCGTGACGGAAGAGATTCCGGGCCCCCAGCGCCGCTCGGCCTGAGAACACGGGGGACACCCCACCGCTTTGCCCCTGCTGGCGCCTTTTGCCATGCTCCTCCCATCTTCATGGGAGGGGCCGTGCGGCCCCGGAGGCATGCGATGAGACGGATGTGGGCGGCGGCCAGCGCGCTGGTGCTGGTGCTCTCGGGTTGCTCGGGGATTGGCCCCTTCCGTCCCAATCCCAACGACGAGGACCCGCTCTATGGGGCCATTCCCGTCGTGAAGGCGCCGCAGAAGGACCGCTGCGGGGTGCATGGCGCGGGCGGCGTGCGGGCCTCGTGCGACGAGGCGAAGTACCTGGCCACCGAGTACACGCGCCGGCTGTCCGTGGGTGACGAGGTGTGCCTGGAGGGTGGCTATGGCGAGGAGCCGGGCGGCGCGTGCCTGGCTCGCGCGGCCGTCATCGACACGGCGCCCAACCAGGTGAAGCTCGAGGTGCGCGGGGCGAAGCCGGACTCGCGCTGGTTCGATGTTGAGATGCGGCACGCCTGGTACGAAGAGGGCGCGCTGGTGGACCTCTACCTGTCCGAGCGGGGTTATTAGACAGGGCAGGCAGGACAAGGAGGGTTGACGATGGGCATCTACGACAGCGTGGCCGAGCGCCTTTCTTTCGTGAAGAAGCTGACCCCGGCCGAGCTGAAGAAGCTCGGCTCGGCGCGCCTGTCGGACGTGGTGCTGGGGGAGGTGGGCCGCGCCCGGGTGCGGGTGGCGGAGCTGGAGAAGCGCTACCCGAACGCGCCGCCGAAGGAGCTGGCCCAGCGCCTCATCGACGACAAGAAGAACCTGGCCAGCATGGCCGGCGGCATCAGCGGCGTCTTCGGCCTCGTCGCGCTGCCGGCGGACATGCTCTTCATGACGTACCTGCAGCTCGTGCTGCTGACGGACGTGGCCACGCTCTACAAGGCGAACCTCAAGACGGAGCGCGCCCGCGGCGAGATGCTGGACCTCTTCGGCTACGCCAACGGACTGGGTCCGCTGCACCGCGCGGGGCCCAAGGTGCTGGGGAAGCTGGCCAGCATGCTGCTGGAGAAGGGCGGCCTGCACACGTTCGGACGCGCCATGCCGCTGGTGGCCGCGCCCATCACCGCCTACTTCAACAACCAGCACATCCAGATGGTGGGCGAGCAGGCCGTGCGCTTCTACGAGGGCTTCGACAAGGCGCACGCCAAGGCGAAGGCCCAGCGGCAGAAGGCCAGCGGCAGCTGAGCCTCACGGCCCGGGCACCTGCGCGAAGCCCAGCAGGCGCTCCATCGTGTGGAGCACGTAGCTGAAGCCCGCCACGCGCGGGCCGTGGTTGCCCTCCACCGTGTAGAGCATTCCGTACGCCACGTGGTGCACCAGCCCGATGTGGTCCTCCGTGCCGTCCGCGCGGGACCAGACGACGAGGTCCCCGGGCTCGGGCGTGTAGGCCTCACCGGACAGGTGCGCCCAGCCGCGCTGGCCCAGCTCCCCGAAGAGCTTCCGCGCGCTGACGGTGTAGGGGAAGGGCGGGCCGCTCGGGTCCTTCCAGAAGCACCAGCTCACGAAGCCGGCGCACCAGGGGCTGCCCTCGGGCGCATGGCCGTTCAGGTACTTGCGCACCCACGGGCCCCGGCCTGAGCCGCCCTCCTCGGCCGCGCCCGCCTTCAGCTCCTCCAGGGCCATGGACAGCGCGTGCCGCCCGCGCGCGCTGCCGCCCAGCTCGGGCAGCGGCATCCGGGTGAAGTCGATGTCCGGCGCATGGAAGACGAAGGGCTGGGGGTTCGCGAGGCTCCACCACGTGGGCTCGCCCGTGTGGCCATCCACCGCCAGCGGCTCGCCGTGGGCGTCCACGTGCTGCGCCTGGAAGCGGAGCAACGCCGCGCGCGTCTCCTCCCCGAAGGCGCCGTCGGCGGCCACGGGGTAGCCCCGCTGCGTGAGCAGCGCTTGCAGCCGTTGGACCTCGGGCCCCGTGTCCCCCAGGCCCAACCTGCGTGCCATGGTCGTCCCCCCCGCCTCCCACGTTAGGGATGTGCCATCCGAGGAGACTCCGGGCGCCCGGGGCGGGGAGGTGATGGGCGGACAACACCCCGCCTCCCCCTGGAATGGCC
>NZ_JABBJJ010000203.1 GCF_012933655.1 Pyxidicoccus fallax | reverse complement strand
GGCGGGCGGAGGCCTCGTGCTCATCCGGGCGAACTCGGTGACCGGGACGGGCCGCTTCACGGCCAATGGCAGCCCGGGCCCCACCACGTCGGGAGACGACGGCGCGGGCGGCGGCGGCGCGGGTGGCGCCGTCATCCTGCGCGCGACCGGGCAGGTGGGCTGCGGGGCCATCCAGGCGCAGGGCGGCGCGGGCGGCAACGTGAGCGAGCCGTCCTTCGCGCTCGGGCCAGGGGGTGGTGGCGGTGGCGGACAGGTGCTGCTGCAGTCGCGCCCCCTGAGCGGGTGTGCCATCAACGCTTCCGGCGGGCCCGCCGGGGTGAACGTGGCGGATGGCGGCGAGCGGGGCCCCACCTTTGGCGCGACTCCGGGAAAGGCGGGGGTCATCCAGCAGTTCGACCTCTCCTACCGCACGCCGCCGACGCCCGCGCTCACCTCGCCCGAGGCCGGGGAACTGGCCGTATCGAACCGTCCCCGCTTCGAGGGGACAGCGGAGCCCGGCCTCGTCGTCAGCGTGTACGTGGATGACGTGGTGGTCGTTCAGGCCGTCGCGGGCACGGACGGCGTGTTCAGCGTGAGCTGGCCCGCGTCACGCCCGGCCCTGAGTCAGGGGGCGCACCGGGTGTCGCTGGTGGCGGATGACGCCCTGGGCGCCTACAGCCCACGCTCGGCCGAGAGGACGTTCCACGTGGGCGTCGTGCTGGCGGATGGCGGCGTGGTGGAGCAGCCCATCCTGGTGGTGCCCGCGGCCGGGGACATCGTCGGCCCCACGCCGCTGTTCGCGGGCGTGTCCAACGCCGTCACGGTGGGCATCGAAATCGACGACCGGCCGGAGGTCACCCTCTCCGTGGATGCGTTCGGCCGCTTCCGCTACCAGGTGCCCGCCGACGACCCACTGCCGCCGGGCCCGCACTTCGTCACGGTCCATGCGCACAACGAGACGGGCGGCACTGGGCCGTACTCGCCGAGGATTGTCTTCGAGTCCGTCGACGCGGATGCCGGGACGCCGGTGCAGGACGCGGGCACCGAGACGCCGGACGCGGGCGTGGACGCGGGCACGTCGGCACCGGACGCGGGCACGTCGACGCCGGACGCGGGCACGCGCGAGGTCCCCGTGCTGGTGGTGCCCGCCGACGGCGAGGTCGTGGACTCCACGCCCCTGTTCGCGGGTGTCGCCGGGCCCGGGGACTCCGTGTCCATCGAGGTGGATGGCAAGGAGGTGGCGAGGGTGACGGCGGACTCGACGGGTGCGTTCCGGCATCCGGTGCCCGCCGACCAGGCGCTCGCGACGGGGGCCCACAAGGTGACGGCGTACGCGCTCGTCAGCGCCACGGGCGCGGCGGGGCCTCGCTCTCCCGAGACGGGCTTCGAGGTGCGCGGCCCCACGAATCTCGACGTGGGCTGCGGCGGGTGCGGCGCGTCGCCCGCGGGCGTGGTGGGGGGCTGGGCCCTCCTGGCGGGACTGGCCGCGGCGGTACGGCGGCGGCGCCGGTAGCGGCACCTGGGGCCGGCTCCCTCCACCTCGCGGGAGGAGCCGGCCCGTGAAACCCCGGGGCTACTCGTCGCCGCCGAGCAGGGAGCCCAGGCCGACACCGCCCAGGACGCTGCCCTCGTCGCGCGAGCCACCGGGCGCCGCGGCGGAGAGGATGCGGCCCGCGAGCCGGCTGAAGGGCAGCGATTGGAGCCACACCTTGCCCGGCCCGCGCAGGGTGGCGAAGAAGAGGCCCTCGCCGCCGAAGAAGGCCGTCTTGATGCCGCTCACCATCTGGATGTCGTAGTCCACGGTGGGCTGGAAGGCGACGATGCAGCCGGTGTCCACGCGCAGCATCTCGCCGGGGCCCAGCGTGCGCTCGTGCAGCGTGCCGCCCGCGTGGATGAAGGCGAGCCCGTCACCCTGGAGCCGCTGCATGATGAAGCCCTCGCCGCCGAACAGGCCGGTGCCCAGCTTCTTCTGGAAGGCGATGCCCAGCGACACGCCCTTGGCCGCCGCGAGGAAGCTGTCCTTCTGGGCAATCAGCTCACCGCCCAGCTTCGCCAGGTTCACCGGGATGATTTTGCCGGGGTAGGGCGCGGCGAAGGCCACCTTGCGCTTGCCGCCGCCGCGGTTGAGGAACACGGTGGTGAAGAGGGACTCGCCCGTCAGCAGGCGCTTGCCCGCGCCGAGCAGCGAGCCCAGAAAGCCGCTCTTCTTCTCCGAGCCGTCACCGAAGATGGTCTCCATCTCGATGCCATCTTCCATGTACATGAGGGTGCCGGCCTCGGCGACCGCGGCCTCGTTCGGGTCCAGCTCCACCTCGACGAACTGCAGGTCTTCGCCGTAGATGTGGAAGTCCACCTCGTGCATCTGCGCCATGGACACGCTCCGTCGTAAAGGGACGGCGCACCATACCCGCCCCGTCGCATGGCTCAACCCGCGAGTTGGGCCGGGCATGTCACGGGGACACGAATTTCCCGGTGGCCGTGGGCACCGCGGGCCTACTGCGCCAGGACGATGGAGAGCGCGGCCACGAGCGCCTCGTCGTCGTCCGCGAGGTCCGGCGGAATGGACAGCGTCACCGGGTTCTCCAGGCCTTGGCCGCAGGAGCGCCAGCCCTGGTAGCGGTCCTGCCTGGCCAGCACCACGCCTCCGCAACCGGGCGTGGCGGGTGGCCGCTCGCAAGCCGGTGCTCAGTCTGGAGGACGGGCGGGCGTGCTGTCTCCCGCCGGGAGTTCCACGTCGTCTCCGCCCTCCGGGCGGAGGACCAGCCGGCGCAGCGTCCACACCCTGGGGGTGTAGGCCACCTGTGCGCGCAGCACGCCGTGGCCCTTCGGGCCCCGCACCGCGAGGTCGAAGTCCACGAGCCCCGCGTCGGGCGTGGTGCCATGGGCCCGCAGCGTGAGCGCGCTGCTCGTCAGCGGCGCGCCGAGCAGCTCCGTGGCCCGGGGCGAGGCCTCCGCCGTGCGCAGCGCGAGCCGGTGCACGTCGTCCCGGCGCAGCTCCTGCTCCATGCCCCGGTACAGCGAGCGCACCGTCCAGGCCACGCCCCCTGCGAAGCACCCGAGGCCGGCGACCACCAGGGCGGCGGCCATCCACCAGCTCGTCCAGGCATTGTCACGTCGGAGGCGCGGCATCTCCGTTACGTTAACGGGCAGCCGGGCGGGTTGCCGAGCGAGGGGCGAAACCGGCCGTTATGTTCCGCGTCCTCGTGGGTGTGAGTCGCAGAGGGAGGTCGCGGAACGTGGCGGAAGTGTCCCAACGCAGGGCGGGGCCGCGCGTGGCGCCAGGAATGGTGCTGCGGTGGTTGATGTCGCTGGGTGGCATCCTCGCCATCTTCGGCGGGCTGCACGCGTACATCGCCGCGCGCCTGTTCGTGAGCCCCCAGCTGCCCGCGCCCTGGCCGGTGGTGGGCCCGCTGCTGGTGGCGCTCCTCTTCGTGTCGCTGCCGGTGGGCATGGCGGTGTCCCGGCGTGAGCCCACCGCGTGGACGCGGGCGCTCCAGTGGACGGCCTTCATCTGGCTGGGCGCCTTCGGCATCTTCCTCAGCGCGGTGGTGGCGGCGGACCTCGTGGGGTGGGTGCTGCGGCTGACGGGCGTGGTGAATGACTCGCTCGCGCTGGCGCGGGGCAAGGCGCTGGCCGTGGTGGGCGTGTCGCTGCCCGCGGTGCTGTACGCGTTCGTCACGGCGCGCGGCCGGGCGCGGGTGGAGCGGCTGACGGTGCCCGTGGCCGGCCTGGGGGCGGGGCTGCACGGGCTGAAGGTGGTGCAGATTTCCGACATCCACGTGGGCCCCACGCTGGACGGGCAGTGGCTGCGCCGCGTGGTGGAGCAGGTGAACGCGCTCCAGCCGGACGTGGTGGCGGTGACGGGCGACCTGGTGGACGGCCACGTGGAGGCGCTGCGCGACGAGGTGAAGCCGCTGGCGGAGCTGCGCGCCTCGCTCGGCGTCTTCTACGTGACGGGCAACCACGAGTACTACCACGGCGGCCCCGCCTGGGCGGCCGAGGTGGCGCGGCTGGGGCTCACCGTGCTGCAGAACGAGCACCGCGTGGTGGAGCGCGACGGCGCGCGGCTCACCGTGGCGGGCGTGACGGACCACGACGCGGGCCACATCCACCCCGCGCACGCGAGCCGCCCGGACGTGGCGCTCGCCGGAGCTCCCGAGGGCGTGCCGCGCCTGCTCCTGGCGCACCAGCCGCGCACGGCGCTCCACGTGGCCCGCGCGGGCGTGGAGGTGGACCTGCAGCTGTCCGGGCACACGCACGGCGGACAGGTCTTCCCCTTCATGTTCTTCGTGAAGCTGCAGCAGCCCGTGGTGCGCGGGCTGGCCACCATCGCCGGCGTGCGTGTGTACACCCACCGGGGCACCGGCTACTGGGGCCCACCTCTGCGCCTGGGGCCCGCGCCCGAAATCGCGGAGCTGACGCTCGTTTCGGCGGGGTGACGGCGCTCCCAGGGTGGGGTCGAACGAGCCCCCTCCCGGCTGCCTGCTCATTGATGCGCCGTTGCTTCAGCCATCCGGGGGCAGGGGTCACCCGGCACCTCACGGGCTCGCGCGGCGTCCCTGTTTCTTCTGGCGCGTTCACCTAGAATCCGTGGCTCCCGTTGCTGATGAGGGGGCTTCACCCGGTGGACCTGACGACGTTGAACAAGCTGCTCACGGTGGGCGTGCAGAATGGCGCCTCGGACATCCACTTCCGTCCGGGGGACCCGCCCATCTACCGCGTCAACGGGGTGCTGCGGCCCCTGAAGATGGAGAAGCTGCACGCGGACCACACGAAGCAGGTGGCCCTGCACGTCATCAACGACCAGTTGATGAAGGCGCAAATCGACTCGCTGCAGGAGTGCGACACGTCCTACAGCGTGCACGGCGTGGCGCGCTTCCGCGTGAACATCTACCGGCAGCGCGGCTCGCTGGCGTGCATCCTGCGCATCATCCCCGACGAGATTCCCAACATCGACGCGCTGGGGCTGCCGCAGGTCCTCAAGAAGATTGCGAGCAACGACCGCGGTCTCGTGCTGGTGACGGGGGCCACGGGCTCGGGCAAGAGCTCCACGCTCGCGGCGATGATTGACCACATCAACCGCAACGAGAGCCTGCACATCCTCACCATCGAGGACCCCATCGAGTTCGTCTACAAGAACATCAAGTCCTCCATCTCCCAGCGGGAGATTGGCCCGGACACGGAGAGCTTCGCGCGCGCGCTGCGCTCGGCGCTGCGGCAGGACCCGGACGTGATTCTGGTGGGCGAGATGCGCGACACGGAGACCATCGACATCGCGCTCAAGGCCTCCGAGACGGGCCACCTGGTGCTCTCCACCGTGCACACCACGGACGCGTCGCGCACCATCAACCGCCTCATCTCGGTGTTCCCCGCCGAGGAGCAGGCCATGGTGCGCATGCGCCTGGCGGACTGCCTCAAGGCCACCATCTCCCAGCGCCTCTTGCCCCGCGCCAGCGGCAAGGGCCGCACCGTCGCGCTGGAAATCATGACGCAGACGAAGTCCGTGGAGCAGTACATCCGCGAGGACCGGGCCAGCGAGCTGAAGGACGTCATCGAGAAGGGCCGCGACATGTTCGGCATGCAGTCCTTCGATCAGCACCTCACCCAGCTCTACCGCGAGGGCATCATCACCCTGGACACGGCCCAGAGCGCCGCCTCCAACCCGGCCGACTTCCAGCGCGCGCTCGAGTTCGACTGAGCCCCGCTCGGCGCCTGAGAATCAGGCGGGTCCATTGAACCCCAGTTCAGGTGGTCAGTGGTCTTTCCCGACCTACTGAACGGAAGTTCATCGCACACGGGTCTCAACCGCGTGGCCAAACCCCGGGACTCCGGGTCCACGCGGCCGTTTGCGCAAGAATTGAAGCAAAGCTTGATATTTCCGCTATTGCTGGTTACTCTCCGGGTGTGTCCCACGCTCCTGCCCCCCATTCGAGCTGTCTGGCGTCCCGCCTCACCCGGAACCTGAAGGAGGTTGGCGCGCTGCGTCTGGCGCTCGCCTCGGGTGAGAGGCCTGGCCGGGTGCGTCATGGGGTGCCGGCACCGGGGGCGCCGCGGGTGATGTTGGTGTCCGAATCACCCTTACTCCGGCTGGCCATTGGCCGGGAGCTGGCGTCGGGCTTCGAGCTGGTGCACACGCTGGGCACGGCGTCGGCGGACCGGCGGCTGGACGTGAGCGCGCTGCCGGACGCGCTGGTCATCGACCTGGACACGGCGGAGCGCTCCGGGGTGCCGGCCTTCCTGGTGCGGCTGGTGGAGCGGGGCTTCACGGGACCGCGCATCCTCGTGTCGTCGCACTTCCGTCCGGAGCTGGCGGCGGCGTACAGCGCCTCGTGCCACACCCACTTCGCGCTGGCGCGGCCGTGGCGTCCGGGCGCGCTTCGTTCCCTCGTGGAGTCGGTGCTGGGCGTGGCCGACGCGAGGCGTGCCGCCGCGGGCGGGCGCTGAGGTCCTGGCGGTGGGCCGCGTGTCCTCTTTCCACGCCCGGCTGGTGGATGCGGGCCATGGCCTGCTGACGGGAGTGGCGAGCGCGTCACTGGGTGTCGCGCGGAGCATGGGCGTGGTGCTGACGTCGCTCGCCGGAGGCGCGTCCCGCTGTGCCCGCGGCCGTCCGCGCGAGGGCCTGCCCCGGCTGCGGCACGGGCTGACGCGCGTGGCGCTGATGCCGGCGGACCTGGTGCTGATGCTGGCCGGGCGCGTGCTGAGCGCGGTGCAGGTGCTGGCCGGTGTGGAGGTGCCGGGCCGCCGCCTCACGGACGAGGAGTTGGCCCGGCTGCACCCCATCTTCGGCGAGAGCCTCGATTACGCCCGGGTGCGGGTGAAGGAGGCGCGGCTGGGCCTGCTCGGTGTCACGGGCCGGGCCTTCGCGCACGGCAACACCCTCTTCGTGCCGGGGCGGGAGACGGTGGACTTCGGGCTGCTGGTGCACGAGCTGACGCACGTGTGGCAGCACCAGCACGGCGGCACCGCGTACCTGAGCGCCGCGCTCGTCGCGCAGTGGTGGGGCGAGGGCTACGACTGGCGCAAGGCGGTGGCCCGCCACCTGCGCTGGGCCGAGCTCAACCCCGAGCAGCAGGCCCAGCTCATCGAGGACGCCGCGCTGGCGGGCCTCATCCCGCCCTCCGTTCCGCTGCCGCCGCGCGCGAAGCTGAAGGGCTGGACGGAGGCGGCGCTGCCCCTCCTGGACGAGGCGCTCATCTGCTTGCAGACGGGCCGCGGCGCGCCCTGACGCGCTTCAGGCCCGCGTCGCCTCGGCGATGCAGCGGGCCGCCTCGGCCGCGTCGCACCCGTTGAGCCCCGCGCCCCAGGCCGCGTTGGCCTCCAGCAGCGCCCAGCCCCGTCCCTCCACGAACGCCGCGTCCAGCACGCACACGCGGGGCAGCACCGCCTCGCGCGCCACGGTGGCGAGGAACGCCTCGGCCTCCGCCACCACGCCTTCGCCCTCGTACACCGCGCACGTGCGCACGCGCCCGTCGAGCACCCAGGCCCGGGCCTCCGCGCGCAGGGAGACGACTTCCGACGACAGCACGGGCGTGTCCGGCGTGAGTCCCCGGCACTCCTCCGCGAGCGCCTCGGGCCCGGGCCACACCGCGGCGCGGAACACCTTGGGCACCAGCGGCTTGATGAAGCGGGGGAACGCCTCCGTGGAGACGCGCTCCAGCGTGGTGCCGTGCACCTCGCGCTTCACCCGCGCCGGGTCCACCTTCAGCAGCAGGTCGTCCGGCGGGGACACGAGCGTCAGGCCCAGCTTCTGCGCCAGCACCAGGCAGAAGGTGTCGTTGCCGTAGAGGCGCACCCGCGCGCGGTCCACCTCGGGGGGACTCCAGAAGCGGTCCATCCTCAGCACCTCGCCGCCTCGCGCCTCCCACGCGCGGGTGACGGCGTCGCGCTCCACGTCGGCCTTGGCGGGGACCAGCAGGGTGAGCCCGTCGAACATGCCGGACAGGCTACTCCGTGAAGCGTGGCCTCACAGCTTCGGCGGCGCCACCGGGTCGTGCTCGGACAGGAGCCGGGCCACGCGGGCCTCGTCGATGCGCGTGCCGAGCTGCTCCATCTCGTGCTGGTCCCGCACCGTCTTCGACAGGCTGAAGGTGGAGCCCACTGTGAAGAGCAGCCCCATGCCCAGGAAGGACTTCACCCAGACGTCCACCGGCAGGTTCCAGATGCCCACCGCCGTCACTCCGACAGACAGGACGAAGGACAGCCAGGTCTGGGCAACCCAGGCGGTGCTGTGGGGAACGACGACCTTCGGCGTGGCGCGGGACATGCGTGCTTCCTCCTCGGAGCGAGCCGTGCTCGCTGACGGGAGGAAACATGCACCTTCCGGTCATAAAGCGCATGGAACTAGTCCATCGCCCATTGATAACCTGGAGTGGATGATTCAGCTCCAGCGGCTCGAGGGCTTCTACCGGGTGGCGCGCGCGGAAGGATACGCGCGGGCGGCGCGCTCATTTCCGTATCCGATAACCCAGCCAGGGGTGCACCAGCAGGTGAAGCGGCTGGAGGAGGAGGTGGGCGTGCCCCTCTTCGAGCGCGTCGGGAAGGACCGCGTGGTGCTGACGCCCGAGGGCCGCGCGCTGTACGCGCACGTGGCGCCCTTCCTGGAAGGGCTGGACGCGGTGGTGCAGTCGCTGCGCAAGGGCGACGTGGGCGGCACGCTGCGCGTCCACGCCTCCGGCCACGTGCTGCGCCACCTCCTGCCGGCGTGGTTGCGGCGGCTCCAGGCGAAGCGGCCGGACATCGAGGTGGCCCTCTTCGAGTCCAAGGTGCCCGCGCTGGACGTGCTGCGCTCGGGCGACACGGACCTGGTGGTGGACCACCTTCCGGAGGTGCCGGAGGACGTGGAGGCGCGTGAGGTGGGGCGCACGTACCCGTTCCTCGTGCTGCCCTCCAACCACCCGCAGGCGAAGAGCCGGCAGGTGCGGCTGGCGGAGCTGCGAGACGACGCCTTCATCGCCTACAGCACGGACCGGCACCTGCGGGAGCTACAGCTCGGGGAGCTGGCGCTGGCGGGCGTGAAGCCGAAGCGGCTGCACGCGGCGGACTCGTCGGAGACCATCCTCGGCTTCGTGGCGGCGGGGCTGGGCTACTCGCTGGTGGCCTCGGTGCTGCCCGGAGGCCCGCGCGAGGCGGGCGTGGTGGCCCGGCCCCTTCCGGGCGCGCGCTCCGGCCCCATCCACGCCGCGTGGCGGAAGTCCGCCACCCGCAGCCCGCTGCTCCAGGCCGCGCTGGCGCTCGCGCCGAAGCCGGAGCGGTGACTCGCCGGCCTCACGGCCGGGGCATGAACCGCGACCGCATGAACGCGATGTAGTCCTTCTCGGACGTCTCCCGCCGCGCCCGGACCAGGGGCGCGATGTCCTCGGTGGCCACGTAGCGCAGCTGGTCCGAGCCATCCGTGGCGGCGCGGAAGAGGACGCGCGCGACGTCCTCCGAGCTCGCCAGCCGCGCGGACTTCAGCCCGTCGAAGACGGCGTTGGCGCCGGCGATGAAGGGCGCGTAGTCCGCGATGGAGGCGTTGCGCGCGGCCTCGTCGCCGCTGCGCTTCACGAAGTCGGTGCTGGTGACGCCGCCGGGCTCGACAATCTTGACGACGATGTTCTGGGACGCGAGCTCGTAGGAGAGCGCCTCGGAGAAGCCCTCCAGGGCGAACTTGCTCGCGCAGTACGCGGACAGCAGGGGCAGCGTGAAGACGCCCGCGCCCGAGCTGACGTTGATGATGACCCCGGCCTTCTGCTTCCGGAAGTGCGGCAGGACGGCCCGGGTGACGTCCATGACTCCGAAGACGTTGACGTCGAACTGCTCCTGGATGCGCTCCCGGGAAATCGTCTCGAAGACGCCATGCAGCCCGAAGCCCGCGTTGTTGATGAGCACGTCGATTCTCCCGAAGCGCGCGAGCCCCTCGGAGATGGCCCGGTCGATGCTGCCGTGGTCCTGCACGTCGAGCCGGATGACGAGCACGTTGTCTCGATGGACGAGCTCCTTCTCGGCGTCGGGTGAGCGCATCGTCGCGATGACGTTCCAGCCTTCGCTCGCGAACAGCCGGGCGGCGGCCCTGCCGAAACCGGTGGAGGTACCCGTGATGAGGACAGTCTTCTTCATGTTCTCGCTCCGCTGTGCCCCGGGAGTGGGGCGGACAGGAGCGAAGGTAGCGGCCGGGTATTATTGAAATAAGACGGTCGATATCGGATGGGTTGATGCAGGAACTCGAACAATGAAACGAGCCGGTCTCCTCGAACTGAACGCGGTGGTCGCCGTGGCCACGCACCGGAGCTTCCGCGCGGCGGCGGCCGAGATGGGGATGTCTCCGTCCGCGCTGAGCCACGCCATCTCCACGCTGGAGCAGCGCATGGGCGTGCGGCTCTTCCACCGCACGACGCGGAGCGTGGCGCTCTCGGAAGCGGGCGAGCGCTTCCTCTCCCGCGTGCGGCCGGCGCTCCGCGAGCTGTCCGACGCCATGGAGGTCGTCAACGAGTTCCGCGACACGCCCACGGGCACGCTGCGCATCAACGCGTCGGAGGGCGCCGCGCGCATGGTGCTCATGCCGTACGTGCTGGAGTTCCTCCTGCGCTACCCGGACATGCAGGTGGACCTCGTCACGGAGGATCGGCTCATCGACATCGTCGCCGAGGGCTTCGACGCGGGCGTGCGGCTCGCGGAGGCCGTGCCCCGGGACATGATTGCCGTGCCGTGCAGCCCGGACGTGAGCCTCGCCGTGGTGGGCTCGCCACGCTACTTCAAGGGACGTGCACGTCCCGCCACGCCCGGCGACCTCCTCTCCCACAACTGCATCCGCTTCCGCACGAAGAGCGGCGCCATCCACCGGTGGGAGTTCGAGAAGCGCGGCGAGGAAGTCGCGGTGGACGTGAAGGGCTCACTCACGCTGGACCATGATGAGCTGCGGCTCCAGGCCGCGCTGAAGGGCGTGGGGCTGGCGTACCTGAGCGAGTGGGCCGTCGCGCCGTACGTGGCCTCGGGGAAGCTGATCCGCGTGCTGGAGGACTGGACGCCCGCCTGGCCCGGCCTCCGTCTCTACTACCCGGGCCACCGCCACGTGCCGGCGGGACTGCGGGCCTTCGTCGGCGTCATCCGCGAGCTGCGCGCACGGCGCGAGACGACCGGCTGAAATGCGACGGGGCCCCGTGTCCGCCCGGAAGGGACGGACCCGGAGCCCCGTGGGACTCATTCAACAGCGCGCGGACGCTCAGCCGCGGTGCTGGTGGACGGCCATGATGGGGTAGTTCATCGAGCTGATGGTCACCTTCTGCGAGCCATCCGCGTTGACGTTGTTGGAGCCGATGAACTGGGGCTTGCCGTCCTTCCAGCCCGCGAACATCACCACGTGCTGGCCGCCCGGCGTCTTCATGGACACCACGTCACCGGGCTTCGCGTCCTTCAGGTCCACGCGCTTGAAGTCCGGGTCCTTGTCCAGCTTCGCCATCAGGCCCATCACGCTGTTGTCGTGCTGGGCGTTGGTGATGAGGCCCGCCTGCTCCAGGCACGCGGAGACGAAGTTGGCGCAGTTGACGTTGTTGGGGACCCAGTCCTCCATGTCGCTGCCCACGCCGTTCTTCTCCAGCTTGAGCGAGCCCGCGTTCTTGCCCAGGTGCGACTTGGCGATGTCGAACGCGTCACCGGTCGGAGCGCCACTGCCGCTGGTGTCCACGCCGCCCGTGCCGCCGGTGCCACCCGTGCCGCCCGCGTTCTGCGGAGGGTTGGTGTAGTTGTTGTTGCCCTTCTTCGGCCCGTCGAAGCCGTCCTTGGCGCCGGGGATGTTCAGCGACTTGCCGGCGTAGATGAGGTCCGCGTTCTTGATCTGCGGATTCGCCTTCATCAGCGCGCTGACGCTGGTGCCATACCGCTGCGCGATACCGGACAGGGTGTCACCGGACTTGATGCGGTAGCTGCTCATGGGGGGCTCCGAAGTTTGCGGCGACGCGGGGGCGTCACGAGTGGACCTGTGCAACCATTCTCGGGGCCTGAAAATGGAAGTTGCTTACCCCCTGCGTTTTTCACCTACAGCCAAGGAACACAGCCTCAGTGTGGGATGTCCGTGGGGTTGTCGGGCTCTTCGGGGAGGGACTCCGGGCGGTTGTGGCGCTCGATTTCCGCCAGGACCTTCTCCGGGGCCACGTCGCGCTTGAGCTCCTCCAGGTGTGCGTCGCGGCCGGTCTGCACGCCGAGGCGATCCGCGATGCCATCCACCATGTGGATGAGGCGGGTGATTTCGTGCTCGGCGAGGAGGTTGACCTGGAGGTCCAGGTCGGCGCGCTTGTCGGCCAGCTCGGCCTGGCGGTTCTGGCTGATGAGGACGAAGGTGGACAGGAAGATGGCTTCCACCGAGGCCCACATCGCCAGCATGACGAAGGGGAAGGGGTCGAAGGGCTTCACCCCCGGCACGAGGCCGGCGTTGATGATGAGCCAACCACCGAACAGTGCCAGGTGCAGGTAGACGAAGATCATGCTGCCCGTGAAGCGGGTGATGCCGTCGGCGATGCGCTGCTGGCGCGTCTTCCTGCGCTCCAGCTCGCGGCGCTCCTCCACCAGGGCGCGGATGTTGCGGTGGACCACGCCCGACAGCGGGCCCGGCTTCAGGTGGTGCTGGCCTTCCATGGGGCAGGGGTGTGGCCGCGCTCCGCGCCGCGCCACTGGCCCCTCGTCGCAAGCACGGCCTCGGAGCGTCAGGTGGTGGAGGGGCGGACAGGCGCCATGTCCGGAAGCGCTCGGGGAGTGACGGAGGCCCCTCCCGGTGGGGCGCCAGCGTCCCTACCCTGCGGCGCATGAGCGAGTCCTTCCGCAGGCTCAACCTGGACTGGATATTGCCCTCGCTGGCGGTGGGCGGGCGCTACCCCATCGAGGCGGCGGAGCACCTCGCACGGAAGCTGGGCATCCGCTACGTGGTGGACGTCCGCGTCGAGGAGTGTGACGACGAGCACCTCCTGCGCGAGCACGGCATCACCCTGCTGCACCTGCCCACGGTGGACATGCGCGCCATCCGCCGCGACATGATTGACGACGGCGTCACCTGGGTGACGGAGCACCTGTCCCAGGGACACAAGGTCCTCATCCACTGCGAGCACGGCGTGGGGCGCAGCGCGCTGCTCGCGCTGTGCTGCATGGTGGCGCTGGGGCACCCGCCACTGGAGGCGCTGACGCTGGCCAAGCGGCAGCGCTGGCAGGTGTCGCCCAGCCCGGAGCAGCTCCGGACCTTCATGGCGTGGGCGGAGGACTGGCGCGCGAGGCACGGGCTGCCGTGGACGATGCCCACCTTCAACGCGCTGGCCGACGTCGCCTACAGCCATCTGCGCAATCCGCCGCCCGCGGACGCCGACGACAACCACGACTGACCCCGGGAGCGTCATGCTGGTGTACGGAGACCACCCGCGAGAGGTGGACGCCCTCGCCGAGGCGCGCGCGCTCGCCATCGTGAGGACCGAGGTGCAGGCGCTGTCACCGGGCCTGCCCCGTCATTCCGCGCTGGTGTCGCTGCTCATCCGCGTGGGCGAGTGGGCCCAGGGCACGCTGGACGCGGAGTCCGCACAGCGGGGCGGTGATGGAGACACCCCGCTGGCCCGCGCGTGCGAGGCCGCGCTGCTGGCGCTCGGCCATGCCGTGGCCACGTCGTGGACGCAGGGCTTCCGCGCGGACCTGGAGCCGCTGACGCCGCTCCTGGAGTCGCTCGCCGCCCTGGCACCGCGCGAGCCCGTGCGGTGCAAGGTGCCGGAGGGCTACGCCTTCTACGCGCTCTATCCGGAGGCGTACCTCGAGGCGGCCCGCGCGGTGCCCTCGGACGGGCGGCCCTGGCGTGTCATCGGCATCCGCGGCATCGGCACGGGACTGGCGGGCATGGTGGCCGCGGGGCTGGGAACGGAGGCGCTGTGCACCGTGCGCCCGGGAGGGCACCCCTTCGAGCGCACACTGTCCCTCTCGCCGGACCTGTCCGCGCGGCTGGTCGAGGAAGCGCGCGCGGGCTGGCGCTTCGCGGTGGTGGACGAAGGGCCGGGCCTGTCGGGCTCCTCGTTCGGCGCGGTGGCGGACTTCCTGGAGGCGCACGGCGCGGCGCCGGAGTCAGTGACCTTCTTCCCGAGCCACGCGGGGGACCTGGGTCCCCAGGCGAAGGCCGCGCACCGCGAGCGCTGGGCCCGCGCCGACAAGCGCGTGGTGGACTTCGAATCGCTGCTGCTGCGCCCGTCCGACCCGTCCCATGCGCTGACGCGTTGGGTGGAGGACCTCACCGGGGTGGCCGAGGGAGCGCCCGAGGATGTGGCGGGTGGAGGCTGGCGCCGCCTCTTCTTGAGCGGTGCGCCGGAGTCGGAGTGGCCGGCGGTGCACCCGTGGCAGGAGCGGCGCAAGTACCTGCTGCGCGCGGGCGGCCGGAGCTGGCTGCTGAAGTTCGTGGGGCTGGGGGCGCATGGGGCCCGCGCGTATCTCCAGGCGCGAGCGCTGGCGGAGGCGGGCTTCGGCGTGCCGGTGGCGGGACTGCGGCACGGCTTCCTCGTGCAGCCCTGGCTGGAGGAGGCGCGGCCGCTGAGCGTGGTGCCGGATGCGGTGGACCGCTGGGCCCTGGTGGAGCGCGTGGGCGCGTACCTCGGCTTCCGCTCGCACCACTTCGGCGCGGTGGGCGACGAGTGCGGGGCGTCCCCGCGCGCGCTGTGGGAGATGGCGCGTTACAACACCGAGCAGACGCTGGGACGTGCCGTATCCTCCGCGCTGGACGCGTGGGAGCCGCGGCTGGACGCGCTGGCGAGCGCGGTGCGCCGGACGGTGACGGACAACCGGATGCACGCGTGGGAGTGGCTGGTGCTGCCGGGAGGCCGCGTGCTGAAGGCGGACGGCGTGGACCACGCGCGCGGGCATGACCTGGTGGGATGCCAGGACCTCGCGTGGGACCTCGCGGGCGCGGCGGTGGAGCTGGCGCTGGACGCGGACGCGCTGGGCGCGCTGTGCACGGTGGTGGAGCGCCACAAGGGCCACCTGCCGTCACCCGAGGTGCTGCGCTTCCACCGTCAGGCGTACCTCGCCTTCCAGCTGGGCCACCACATGCTGGCGGCGATGTCCTACGACGCGAGCGCCCCGGACGAGGCCGCGCGCCTGCGCCGGGCGGCGGACCGCTACGCGGAGCTGCTGCGGAGCGAGCTGGCGGCCTTCTCCGCGAGTCACGGGGGACGCTGAGCCCGGGCCCGCATGTCGGGGCGCGTTACGGGGGAACCGGAGCCCCCGGCCTGGCCGCTGGAGGACGGGAGGGGGTGGCCCTGGCGCCAAGAGGCTTGAACCGGACGGGTGGGCCGCGCATGGTGCCGGCCTGATGAGCACCCTCATTCCCCATCCCGACTTCAAGGCCGCGCGCTTCACCGAGTGCCCCGACGCGCGCTTCCAGCCCGCTCCCGCGGACGGCGTCCTGCCGGAGGGCTTCTTCTCCACCACCAACCTCCCCACCTACGTGCGCGTGGACGGCGCCTGGCGCATGCCCCGCGAGCCGCGCATGGACTGCGCGCTGGTGCTGGACGCGCAGGGCGAGCTGTGGGCCCGCGAGGGCCGGCGCGTGCGCGCGGGCGAGCGCGTGGTGGTGGGCCACGCCGAGGACGGCACCCAGGGCGTGTACGTGAACATGGCCTACCTCATGGAGGGCGGGGAGGGTGAGTTCAAGTTCATGACGAGCGAGGTGTCTCGCGAGAAGCCCATCGACTACGCGCAGATGGCGCGGCTGCTGGTCGAGGAGCGCGAGCGGGGCGGCTACCCGGTGTGGGTGACGGGCCCGGCGCTGGTGCACTCGCGGGCGCGCGTGGACATGACGTGGTTCATCGCCAACGGCTTCGTGGGCGCGCTCCTGGCGGGCAACGCGGTGGCGGTGCACGACATCGAGGCGTCCATCTTCAACACCACGCTGGGGATGAGCCACTCGGGCGAGGCCACCTCGGGCGGCCACGGCCTGCACATGCGCGCCATCAACAAGGTGCGCGCGGCGGGCTCCATCGCGAAGGCGGTGGAGGCGGGCGTGATTACCAACGGCATCATGCACGCCTGCGTGGTGCACAAGGTGCCCTTCGTGCTGACGGGCTCCATCCGCGACGACGGGCCGCTGCCGGACGTCGTCACCGACAACCTGGCCGCGCAGGACGCCATGCGCCGTCACGCGGTGAAGGCCACCATGGCGGTGATGATCGCCACCGCGCTGCACGCCATCGCCACCGGCAACATGCTGCCGGCCTTCGTCACGGAGAAGGACGGCACCCTGCGCGAGCTGCCCACCATCTGCGTGGACTCGTCCGAGTTCGTGGTGAGCAAGCTCAAGGACCGCGGCACGCACCAGGCCTTCGGCGTGGTGACGAACGCGCAGGACTTCATGCACATCCTGCGGCTCTACGTGGAGCGCGAGCTGGCGGCGCGCGGCAAGGCCCCGAAGGGCGCCTGACGCGGGCCCGCGCGAGGGGAACGGCGTGTCACCGCTCCCCTCGCCGGGGCGTCACTGGCAGGACTGCGAGCCGTAGATGCGGCAGATGCCGTCCACGCAGCTGCCGGAGAGGTAGCAGTTGTCGTCGACCTCGCACGGCTCGCCGAGGCGCGACAGGGTGACGCAGGTCTTCGTGTCATACGAGCACAGCATGCCCGGGGCGCAGAAGCCGTCCGGGCAGGACTCCCCCTTCGTGGGAGCCCGCTGGCACGTCCCCTTCACGCCCTCGTTGGGCTGCGCGCTGGCGCAACCCAGGTCGCTCTCGCACTCGAAGGTTTCGCGGCAGGAGGCGCCCTCCCCGAGCCGGCGACGGCAGGTGCCGGGCTGGTTCTCGTCGCCATCACAGAACAGCTCGAGCTGGCACTCCTGGTACCCGAAGCGGCTGAGGCCGGGCGCGGTGCAGGACTCGCCTTCGCCGCGAGCCTTCTGGCAGGTACCGCTGGCGCCGCAGTACTGGGACCAGACGCAAAACGGGCCCTCGATGTCGCTGCAGGCCTGGCCCTCGGTGGCCCGCGGCTGGCACGTCCCGTGGGTCTGGTTCGTGGGGCCACACCACGTGGTCTGGTCGCAGACGCCCAGCGCCACGTTGTTCTCCGCCCCGCAGCGCGTGCCCACGCCTCCGGGCGTGAGGCACTTGCCGCCGATGAGGACGGTGCCCCACGGGCACCCGTCGTTCGCGATGACGGCTTCCGGCAGCGGCTCGCGCCGACACACGCCGCCGCAGGCCCAGGGAAGCGCGTCGCACCAGGCGCCTTCACGGCACTCGACGGTGGACTGGCAGGCGGCGCCGTCCTCGACCTGTCCCAGGAGGATGCGGCACTGAGGGTCGTACTCGATGCCCCGGCTCAGCATGGACAGGCTCGTGGGCGACGCCTCGCAGCTCCCCTCGCGAAGGGAGTCCACGCAATCACGCGCCGCCTCCGCGTCGTAGCGCACCCGGCCTTCCGCGAGGGCGTCGTCGTACCGTGTGCCCATGGAGAGGCGAGACGCCATGCCCTCGCGCGCCTGCTCCTCCTGACAGCGCTCCCGGTCCTCGACGAGCCCACAGCGTTCGAACCGCTCGCAGAGGGCCTCGGTGACCTTCGCGTTGAAGTCCGCCCGTTTCACGGGCCCTCTGTCCTCCGCGTCATCCCCGCTACACGCCGCCAGTCCCACCCACATCACCGCCAGTACCGCCAGCCATCCGCGCATCGCTTGCTCGTTCTTGGATTTCGGGAGGGAGCAGGCCTCCTCGTCCCGTATGGGACATACGGAGTGGGCGCTCCATCCTGGCTGGGATTTACCACGGGGCACTCAGTGAGACGGTGCCGGAGCCACCACGTCGCCGACGGTCGGCTGCTTCTCGCCCCACAATCTCCGCATCAGCACGTACAGGCCGGGGATGAAGACGAAGTTGACCACGGTGGACACGAGCATCCCGCCGAACACCGCCGTGCCCAGCGAGTTGCGCGAGGCGGCGCCCGCGCCCGATGCCGTCATCAGCGGCACCACGCCGAGGAGGAACGCAATCGAGGTCATCAGGATGGGACGCATCCGCACCTCGGCCGCCTCCACCACCGCGTCGATGGCGCTCCTGCCGCGCTCACGCAGCTGCTCGGCGAACTCGACGATGAGGATGGCGTTCTTGCTGGCGAGGCCCACCAGCATCACGAGCCCGAGCTGGCAGAACACGTCGTTGGTGAAGCCGCGCGCGAGCTGCAGGGCCAGCGCGCCCATGAGGGCCAGCGGCACCGAGAGGATGATGACCAGCGGCAGGCTGAAGCTCTCGTACTGCGCCGCCAGCACCAGGAAGACGAAGAGCAGGCCCAGCGCGAAGAGGGTGAGTGTCTGGCCGCCGCTCTGCTGCTGCTCCAGGCTGATGCCCGTCCACTCCGCGCTCATGCCCTGCGGGAGCACCTGCGCGGCCAGTTCCTCCATTCGCTCCAGGGCCTGACCGGAGGACACGCCGGGAGCGGGCTGGCCGTTGAGCTCCACGGCACGGAAGAGGTTGTAGTGGCGGATGGTCTGCGCGGACACGGTGGGCTCCACCTTCACCAGTGCCTCCAGCGGAATCATGTCGCCGCTGTCGCTGCGCACGTAGAAGGCGCTGATGTCCTGCGGGCTGTCGCGGAACTGCTGCTCGGCCTGCACGTAGACGCGGTACGCGCGGTTGGCGTAGTTGAAGTCGTTGACGTACTGGCTGCCCATGTAGACCTGCATCGTGCTGAAGACCTGCTCGATGGGGACTCCGAGCGCCTTGGCCTTCTGCCGGTCCACCTCCACGTTCAAGAGCGGCGTGTCCGTGTTGAAGCCGGTGAAGACGCCGCGCAGCCGCGGGTCCTCGTTCCCCTTCGCCATCAGCTCCTGCGCCGCGGAGGCGAGCTGGTCCAGCGAGCTGGTGCCGTCCACGTCCTCGATGACGAACTGGAAGCCGCCCACGCTGCCCACGCCGCGGATGGCGGGAGGCTGGAAGGGGACCACGCGCGCGCCGCCGATGCGGCCAAGGGGGCCTCGCAGCCGCTCCACCAGCGCGGCCACCGACTGGTCCTTCCCCGGACGCTCGTCCCAGGGCTTCAGCGGGACGAAGATGTTGGCCATGTTGGGGCCGGTGCCCTGGGGAGAGAAGCCGCCGTTGGCGAAGATGGCGCGGACCTCCGGCTGCGCCTGCAGCACCGCCTCGACCTCCGCCATCACCTTCTCCGTCTGGGTCAGCGACATGCCCTCCGGCCCCTGTACGGAGATGATGAGGTAGCCCTGGTCCTCGTCGGGGATGAAGCCCCTGGGCACGGTGCGCAGGAGCCACACCGTGGCGGCGATGCACAGGAGGAAGGCGCCGAGGATGATGACCGGGCGCTTCAGCATCGAGCGCAGGTGGCGGACGTACACGGTCCGCGTCCAGTCGAGCGCCTGGTCGACCTTGCGGAAGAAGACCCACTTCTGTCCCGGCTGATGCCGCAGCATCCGCGCGCTGAGGGCGGGCGTGAGGGTGAGGGCGCAGAAGGTGGACAGCGCCACCGACGCGGCGATGGTGAGCGCGAACTGGCGGTAGATGGCGCCGGTGGTGCCGGGGAAGAACGCCACCGGAATGAAGACCGCCACCAGCACGATGGAGATGGCGATGACGGCGCTGGCCACCTCCTTCATGCCCTCGCGCGCGGCCTGGGCCGCGGACAGGTGCTTCTCCACCATCAGCCGCTCGATGTTCTCGATGACGACGATGGCGTCGTCCACCACGAGACCCGTGGCCAGGGTGAGGCCGAACAGGGTGAGGGTGTTGATGGAGAAGCCCATCCACTGGACGAAGGCGAAGGTGCCCACCAGCGAGACGGGGAGGGTGAGGGCGGTGATGAGCACACTGCGCCAGCCGTGCAGGAACAGGAAGATGACGAGGATGACGAGGGCGATGGCTTCCATCAGGGTCTGGAGGACCTCGTGGATGGTGGCGCGCACCGCGAGCGTGGTGTCCGTGCCCGTCTGGTATTCGATGCCCGGTGGGAAGTTCTTCGACAGTCGCGCCAGCTCCGCGTAGACGCGGTCTCTCACGTCCAGCGCGTTGGCGGTGGGCAACTGGAAGATGGCGACGCCGACGGCCTTCTTCCCGCTGAAGCGCAGCAGCGTGCTGTAGTTCTCCGCGCCCAGCTCCACGCGGCCCACATCCTTCACGCGCACGGCCTTGCCGTCCGTCTGGCGCATGAGGACGATGTCACCGAACTCCTCCGGCTCCACGAGGCGGCCCTGGGCGCGCACGGCGAGCTGGTAGGGCTGGTCCTCGGCGGAGGGCGGCTGGCCCACCTGGCCCGCCGCGACCTGGAGGTTCTGCTCCTGGAGGGCGCGCGTGACGTCCTGCGGGGTGAGCTTGCGGCGTGCCAGCTCCGTGGGGTCCAGCCACAGGCGCATGGAGAACTTGCGCTCGCCGAAGATGGTCACGTCTCCCACGCCGCGCACGCGCTTGAGGGCGTCCTTGAGATTCACGTCGGCGTAGTTGCTGAGAAACCGCGCGTCGTAGCGGTCGTCCGGGCTGTACAGCGCGATGGACATCAGAATCTGGGTGGAGGCCTTGTTGACGACGATGCCCGCCTGATTCACCTGCGCGGGCAGGCGGGACGCGGCGCGGCTGACGCGGTTCTGCACGTCGACGGCGGCCACCTCGATGTCGCGTGTGGGCTCGAAGGTGACGATGATCTGGCTGGTGCCGTTGTTGCTGCTGGTGGAGGAGATGTAGCGCATGCCCTCCACGCCGTTGAGCTCCTGCTCCAGGGGAATCGTGACGGCGCTCTCCACCACCTCGGCGCTGGCGCCCACGTAGTTGGCCGAGACCACCACCAGCGGCGGGGCGAGGTCCGGGTACTGGGCGATGGGCAGCGAGGGGATGGCGATGGCCCCTACCAGCGTCACGAGGATGGAGCAGACGATGGCGAAGACGGGCCGGCGGATGAAGAAGTCGATGAACATGGCCGTGCGTTCCTTCGCTCAGCGGTCGGAGCGGAGAGGCCGGAGGTCTCCGGCGCGCTGGGGTTGAGCTCCAGCGCCAGGGATATCTCCACGAGGGAGGACGCCCGCGACGCGCTGGGGCTGCGCGCTCGTCTGGGCCTCAGTCCCCGGAATGCCTCCGGGAGGCTGACTGTCCGCGATGCCCTGTCGTGGCGCGCTGCTCAGGACGCTGCCTTCGGGGCTCCGCGCGGACTTGACCTTCACGGGCATGCCGTCGCGCAGCGCCTGCAGGGAGGACACCGCGACGAGGTCGCCCGGCTGAAGGCCCTTCTCGACGACGTAGGTCATCTCCCCCAGCGCGCCGAGGGTGATGGGACGGCGCTCCACCACCGTCTTGCCTTCCTTCTCCCTCACGACCAGCGCGAAAGGCTGGCCGCTCTGGCGCACCACCGCGAGCGCCGGAATCTGCAGCGCGTCGCGCACGGAGTAGACGAGGCGTGCGCGCACCAGCTCGCTGGGGCGCAGGCCCACGGTGTTGCGGAAGGCCGCCTTCACCTCCACCAGCTGGGTGCGCGGGTCGGCCTGGGGCGCCACGAAGAAGACGCTGCTGGTGAGCAGCACCTTGCCCTGCGCGTCAAGGATTTCCAGCGCGGTGTCCGGCTTCAGCGCGCGGGCGCGCGGCGAGGGCACCGCCACGCTCACCTCCAGCACGTCCGCCTGGGCGATGCTGGTGAGGACGGTGCTGGCGCTGACGTAGTCGCCCAGCCGCACCAGCACGTCACCCACCGTGCCGGCGAAGGGCGCGCGCACCAGGTTGAACTGCAACTGCACCTGGCGCTGTGTCACCTGCGCGGCCGACGAACGCGAAGCGGCCTCGGCGGCGTCCACCTGGGCGCGGGCGCTCTCCAGCTCCTGGGCGCTGGCGAGGCCCTCCTTGTTGAGCGCCTCGGTGCGGGCCAGGGTGCGGCGCGCCAGCTCCAGGTTGACCTGGGCGGAGCTGAGCTGGGCCTGGGCGCTGTCGAGCGCGGCCGTCTCCTCGCGCGCGTCCACCTGCACCAGCGGGGTGCCTTCCTCCACCTGCTGGCCGGGCTTCACGTGGATGCGGCGCACGTAGCCGGCTGCCTGCGGCAGCACCGTGACGCTCTGCCGCGAGATGAGCGAGCCGAGGTACTCCCCGGTGTCGCGCACCGCGCGAGGCGCGAGGGTCACCACGTCCACCTCGCGAGGAGGCGGTGGCTCCGCCGGAGCCGCCTTGCTGGTCGAGCAGCCCGTCGCCGCCAGGGACAGCATCAGGGCGGCACTCCGCATCATCTTCCAGTTCACCAGTCGCACCGGGCCTCCGTCAGGAATGCGTCCAGGCGCGCCTGGACGAACTCGAATTCACGCAGCACCAGGTTCAGCTCCGCCTGGCGCAATGCCGCGCCGCTCTGCACCAGCTCCAGGCTGCTGCCGCGGCCCACTTCAAAGGAACGGCGGGTCAGCCGGTCGGTCCGGTCGGCCAGGTCGCGCGACTCGATGGCCGTCTTCACCAGCGCCTCGGCGACCTCGACGCCGCGCCGGGCCCGGGCCACCTCGATTTCCACGTCGCGGCGGGCGCTTTCCAGCGTCGCCTCCGCCTGCGTCTCGAGGCCGGCGCGCTCACGCACCAGGCCCCCACGGGTGCCGCCCTCCCAGAGGGGCACGGCCAGCACCGCGGAGACGTTCCACGTCGCGAAGCGACCAAAGCCCGGGTCCGTGGTGAAGCCCAGCAGAGTGCTGGACAGGCCCAGCGTGGGCAGGTAGCCGGCGGAGGCCTGACTGCGGCTGTCGCGCGCGGACTCCACCTGCGCGCGCGCCGCGACGAGGTCGGGACGCGCGTCGAGGCTGTCCAGCGGAGCGCAGTCCTTGCGCGTCTGGTCGACGAGGCCCTGGAGGTTGAAGGAGGGGTCGACGCCCATGGGAGCGCCGAAGCCCAGCGCGAAGCCCAGGGCCTCGCGGGCCTGACGCAGTTGCTCGTCACCGGAGACGAGCGCGCCGCGCGCCACGGCGACGTCCTGGTTGACGCGCACCACGTCCAGCTGGTTGCCGGCGCCCAGCTCGAACGAGCGCTGGGTGAGGGCGGCGCGCTCCAGGGCGCGCTGCAGGCCCACGCGGTTGATTTCGGCGGCGCGCTCGGCGGCCACGGTGGATACCAGCACCTGCGCCAGTCCCAGCGTCAGGCGGCGGCGAGCGTCCTGGAGGTTGGCCACCGCACCCGTCTCGGCGGCCCGGGCCGACGACAGGCCGCGCCATGCGCTGATGTCCACGAGGGACTGCGTCAGCGTGCCGGTGACGGTGCCCAGCGGCGCGGTGGGGACACGGCCGTTGCCTCCCGTTGGAGCACCCGTGCCGTTGTTCACCGGAGGCGCGCCGGGGTTGAGCACGTCGTACGCGACGCTGGCCTGGGTGCGCGCGTTGGGCAGCAGCGCTCCGAGCGCCTGACGCGCCCGGCCCCTGGCGCGCTCCACTCCGGCTTCCGCGCCGCGCAGGTCCGTGGACCGCTCCCGCACCAGCGCGAGCGCCTCGTCCCACGTCTTCACCCGTTGGGGGG
>NZ_JABBJJ010000202.1 GCF_012933655.1 Pyxidicoccus fallax | reverse complement strand
GGGGAGGGAAGCATTGGCCGAGCACCTGCTGCCGACGTTGTTCGTCTGGTTCCCGCCCGCGACGCTGCTGGGGCAGGCCGCGCAGGAGGCACTGGAGGCCAGGCGGGAGGAGTCCTCCGAGGAGCCGCCGAACTCGATGCTGGCATTGCGCTTCCAGCCCAGACGGGTGGTGGAGGAGCTGCAAAGGGTGGCGCGTACCGCACAGGTGGAGCCGCGCGAGCAGGCGATGGCCCTGGCGACGGTGGCCAATCTGGCCTGCGACGACATCCTGGTGCGGCACTTCCACGAGCACTGGCAGACGGCGTGGGTCGAGGCGCTGGTGTACGAGACGAGGGATGCTCCGTAACTCTCCAGGCAGGTCCGGACAACGCTTGGGCACGCTGGGATTGAAGACGACGGGCGTGAAGCGCCTGGCGGGCAGCAGTCGCAGGGCGGGCAACTCCTCCTCGCGGAAGACGTCCACCGGGCGCCGGCCCGTCTTTCCGTGTCGGCGCACGTTGGCCACCTCGGCCAGCCACTTCTTCAAGTCCCGGCTCGCGATCCGCTTGGCTGCCCCCCGGTGCGATCCGCTTGGCCGGCCCCGCTACGAACAGCTTGGGTGACCCCGCTGCGATCCATTACCCCGGCCCGTCACACCGAGGAGCGAAGGGCCCCTACCGTAGGCACTCCGAGCAGCAGGAGCGAGGCAGGAGCGGGATGACAAAGCCCACCATCAGTCCGCAGGAACTCCGCGCGAGGATAGGCCATCGGCGAAATCCGCCCCGACGCATCGCTTCTAGGAATCTTCGACTTCCGATGGAAGCGGAGCCCCATGACCGGGACGTGGTACCCGAACACGAGTCCTCGACGAAAGAAGGTCACCGAAGTCCTGCGCCGCGTGCGCCACGTCCTGCGGGACAACCGAGCGCTCGCGGTGCAGGCAGCCGTGGGGGAGGTGCATGCCCTCATGCGCGGCTGGGTGAACTACTTCCGCTGGGCCAACTCGTACCAGGCGCTCGACGGGGTAAAGCACCACGTCGAGCTCAAGGTGCGGCGGTTTGCGGCGAAGAGAGCGAAGCGAGGGGGATTCGGCTGGAAGCGGTGGAGTAAGGACGTCGTGTACGGCAGATGGGGTCTCTTCGGTGACTACCGGGTGAAGTACTCCGCCGTCCTGAAGGCTGGCCTCCCGCCGAGCGGAACCATCACCCCGGTGAGATGACGCCTTCGCGGTGAGCCGGATGCGGGAAACCCGCCTGTCCGGCTCGATGTGGCGGGGACCGGAAACGGAGTGATGGCTTGCTCTATACGGGCACGAAGCTGGAAACGGCGGAGACAGCCAAGAGCAGCCTGCACACCACCGCGCCGGCCCCCGACCCGACCGCGTGAGACGGTTCTGCCGGTGCGCTTCACCTTCCGCACAGCCGGGGGGAGGTCCGGAGACGGGCCGAGCCGGGGGACGGGATTGGGCGCGCTGGTCTCGGCCCGGTCATCCAGAAAGGCGTCCTCAGGCGACCTGCCCAGGCCTCTTTGTTAGACGCTCTAATCCCTTGAGTAGCGGCAACTGCACCCGCGGGCCCGACACCTGAAGTTCACCCGGGTATGGGATTGAAGGTGATTGGTTTTGAACAGACGCCCACGGGCGTTTTTCAATGATTCGGTAACTCAGTTGCCGCACGGATAGTGCTGGAAAACGGGTTCGCGGTTCTTTATACGGTCGCCGCATGAAGTGAGCTGGAGCCGCTAGACACAGTTCCTGTTTGAGTGCCTTTGGGCCACGCGCCAGCGCTGTTACGCGCCGGTGACGTTGCATGCCTGTTGCCTGAGTGTGTCACGCCAACTCGATTGTCTTTTCTGGAACAGATGAAGACAAGGCATACATCCGATGAGCAAGGCATTGGAGATGGCCCGCGCGGTCTCGGCGAGCTGCGGCAATGGCTTGTACAACAGGTGGCCTCGTTGCTCGGCCGGGATGCGCGCGCGGTGGTTCCCACCGAGCCCTTCGTCAATCAGGGTGTCGACTCGGTCAACGCCCTGAAGTTGATCGCTGGGCTCTCGCAGTGGCTCGGCAGGCCGCTCCTGCCCACGCTGCTCTGGGAATATCCGACGGTGGATGAGCTCGCCCGCCATCTCATCCACGCGAATCGGGAGACGGCTCTCTCCACCGCACAGAAGGCCGAGGCGCCCACGGACGAGTCCGAGCCAATCGCAATCGTGGGTCTGGCCTGCCGCTTCCCCAAGGCTCCCGATGCCGAGGCTTTCTGGCGGGTGCTCCAAGAGGGTACCGATTGCGTAACGGACGTGCCGCGGGAGCGGTGGGACGCCAACCTCTATTACGATCCGACTCCTGGCGCTCCGGGCAGGATCATCACGCGCCACGGTGCGTTTCTCGACGCCGTCGACCGGTTTGATCCGCACTTCTTCGGGATTTCCCCCCGGGAGGCCGGGCAGCTCGACCCCCAGCAGCGCTTGATGCTCGAACTGTCGTGGGAAGCGCTCGAGGACGCGGGCATCGCGCCGCGGACGCTGCGCGGCTCCCAGACGGGCGTGTTCACCGGCCTGGTCTGGCGAGACTATGCCGATCTGCAGACGCTCCAGGGGGCGTCACCCACGTCCCACACGTGCACCGGCCACGCCGGGAGCATCGCCGCGAACCGGGTCTCCTACGCGCTGGGCCTCGAGGGGCCCAGCCTGACGATTGACACGGCGTGCTCCTCATCCCTTGTCGCCATTCACGAGGCCTGCCGCAGCCTTCGCTCCGGCGAGTCGACCCTGGCCCTGGTGGGGGGAATCCAGCTCAACCTTTCCCCCCGCACCTTCATGGCCGTCTCGGCCTTTGGCGCCCTCGCGCCCGACGGCCGGTGCAAGACGTTCGACGCGCGGGCGAATGGTTATGGGCGGGGGGAGGGCGGCGGCGTCGTCGTGCTCAAGCCGCTCTCCCGGGCCCTCGCTGACGGTGACTCCATCTATTGCCTCATCCGCGGCAGCGCGGTGAACAACGACGGTGCCAGCAACGGCCTCACCGCCCCGAGCCCCAAGGCCCAGGAGCGGCTGCTGCGTGACGCCTATGCCTCCGCGGGCGTGGATCCCTCCCGGGTGCAGTATGTCGAGCTGCACGGGACGGGAACGCCGCTCGGCGATCCGATCGAGGCAGGTGCGCTCGGAGCGGTCCTGGGGGCGGCACGGGCACCCGAACGGCCGCTCCACGTGGGCTCGGTGAAGACCAATATCGGGCACCTCGAAGCCGCCGCGGGCATCGCCGGCCTCATCAAGGTGGCGCTCTCCATCCGGAAGCAGAAGCTCCCGGCGAGCCTGCACTTCGAGCAGCCGAATCCGCACATCGCGTTCGACCAGCTCCGCCTGCGCATGCAGACCGGCCTCACCTCGTGGCCTGTCGAGGAGGAGCCCGCGCTGGCTGGCATCAGCTCCTTCGGCTTCGGTGGCACCAACTGCCATGTCATCGTCGAGGAGCATCGCACCGGGCCTCGCCGGACCGCGGCTCCACCGCTAGGTGCACCGCCGGTCCGGGCCGAGCCGCCGGCGGGTCCCAAGGTCGCGTTCCTCTTCGCGGGTGCCGGGTCGGCCTGGTGGGGAATGGGGCGGGAGCTGCTTGGCACCGAGCCCGTCTTCCGTGCTCGCTTCGAGGCCTGTGACGCCGCCTTCCGGCCGCTGGCGGGCTGGTCCCTCATCGACGCCCTGCTCGCGCCCCGCACGCGTTCACGTTTCGACCGGGGCGAGGTGCAACTGCCGGTCGTCCTCGCGTTCCAGATCTCCCTCGCGGCCTTGTGGCGCGACCGGGGCGTCGAGCCGAGCGCGGTCGTCGGCTACAGCGTCGGCGAGTGGGCCGCCGCGCACGTGGCGGGGATCCTCACCCTCGAGGAGGTCTTCGCGCTCGCCCACCACTACATCCAGGTGCAGCGGAGTGTCTCCGGTGGCGCTGGCATGGGCGTGGTCGGCCTGCCTGGCGCCGAGGTGGCAGCGCGCATCGAGCCCTACGGCGGGCGGATCGCGATCGCCTCCGAGAACAGCCCCCGCTCCACGGGGATTGGGGGCGAGCCGGCGGCGCTCCAGGAGTTCACCTCGCGGCTGACGGAGGAGGGGATTTTCGCCCGCACCGCGGAAATCGACTTCTACGCCCACATCCCGCATGTGGAGCCGCTCAAGCCGCTCTTCCTCCAGAGCTGTCCGGCGCTGAGCCCCCTGCCGGGACGCATCCCGATGGTGTCGACGGTGTCGGGCGCGTTCATCGATGGCCTGTCGCTCGGTCCGGCCTACTGGGCTGACAACTTCCGCAACCCCGTGCGCTTCGCCGCGGCCGTGAGGACCCTGGTCGAGAGCGGGCACAACCTCTTTCTCGACGTCAATCCCCATCCCATCCACGCGCGCTCGGTCGAGGAGAACCTCGAATCCTTCCCGGGCCGGGCTTCGCTCATCGCCAGCATGAGGCGCGGCGAGCCGACCCTCGACGCGCTCCATCGGGCGAGCACCGCGCTGGCGGAGGCCGGTGGCGTGATTCGTAGGGAGCGCGAGGCTCGGGCCGAGCTGTTCGTCCTCTCCGCGAGGACGGAGCAGGCGCTTCGGGAGCAGGCTGGCCGCACCGCCGCCCGACTTCGGGACAACCCCGGGGTTGCGCTCGCGGATGTCTGCTACACGGCAGGTGCCCGGCGCAGCCACCACGAGCACCGGCTGGCCCTGGTCGCGGAGTCTCGGCCCGCGCTGGAAGAGGGGCTCGAGGCGTTCGCCCGCGGTGGGGCCCTCCAGGGCAACCCGGCCTACGGCTCGGTCCGCCCCGGTGAGGCTCCCCGCATCGCCTTCGTCTTCTCGGGACAGGGGTCCTTCCCACTCGGCGCGAGTGCCCGGCTGCTCGAGGAGTCGCCTCGCTTCCGGGAGACCTTCGAGCGCTGTGAGCAGGTGTTCCGTGCCCGGACAGGCACGTCCCTCTTCGATGCACTCGAGGCCGAGCGGGAGGGCTCCCGTCCGCCGCGGACCGAGGTCGAGCAGCCGCTCTTGTTCGCCTTCCAGGTGTCGCTCGCCGCGCACTGGGGCGCGTGGGGCATTCATCCCGACGCCGTGGTGGGCCACAGCGTGGGAGAGATCGGCGCCGCCCACATCGCGGGGGCGCTCTCACTCGAGGAGGCCATGGCCCTCGTCGTGAGCCGCAGCCGCCTGATGGGGCGCGCGGCCGGGCGTGGAGGCATGGCCGCGGTCGGGGCTTCGCTGGAGCAGCTCGTGCCGGCTCTGGCGCCCTATGGGGACACGCTCTCCATCGCGGCGGTCAATGGGCCGAACGACGTGGTGGTCTCGGGTGAGCGCTCGTCCCTGGAGTCCTTGCGAGACAGCCTCCAGGGGACGGGGATCCGCGTCCGCCTCTTGAACGTCGACTACGCCTTCCACAGCGCGCAGATGGACGCGTACCTGGAGGAACTCGACGCCTGCACGCGGGAGCTCGCGCCGAAGCCTCCGGTCATCCCCCTCTATTCGACCGTGAGCGGGGGACGCGTCTCCAGCTCGGACCTCGACCCGTCTCACTGGCGGGCCAACGTCCGGCAGCGAGTCCTGTTCGCGCCGGCCATCGAGGCGATGCTCGCCGACGGCTACCGCGCCTTCATCGAGCTCGCGCCTCACCCTGTCCTGCTGCAGCCGCTGAGCCGGACGCTCGAGATGTCGGGGAGTGAGGGCGCGACGGCGCTGTTCTCCGCGCGCCGCGACCGGCCTCCCCGTGCCACGCTGCTCGGCGCCCTGGGGACGCTCCACACCCTGGGGCGCACTCCCTCGTGGAAGGGCGTCTTCCCCGATGGCGGCAGATTGGTGGAGCTGCCGTTCTACGCCTGGCAGCGCGAGCGCTACTGGTTCGATGCGGAGCCGGGGACCCCGCCTGTTCGCACCCATCCCTTGTTGGGCCGCCGCGTGGACGCACCTCCGGGGGAGACGGTCTTCGAGGCCACCCTCCGAGGCGATCGCCTGCAACTACTCAGCGACCACCGGCTCTACGGCACGATGGTCGTTGCTGGCGCGAGCATGGTCAGCATGTTGCTCGACGCCGCCGGGCAACTCTGGGGCAGTGACGGCTGCGCCGTCCAGGACGTGTTGTTCCTGAACCCCATCGTCCTCGACGACACGGAGGAGCGGCTCTTCCAGGTGTCCATCGCGGACGGTGGCGCCTTCCGGTTGTCCACCCGGCGTGGCCACGGCGATTGGATTGTGCACGCCACGGGGCAGCTCGAACGTGGCGGGGGAGGAGAGAGCACGCCCGCGCGCCTCGTGCTCTCCGAGATCGAGGCCCGATGTCAGCCGCTCGCGTCCATCGAGCGTTTCTACGAGGGCATCGACCGGCAAGGCCTCGTGCTGGGGCGGCAGTTCCGCTGGCTCGAGGCGGTATGGCAGGGAGCGCGCGAGGCGCTCGGCCGGCTGCGCTTGCCGGAAGCGGGGGATGGGGCGGGAGACTACCGACTCCACCCAGGACTCATCGACTCCTGCTTCCAGGTCCTCGGAGCGGTCTCGGGGTTCACGTCCATCGAAGGCCTCGCCTTCGTGCCCATTGGAATCAACCGCTTCGCGCTCCGTGGTGACCAGCGCCCGCGCTTCTGTCACCTCGTGCTCCGCAGCGGCTCGGGCGGCATCGACGAAGCCTCGGTCGTGGATCTGCATCTGCTCGACGAGTCAGGGCTCGTCGTGGCCGAGGTCTCCGGGCTAGCAATCCGCCGGGCGCCGCGCGAGGCCATCCTGCGCCGCGACTCGGCTGCTCCGGCGCAGTTCCTCCGGGTGGAGTGGCCAGCCCGGCCCCTCTCTCCGTCTTCCCGGGCGGAAGCATCGTCCTGGATTCTTCTCCCGGATCGTGGGGGTCTCGCCGCCCGGCTCGCCGAGCAGCTCGAGTCCCGCGGAGGTCGCGTGGAGGTGCTCGACGATGCCCTCGAAGCCACGGGGCGGGCCTGCACCGGGATTGTCGATCTTCGAGGCGTCGATGCCAGCGAGCCGCTCGTCGCACTCGAGCGAGGCGTCGGGCTCGTGCAGCAGCTGGTCTCCCGCCCTGGCGCGACGCCGCCCCGGCTCGTCCTGGTGACGCGGGGAGCCCAGGCGACCGGGAGCGATGAAGGGCCCATCTCGCTCGACCAGGCGCCGCTCTGGGGGCTCGGTCATGTGATCGCCCGCGAGCACCCGGAGCTGCGTTGCACGCGCGTCGACCTGGATCCGTCGGGACCGCTGGAGGACGTGGCACTGCTCGCCGACGAGCTCGTGGCCTCGGGTGACGAGGATCGCGTGGCCTTCCGCGCGGGACGGCGCCTCGTGGCCCGGCTCTCGCGCACGAAGCTGCCTCCGGCGGTCCGGCCACTTCCGCTGGGAGGCGAGGCCACGTACCTCGTGACCGGCGGGCTGGGCGGCCTCGGTCTCGAGGTCGCGCGGTGGATGGTCGAGCGGGGGGCACGCCATCTGGTCCTCATGGGCCGGAGCGAGCCGGGACCTCTCGCGAGGGAGTCGCTGGAGGCGCTGCGGGCAGCGGGCGCCACGGTCGTCGTCGCGCGAGGCGACGTGGCGGCGCGTGAGGAACTCGCGAAGGTCCTCGGTGGCATCCGTGCCACGATGCCACCCCTGCGCGGCATCGTGCATGCGGCTGGAGTCCTCGACGACGGGCTCCTGGTGCGACAGGACAGGGAGCGGATGGCCCGCGTCCTCGCGCCGAAGCTCCAGGGGGCGTTGAACCTCCACCAGGAGACCCTCGAGGATCGCCTCGACTTCTTCGTCCTCTTCTCGTCGGTCAGCGCCGTTTTTGGCACCTCGGGGCAGACGGGCTACGCGGCCGCCAACGCCTTCCTCGACGCCCTGGCCTGGCAACGGCGTGCCCAGGGGCTGCCGGCCACGACCATAAACTGGGGGCCCTGGGCCGAGGTGGGCATGGCGGCGCGCCTTCCGGCGGAGGCGGGCAAGGCGTGGTCCGCCTTCGGACTTGGTCTGCTCGCCCCGAGGGCGGGCCTCGCCGCGCTGGAGGGAATCCTCCGCGCCGACCTCACGCAGGTGGTGGTGGCCGGAGCCTCGGAGAACGGAGCGCAGGAGGGACTCGCCCCCTTCTTCGAGGCGCTGGCCCCCCGCCGCCCCGAGGCGCCTCGTCCAGAGCCGCTCGGCGGTGCGTTCGCCGGTGCTTCGCCCCGCGAGGCCCGGGCCCGTCTGCTGGCACACCTCCAGTCCCACGCGGCCGCGGTGCTGGGCCTTCCGCCTTCGTCGCCCATCGATCCGCGCCGCCCCCTCCAGGAGCTGGGGCTCGACTCCCTCATGGCGTTGCAGCTTCGCAACAGCCTCGCGTCGAGTCTCGGACGGTCCCTCCCCGCCACGCTGCTCTTCGATCACCCGACCCTCGAGATGCTGTTCGAGTTTCTCGGGCGCGAGCTCATTCCGGCGGAGGAGGTGGTGTCCGAACCCAAGCGGCGCCCGGAGAAGGCGCGGCCGGCGAGCACGAATGGCTCGGAGCCGATCGCGGTGGTGGGAATGTCGTGCCGGCTGCCCGGCGGCGTCCGAAGCCCGGAGGATTTCTGGCGCCTGCTCGCGGGCGGCGTGAACGCGGTACGCGAGGTGCCCAGGGACCGCTGGGATCTCGACACCTGGTACGACCCGGATCCCGAGGCGCCGGGGAAGATGTACTCGCGCCATGGAGGCTTCCTCGACGAGGTCGACGCGTTCGATGCCTCGTTCTTCGGTATCTCGGGGCCGGAAGCCCGGTCGATGGACCCGCAGCAGCGCATCCTGCTCGAGCTGAGCTGGGAGGCGTTGGAGACGGCGGGCATGTCGGTGGAGCGGCTGAAGGGCAGTCCCACCGGGGTGTTCCTCGGCATCTGCCTGAGCGACTACGCTCTGCTCGAGCTCAACGCCCCTGACCCAAGTGGCATCAACGCCTACTCGGGCTCCGGAGGCGTGCTGAGCGTGGCCGCGGGGCGCATCGCCTACGCGCTCGGGCTGGAGGGGCCGACCTTCGCCGTCGACACGGCCTGCTCCTCGTCGCTGGTCGCCGCGCATCTGGCCTGTCAGAGCCTGCGCAATGGTGAGTGTGACCTCGCGCTCGTGGGTGGCTCGAACCTGCTGCTCTCGCCGCGGATGACGGTCTACTTCTCGAAGCTGAAGGCGCTCTCACCGGACGGTGCCTGCAAGGCCTTCGACAGCTCCGCCAACGGCTACGTGCGAGGTGAGGGGGCGGGCATCGTGGTCCTCAAGCGCCTCTCGGACGCGCTTGCCGATGGGGACCCGGTGCTCTGTGTGATTCGCGGGACGGCCGTCAACCAGGATGGCCGCTCGAACGGCCTCACGGCTCCGAGCCGTCCGGCGCAGGAGCGGGTCATCGAAAGCGCGCTCCAGCAGGGAGGCATTGCTCCGCTCGACGTCAGCTATGTCGAGGCGCACGGGACGGGGACGTCGCTCGGAGATCCCATTGAGGTGCAGGCGCTTGCCGCCGTTCTGGGACGAGGACGCTCACGCTCGACGCCTCTCGGCATTGGCTCGGTCAAGACCAACATCGGGCACCTGGAGGGAGCGGCGGGTATCGCCAGCCTGCTCAAGGCCATCCTTGCCTTGCGGCATCGCGAGCTGCCCCGAAGTCTCCACTTCAAGGAGCCGAGTCCGCACATTCCCTGGGCCGAGCTGCCCGTCGAGGTCATCTCCGAGCACCGGCCGTGGCACGTCCCCCAGGGGGGACGCCGGCTCGCGGGGGTCAGCTCCTTCGGCTTCAGCGGGACCAACGCCCATATCGTCCTCGAGGAGGCGCCCCCAGCGGCGCACCGCCCGGCGCCCCCGAGCCCCGCCGAGCGTCCCGAGCCGCTCGTCCTCTCCGCCCGTGCGCCCCAGGCGCTGCGCGAGGTGGCCCAGCGCTACGCGGCCTGGCTGTCGAGTGGGGACGGGGGTGAAGGCACGACGCTCCACGACGTGTGCTACTCCGCGAGCTGTCGTCGGAGCCTCCATGAGCATCGGCTCGCCGTGGTGGCTCGTTCCCGAAGCGGAGCAGCGGAGGCGCTCGAGGCCTTCCTCCGCGGACTGTCCCACCCGGATGTCCAGTCGGGGTACGCGCGTCCCGGCGCGGCGCCGCGGGTGGTCTTCCTGTTCACGGGCCAGGGCGGGCAGTGGCCCGGTACCGGCCGCGCGCTCCTCGCGGAGGAGCCTGTGTTCCGCGAGGCCCTGCGGGCCGCGGATGAAGTCCTGAAGAGGCTCGCCGGCTGGTCGGTCATCGAGGAGCTTCAGCGGGAGAATCCCCGCTTCGACCAGGCTGACATCTCCCAGCCCGCGCACTTCGCTCTGCAGTCGGCGCTCGTCGCGCTGCTGCGCTCCTGGGGAATCGAGCCCGATGCGGTCCTCGGTTCCAGCATCGGTGAGGTGGCGGCGGCGCACGCGGCGGGGGTCCTGTCGCTCGAGGAGGCGATGCGCATCACCGTCGCGCGCAGCCGCATCCTCCACGCCATCGCCGGCAAGGGCGCGATGAGCGCCGTCGAGCTCTCCGAGGAGGAGGCCGCCGCGGCGATCGCGAGCCATGGGGACCGGCTGTCGGTCGCGGCGATCAACAGTCAGCGCTCCACGCTCCTGTCTGGTGAAGCCGGCGCGATGGACGAGGTTCTCGGCGCGCTCACGGCCCGTGGCGTCTCCTGCCGCCGGCTGGGGCTGGACTACGCATCGCACAGCCCCGCGGTCGAGCCCTACCTCGAGGAGCTGCGGCGGACGCTGAGCGATCTGCGCCCCCAGGCCGCGACGGTTCCCATCTTCTCCTCGGTCTCGGGCCGTCGCGCGGAGAAGGGGGACTTCGACGGCGCCTATTGGGCCCGGAACCTCCGTCAGCCGGTGCGCCTCGCACCCGCTCTCTCCGCGCTCGCCGACGAGGGCTATTCGCTCTTCGTCGAGATCGGACCCAACGCCGTTCTGGCGCGCCCCGTTCAGCAGTGCTTCCAGCAAGCGGGGAAGAGCGCGACGGTGCTGTCGACATTGCGGCGCGGCGAGTCCGAGCGCCATACCTTGCGGACCTTGCTGGGGGGCCTGTTCACCGCGGGCGTCTCTCCCGAGTGGAGCCGACTCTTTCCCGAGGGCGGCGAGCTGGTGCCGCTGCCGCCCTATCCCTGGCAGAAGGAGCGTTACTGGGTCGCCAGCCCGGCGCAGAACCGCCCGGTGCTCGCGGCGCGGAGCGATGTTCCCCTGCACGGGCGTCGGCTGCGTTCCCCGCTGGCCGAGACCTTGTTCGAGGTGGAGCTGTCCGCGGACCGGATGCCCTTCCTGCGCGAGCACCTGCTCCACGGAGCCCTGGTGGTTGCTGGCGCCGGGCATGTCTCGATGGCGCTCTCGGCGGTTCGTGAACTTCGCGGCTCCGCCCCGGTGCGCCTGGCGGACATCGTCTTCCCGCGTCCGCTCGTGTTGGAGGAGGGGAAGGAGCGCCCCGTCTCGATGGTGGTGGGTCCGGAGCAGGCGGGGCGTGCGCCATTCCGCATCCAGAGCCTGGAGGGCGGAGCGGGCGGCGACGCGGACTGGGTGCTTCATGCCGAGGGGAAGCTGCTGCCCTCGGTGTCGCGGGTCGACATGCCCGCGCCGGTACCCCTCGAGGAACTCCGCGCCCGATGTCCGCGGGAGCTCGAGGTCACGCGCTTCTACGAGGCCATGGCCGCCGATGGCATCTCACTCGGGCGGCGCTTCCGGTGGGTCGAGCAGTTCTGGCAGGGGGAGGGTGAGGCCCTGGGCCGCATGCGAGCCCCGGAGCCCGCGGATCAACATCCGAGCACGCCGCTGCACCCCGGGCTGATTGATTCCATCTTCCACGTCCTGCGCGCCATCCCGGGGATCGGCCGGGACGACGGCGTGCCCTACATTCCCGTGGGAATCGAGGGGGTGTGCTTCCTGGAACCGCCTCGTGGCACGCTCTGGGCCCACGCGGTCCTGAGGACCGAGGGCGGCCGCGATGGCGAGACGCTGAGCGCCGACTTCCGCCTCATCGAGGAGGGCGGCAGGACGATCGCGTGGATCGACGGCTTGATCGTCAAGCGTGCCCCTCGCGAGGCCTTCGAGCGTGACCGCGCGCGTGAGCTCGGCGAGAGCCTTTTCCAGGTTCGCTGGCGGCCGGTACCCCCGCCGACGGGGCGGGAGCAGGGCCCGTGGCTGCTCCTGACGGATCGGGGTGGCATGGGCGACGCGCTGGCCACGCGGCTCAGCGGCGAGGGCCCGCTCTGCCGTGCGATTGCCGCACCGGAGCCGGCGGAGCCGGAGGAATCCTTCCTCCGCCGGTTGGAGGAGGCCCTCGTCTCGGAGACGTATCGGGGCGTGGTGTACCTCGCGGCGCTCGATGCGGGCTCCGCGCTGGACGCCCAGGTCACCACGGAGACGTTGGTCGGAGCAGTCCGGGTCCTTCAGGCCCTCACGCGACTGGAGCGTGGCGTGCCACCCCGGCTCCTGGTGGTCACCCGGGGGGCGCAGGCGACGGAGGAGTATCCGCGGCCCTTGTCGCTCGCCCAGGCGCCGCTCTGGGGGCTCGGCGCCACGTTGCGCCATGAGCATCCCGAGCTTCGCTGCACCCTCGTGGACCTCGATCCCGAGGCGACCGTGGACGCGGTGCACTGCCTGACCCGGGAGATGCTGTCCCCGGATGGTGAGGACAGGGTCGCCTGGCGTGGAAGCGTGCGGCTCGCGCAGCGGCTCCAGTCCCTCGCGGTAGTGCCGGAGCCCGGTCCCGTGCCGGTCTCGCCGGACGCGACCTACCTGATCACGGGCGGGCTCGGCGGGCTCGGCCTGCGCTGTGCGCGATGGCTCGCGAGCGAGGGGGCGCGGAACCTGGCGCTGCTCGGCCGGAGCGCGCCTTCCGACGAGGCTCGCGCCGAGCTCCACGCCCTTGAGGCCGAGGGCATCCGCGTGCGCGTGCTCCAGGCGGACGTGGGTGAGCGGGAGGCGCTCGCGCGGGCCCTGTCGGAGCTTCGCGCGGACCTGCCCCCGCTCCGGGGTGTCCTCCACGCGGCGGGGCTTCTCGATGACGCGCTGCTGGCCCGCCAGGAGCGCGAACGAATCGAGCGCGTCCTCCGGCCGAAGGTCGCGGGCGCCTTGCACCTGCATCAGGAGACGCTCGGCGATCCGCTCGACTTCTTCGTGATGTTCTCTTCCATCGCCGCGCTGCTCGGAGGGGCGGGGCAGGCCAACTACAGCGCCGCGAATGCCTTCCTGGACGCGCTGGCCTCGGAGCGGCGGGCACGAGGACTGCCCGCGCAGTCGCTGGCCTGGGGGCCCTGGGCCGAGGTGGGGCTGGCGGCGGCTCGCGCCGATCGGGGAGAGCGCCTCGCGGCCCTGGGGCTCGAGAGCCTCGTGCCCGACGAGGGTGTGGCCATCCTCGGGCGACTCCTGCGAGGGACCGCCGACGCGCACGTGGGCATCGCCCGGATCGACTGGACGCGGTGGCGGCGGACGTACCCCGCCGCGGACCATGCATCCCTGCTGGCCGAGTTCCTCCGCTCTCAGGAGAACGTCTCGGAGAAGCCACCCGAAGGCGCTCCGAACCTGGAGGAACTGGCCCGGATGGCCCCCGAGGAGCGCCACAGGCGGGTGGAAGCGTTCCTCCGGCGCGAGCTGGTCACCCTCCTGGAGCTTCCCCGGGACCTGGCCGACAGCCGCCTCCCGCTCGTCCGCTTCGGCTTCGACTCCCTCATGGGCATGAAGCTCAAGGCGAGGCTGGAGCTGTCGCTCGGTCTGTCTGTTTCGGCCGCCAGGCTCCTGAGCGGACTGAGCCTCGATGACCTCGTGAAGTTCGTCCTCGAGAAGATCGCGGACATGCAGCCTCCGCCGGAACCGACCCCTGAAGACCAGATGGAGGAATTCCGATTTTGAACGCCACCGAACTCATCTCGGAGCTGACTCGCATTGGTGTGGAGCTCAAGGTCGAGGACGAGCACCTCCGGGTCCGCGCCGCACGCAACGTCATCACCCCAGAGCTCCAGAAGCTCATCGCCACCCACAAGGCGGAGATGATCGAGCTGCTGCGGCGGCAGGCAACCTCCGTTCGCTCCGCGCAGCAGCACGAGCCCTTCCCCCTGACGGAGATCCAGGAGGCGTACCTGGTCGGACGCGGCACCGACTACGGAGTCGGGGGAATCTCCTGCCACCTGTACCACGAGATTGACGGCCGGGACCTGGACGTCGGGCGGCTGTCGCGGGCGTGGCAGCGCCTCATCGAGCAGCATCCGATGCTGCGCTCGGTGGTGCTCCCGTCGGGAGAGCAGCGCGTGCTGGAGAGCGTGCCGGCCTTCTCCATCCCCGTGCTGGACTTGCGCGGGCAGGCCCCCGCCACCGTCGAGGAAAAGCTCGCCGCGCTTCGCAAGGAGCTCTCGAACCGGTCCACGCCTCTGGGGCAGTGGCCGACCTTCGATCTCCGCGCGACGCTGCTCGACGGGGGACGCACGCGCATCCACTTCGACATCGACGCCATCACGATCGATGCCTCCGCCGTGCTCGCGCTGCTGGAGGAGTGGCGCGAGCTCTACGCGGCTCCGGAGCGGAACCTCAAGCCCGTGCCGGTTTCCTTCCGTGAGCATGTGCTCGCGGAGATCGCCGCCCGGAATACGGACGCCTACCGGAGCGCGGAGGCCTACTGGATCTCGCGCCTCACGGACCTGCCGGATGCGCCGGTGTTGCCTCTGGCCACCTCGCCCGAGAACCTGGTGCGCCCGTCGTTCCGGCGCCTGAGCGGCCGCCTCGACGCGGCACGGTGGGCACGGCTGAAGGAGCGATCCGCGGAGGCAGGGCTCACCCGCTCCGGCGTCGTCTGCGCCGCGTTCGCCGAGGTCCTCGCTGCCTGGAGCGAGAATCCGCGCTTCAGCCTCAACCTCACCCTCTTCAATCGCTTGCCCATCCACCCCGAGATCGACAGGGTCGTGGGCGACTTCACCACCAACGTGCTGCTCGAGTTCGACGGTCGCGGGGAGACCTTCACCCGCCGCGCCGTGAATCTTCGAGATCAGCTCGCCCGGGATTTCGAGCACATCCACTTCAGTGGGGTGCGGGTGATGCGGGAGCGCGCGCGGCGGCGGGAGGGAGTCGGGTCGCTCATGCCCATCGTCTTCACGAGCCTCCTCGGGCACCGTCCCGGCAAGGCGGGTGGGGGAGGGCCCTTCAGTTGGTTGGGGGAGACCGTCCACGCCATCACCCAGACGCCTCAGGTGTGGCTCGATCACCAGGTCCGCGAGGACGACGGTGCGCTCTGTTACTCCTGGGACAGCCCGGAGGGGCTCTTTCCGGCGGGACTCCTGGAGGACGCCTTCGCGGCCTACGAGGAGCTGCTCGGCCGGCTCGCCGATGACGGTGCGCTCTGGGAGGAGCGCGCCCCGGTGCGGCTCCCCGCCGCGCAGCGTGCGCGACGCGAGGCGTTCAATGCCACCGCGGCCCCCATCCCCGAGAAGCGCCTCGATGAGCTCTTCCTCGCTCAGGTTGAGCGGGGACCGGAGCGCGTGGCCGTCGTGGACGCGGAGCGGACGCTGACCTACTCGGAGCTCCGAGGCCATGCCGGAGCGCTGGCCTCACACCTCGTCGAGCTGGGGGCGCGGCCCGACGGGCTGATCGCCGTCGTCCTGGAGAAGGGGTGGAGGCAGGCCGTCGCGGTGACGGCGATCCACCTGGCTGGAGCCGCCTACCTTCCCATCGAGCCCACGCTCCCGGATGAGCGTCGCCGGCTCCTGCTCGAGGAGGGGCAGGTCAAGGTGGTGGTGACCGAGTCCGCTCTGGCGGAGCGGCTCGCATGGCCCGAGGGCGTCCAGGTCGTGCCCCTCTCCGACACCGCTCGCGGAGCGGCTCCGCGCCTGTCGGCGCGCAAGGCCTCGGACCTCGCGTATTGCATCTACACCTCCGGCTCCACCGGCCGCCCCAAGGGGGTGATGATCGAACACCGCGCCGCGGCGAATACCCTCCTCGACATCAACGAGCGCTTCAAGGTCGGCCCGGAGGACCGCGTCTTCGGCCTCTCGTCGCTCGGCTTCGATCTCTCGGTCTACGACATCTTCGGGAGCCTGGCGGCGGGCGCGGCACTCGTCCTGCCCCAGCCCGAAGCCGCGCGGGATCCCGCGAGCTGGCTGCACCTGCTCCGAGAGCAGCGGGTGACGATCTGGAACTCGGTCCCGACGCTGATGGAGATGCTCGTGGACCTGGTCGAGACCCGTGGCGAGCGCCTCCCGGACTCGCTGCGCCTCGTGCTGCTGAGCGGTGATTGGATTCCCGTCACCCTCCCGGATCGCATCCGGCGCCTGTCCAGTGAGATTCGGGTCATCAGCCTCGGCGGCGCGACGGAAGGCTCGATCTGGTCCATCCTGCACCCCATCGGCAAGGTCGAGCCCGCGGCGCGGAGCATCCTCTACGGCCGCCCGATGCTGAACCAGCGCTTCCATGTCCTCGACGAGGCCTTGGCGCCACGTCCGGACTACGTGCCCGGAGACCTCTACATCGGAGGCGTCGGGCTGGCCCGGGGTTACTTCCGTGACGAGGAGATGACCCGAGCGCGCTTCCTGACGCATCCGCGTACGGGCGAGCGCCTCTACCGCACGGGGGACCTGGGCCGCTTCCTGCCTGGGGGAGACATCGAGTTCCTCGGCCGGAAGGACTTCCAGGTCAAGGTCGCCGGGCACCGCATCGAGCTGGGAGAGATCGAAGCGACGCTCGTGCGGCATCCGGCGATCCGTGAGGCGGTGGTCGCGGCTCCCGGCGAGCGCACCTCCCGGAGGCTGGTCGCCTACATCGTTCCGGCGGAGGGGCAGGCCACGCCCTCGGACGCGTCGCTGCGGGAGTTCCTGGCCACGACACTGCCCCAGTACATGGTGCCCGCCGTCTTCGTCCGGTTGCAGGCGCTGCCCCAATCCGCGAATGGCAAGGTCGACCGCAAGGCCCTGCCCGAGCCAGCGGCGCAGTCCTCGCTCGCCGTGGGGCTCGCGGACGCCAGGGGAGGGAAGCTCCTCACGAAGGTCACCCAGCTCGTCGCCCAGGTCCTCAAGCGCCCCAGCGTCGACCCAGAGGATGCCCTGCTCCAGCTCGGAGCCACCTCGGTGGAGTTGATCAAGCTCGCGACGCTGCTGGAGCAGGCGTTCGGAAGCCGGCCGCGGATGGCCGAGTTCCTCACGCTCCGCAAGGTCGCGGACATCGCCGCCTATTACATCGAGCGCCAGCCGGCGGAAGAGGCTCGCGAAGGCGCTGGCTCGAGCGATGAGCAGGGGCTGATCCTCGACCTCGAGCAGCGCGAGGCCTGGAAGCGCGAACGCCACGGCATTCGACGTTTCGCCGACGGGGCCGCGATGGTGCCGATGGCCACGTTCCCCGACGACGAGGCGCACCGGCGGCGCCACCTGGAGCGCGCCAGCCACCGGAGCTTCTCCTCCGAGCCGATCGAGGCCCAGACCCTGGGCCGGCTGCTCTCGTGCTTGCGGTCCCTCAACCTCGACGGGCGGTTCAAGTACCAGTACGGCTCGGCCGGAAGCACCTACGGGGTCCAGGCCTACCTTCACGTCGCCCCCGGCCGGGTCCGGGGCCTCGATGCGGGCGCCTACTACCACGACCCCGCGCGCCACGCGCTCGTGCAGCTCTCCAGCTCCGGCGCGCTCGACCCGAACCTCCACGCGCCTGCCAACCGGCCCATGTTCGAGCGCTCGGCCTTCTCGCTCTTCCTGGTCTGCGATCGCCGGGCCATCGCCCCGCTCTATGGGGAGAAGTGGCGGGACTTCGCGCTGCTCGAGGCGGGGCTGATGTCGCAACTCCTCGAGATGCGCGCCGCCGAGAATCAGCTCGGACTCTGTCAGGTCGGGGAGCTGCGCTTCGACGACCTCCGCGCCGCGTTCCAGTTGGAGGAGGCGCACGTGTACCTCCACGGCCTCGTGGGTGGCTCCATCGCGTGGGAGGAGGGCTCGCTGTGAGCACTTCCGAGTTCATCGTCGCGCTCCAGCAGAAGGGCATCGAGCTCTGGGTCGAGGGAGACGCGCTGCGGTTCCGCGCTCCTCCCGGGCACCTCACCGACGAGCTGCGGGCGTCGCTGCGGGAGCGCAAGGCACAGCTCCTCGAGCACCTGCGCGCCTCCAACCGCGTGGCGGAGCTCGAGGCCGCGGTGGTCAAGCCCGCCGAGGACGCGCGCTTCGCGCCCTTTCCGCTCACCGACATCCAGAACGCCTACTGGGTGGGCCGACAGGACGCCTTCGACGCGGGCGGCGTCGCCGCGCACAGCTACCTCGAGCTTGCGTTCGACACGCTCGACCTCTCGCGGCTCGAGGATGTCCTCCGTCGCCTCATCGAGCACCATGACATGCTGCGCATGGTGGTCCTCCCCACCGGTGAGCAGGTGGTGCTGGCGTCGGTGCCGCCGTTCTCCATCACCTCGTACGATCTCCGCGGGGCTTCGGCCGAGGAGGTCGAGGCCCACCTGAAGGCGATCCGCGCCGAGCTGTCGCACCAGGTCCTGCCCACCGAGCGCTTCCCCTTGTTCGAGGTTCGCGCCTCCCGGCTCCCCAGCGGGCGGGTCCACGTCCACATCAGCCTCGATCTGCTCGTGGCCGATGCGTTCAGCGTCCAGCTGCTCATCGAGCAGTGCTCCACGCTGTACCAGAATCCGGACGCGCGGCTCCCGCCGCTGAAGCACACCTTCCGCGAGTACTTTGCCGCCGCCGCCCGGCATCGTGCTCCAGACTCGAAGGCGTATCAGCGCTCGCTCGAGTACTGGCGGAGCCGCCTTGCCACGTTGCCCGGGCCGCCCGAGCTTCCGCTCGCCGCCGACGGCGACGTGAAGGGACCGCGCCGCTTCACGCGCCGGCAGGGCGGGTTGGATCCATCCTCCTGGCGCGCCTTCCGGGAGCGCGCGGCAGCGGCGGGTGTGACGGCGTCCATGGCGTTGGCCGCCGCCTACGGAGAGGTGCTCCGTGCGCACGGTCGGAGCAATCGGCTGACGCTCAACCTGACCCTCTTCAACCGGCTGCCACTGATCGAGGACGTGGAGCGGATCATCGGGGACTTCACCTCGGGAATCCTGCTCGAGCTGGACGGGTCGCGGCCGGAGTCCTTCGCCGCGCGGGCCCGACGGCTCCAGGGGCAGCTCTTCGAGGACCTGGAGCACTCGGCCGTGTCGAGTGTGCAGGTGCTGCGGGAGGCGACCCGCCTGGGCCGTCTGGACACCAACACGGGCATGCCCTACGTGTTCACGAGCCTGCTCTCGGAGACGGGACGCTCGTTGCACCTGCCCGAGGGCGTGCGAATCGTCGAGGTCGTCAGCCAGACGCCGCAGGTGTGGCTCGACCATCAGGTCTTCGAGCTCAATGGCGGGCTGTATTACAGCTGGGACTCCGTTGATGCCCTCTTCCCCCGGGGGCTGATCGACACCCTCTTCGAGGCCTACGGGCGGCTCCTCCGCCGGCTCGCGGAGGATCCTTCCGCGTGGGACGCGCCTGCCAGGCAGCCGCTCCCGCCCGAGCAGCTCGCGCGCCGGACCGCGTTCAACGCCACCGCACGGCCCATCTCGCCGGAGCGGATGGAGTCGCTCTTCCTGCGCCAGGCGGCCCTGAGGCCCGAGGCTCCCGCCATCATCGCCGGGGAGCGGGTGCTCACGTACGGAGAGCTGGAGCGCCGCTCGGCTCGGATTGCATCGTGGCTCATCGCCCACGGGGCCGCTCCGGAGCGCCTCGTGGCCATCGTCGCCGAGAAGGGCCCGGAGCAGGTGATCGCGGCGCTTGCCATCCTCCGTGCAGGAGCGGCCTACCTGCCGTTGGATCCCGCGCTGCCGACCGAACGCCTCCACGATGTGTTGAACGAGGCCCAGGCGGAACTCGTGCTGACGCAGTCGCACCTGGATGCGTCGCTGCGCTGGCCCGAGTTGCCGAGGCGGCTCGCGGTGGAGCGAGACGAGCACCTCGATGTGGCGGGCAGCGTGCCGCCGCCGCTCCAGGGCAATGGCCTCGCCTACGTCATCTACACCTCGGGGTCGACCGGCCGGCCCAAGGGCGTCATGATCGACCATCGGGGAGCGGTCAACACCCTCCTCGACATGAACGAGCGCTTCCGCGTGGGGCCCGGGGATCGGGTGTTCGCGCTCTCGTCGCTCAGCTTCGATCTGTCGGTCTACGACATCTTCGGGACGCTCGCCGCGGGCGGCGCGATCGTGATGCCGGCGCCCGGTACGTTGCGCGATCCCAGCCACTGGGTGACGGTCCTGGAGCAGGGGCGGGTGACCGTCTGGAACTCCGTCCCCGCGCTGATGGAGATGCTCATCGAGTTCGTCGAGGGGAGCGGCCAGCGTCTGGCCGACTCGCTGCGCCTCGTCCTGATGAGCGGCGATTGGATCCCGGTCACGTTGCCCGATCGGATTCGCGCCCAGAACAGCGCCATCGAGGTGGTGAGCCTCGGCGGCGCCACCGAGGCGTCCATCTGGTCGATCCTGTACCGGATCGGCGAGGTCGATCGCTCATGGCGGAGCATCCCCTACGGCCAGCCCATGGTGAACCAGGGCTTCCATGTGCTCGATGACGCGCTCGAGCCCTGCCCGGACTGGGTCGTGGGACAGCTCTATATCGGCGGCATTGGCCTCGCGCTGGGCTACTACCGCGACCCGGTCCGCACCTCCGAGCGCTTCATTGTCCATCCGAGGACCGGTGAGCGCCTCTACGCGACCGGCGACCTGGGCCGCTTCCTGCCCGATGGGAACATCGAGTTCCTGGGCCGGGAGGACTTCCAGGTCAAGATCCAGGGCCACCGCATCGAGCTCGGTGAGATCGAAGCCGCGCTCGCCACGCACCCCGCGGTGCGCAGCGCCGTGGTCAATGCCGTCGGGAAGCCGGGAGGGGCGAGGCGTCTCGTGGCCTACGTCGTCCCAGGCCAGTTGCCGACGAACGTCCTCGCGAAGGAGCCGTCGACGGAAGCGTCTGGGGAGAAGCTCGCCGAGGCGCATGAGCCGGAGCCGCTCCAGGGCGTCATCTCGGACCCCGTCACGCGCCTGGAGTTCAAGCTGAAGGAGCCCGGGCTGCGCGCGGACGTCGGCGACCGGAAGGCCATCCCGCTCCAGAAGCCGGTGATCGACGAGGCCCTGCGCCGGACGTACACGGACCGGCGGAGTCATCGGACGTTCCGCTCCGGACCGGTCTCCTTCGAGCAGCTCGGCGAGCTGCTGAGCTGCCTCATGCAGCTCCCGCTCGAGGACTCGCTGTTGCCCAAGTACCGGTACGCCTCGGCGGGTGGGCTCTATCCGGTGCAGGTCTACCTGCACGTCAAGCCGGGCTGTGTCACGGGGCTCGCGGGCGGGACCTACTACTACCATCCGAAGCACCATGAGCTGGTGCTGCTCACGGCGGACGCGGCCATGAACCGTGGCCAGCATGCGCCCGGCAACCGGTCCGTCTTCGACGCCGCCGCGTTCTCTGTCTTCCTGGTCGGGCAGATGAACGCCATCAAGCCTCTCTACGGAGATCTCGCTCGCGACTTCTGCCTGCTCGAGGCGGGCTATCTCTCCCAGCTCCTGATGAGCTCGGCGGCGGGCGGTGAGCTGGGCTTGTGTCCGGTAGGCGGTCTGGACTTCGAGCCGCTGCGCCAGCAGCTTGCGTTGGACGAGCAGCATGTCCTCCTGCACAGCTTCCTGGGTGGCGGAGTCGGCGTTGCCGAGACCGGCGTCAAGCCGGCCGTGAGCGCCACGGCCACGTCACTTCAGGAAGAGCTGCGGCGCTACCTGGCCGCGAAGCTCCCGGACTACATGGTTCCCACCTCCTTCGTCCTGATGGACGCGCTGCCGCTGACGTCCAACGGCAAGGTGGATCGAAGCGCGCTGCGCGTGCCGAGCGAGCTCACGGAGACGAAGGCGCCCGCCGCCCGCGCACCGCGTACGGAGGTGGAGCGCGCTCTCGCCGCCATCCTCCAGGAGGTGCTCCACCTGGACGCGGTGGATGTCCACCGCAACTTCTTCGATCTGGGCGGTACCTCCGTCCACATCGTGCAGGTGCATCGCAAGCTGCGCGAGCGGCTCAGGGTCGAGATTCCCATCACCCAGATGTTCCGGTTCTCCACCGTCAGCACGCTGGCCGAGTACATCAGCGGCAAGAGCGCTGAAGCGAGGCCAGCATCCCCCGCGGAGACACCCCCCGCGGAGGTCCGGGGTGAGGCGGTCCGCCGCGAGGAAACCCAGCCGAAGGTGGTGCGTGCACCGAGCACGCGTCCGGCACGAGAGCTGGACTCGGCCATCGCCATCGTCGGCATGTCCGGGCGCTTCCCCGGCGCACGGAACCTCGAGGAGTTCTGGCGGAACCTGTGCGAGGGCGTCGAGTCGGTCTCCTTCTTCACGGACGAGGAGCTGCGGCGCTCGGTGTTGGAGCCCTCGCAGCTGGATGACCCCAACTATGTTCGGGCGGGCGCCGTCCTGGATGACGTGGAGTTCTTCGACGCCGAGCACTTCGGGCTCATGCCGAAGCAGGCACGGCTCACCGACCCGCAGCACCGCATCTTCATGGAGTGCGTGTGGGAAGCCATCGAGGACGCGGGCTACGACCCGCGGAGGCTCGAGAAGCAGGTGGGGGTCTATGCCGGCTCCATCATCAGCAACTACCTCCTGTTCCACCTCGGCTCCAAGGTAGGGCGTGAGGGGGCCGTCCGCGATCTGCAGACGCTGATTGGAAACGACAAGGACTACCTGGCCACCCACGTCTCGTACAGGCTTGGGCTGAAGGGGCCCAGCATCAGCGTCCAGACGGCTTGCTCCTCTTCATTGGTCGCCGTCCACCTGGCCTGCCAGGCGCTGCGCAGCCGCGAGTGCAACATGGCGTTGGCGGGTGGAGTGGCCGTGCGGTTGCCGCAGAAGTCCGGCTACCTCTATGAGCAGGGAGGCATCCTGTCGCCGGATGGTCACTGCCGTGCGTTCGACGCGGACGCCCAGGGCACCATCTTCGGCAGTGGCGCGGGGGTGGTGGTTCTCAAGCGCCTCTCGGACGCGCTGGCCGACGGCGATGACATCCGGGCGGTGATTCGAGGCTCGGCGGTCAACAACGACGGGGCGGTGAAGATTGGCTACACGGCGCCCAGCCAGGATGGTCAGGCGGCGGTGATCTCTTCCGCGCTGGCCGCGGCGGGAGTGAGCCCGTCCAGCATCGGCTACATCGAGACCCACGGAACGGGCACACCGCTGGGAGATCAGATCGAGATCGCCGCGCTCCAGCAGGTCTTCCGTGCCAGCACCGAGGCGGTCGGCGTCTGTCCCATTGGCTCGGTGAAGACGAACGTCGGGCACCTCGAGGTCGCGGCGGGCATCGCGGGGCTCATCAAGACCGTTCTGGCTCTGCAGCACCGGCGCCTGCCTCCCAGCCTGAACTTCAAGAACCCCAACCCGCAGATCGACTTCGCGCGCAGCCCCTTCTTCGTGAACACCCGGCTCATCGATTGGACTCGCGCCACGGAGCCGCGCCGGGCCGGCGTGAGCTCGTTCGGCATCGGAGGAACGAACGCGCACGTGGTGTTGGAGGAGGCCCCGGAGGTGAGGACGCGGACCCAGGGCACGCAGCGGCCGAAGCACGTGCTGAGCCTGTCGGCGCGGAGCGAGAAGGCGTTGAGGGCGCTGGCGGGCAGCTACGCGAAGCGCCTGGAGGGCAAGGGGCCGGAGGAATTGGGAGACATCTGCTTCACGGCGAACACGGGCCGGGCCCGATTCGAGTACCGGCTGGCGGTGGTGGGCGAGACGACGGAGGAGGTGCGCCAGGAGCTGGCGGCGTACGCGGCGGGCGGAGAGGTGGAGCGG
>NZ_JABBJJ010000201.1 GCF_012933655.1 Pyxidicoccus fallax | reverse complement strand
GTCCGCTCTCGCCCGCGGCCCCCCACCCGAGGGAAAGCTGCGCATCGCCCAGGCCCGTGGCCCAGCGAGGAGCAAGGGCCGTTCCTCACGGCTTCTTCATCCTTCTTCACGCCCCGGTTCCGGGGGGCGTGGCACCTTGCGCCCGTCCTCTTCCCATGGGGAGGGGAAGCCCGGCGGCATCACACGCCGGTGGCATCGACATTGCTCAGCGAGACGGGCGCCACATCCCGTGCGCGCCCGAGGAAGGGGAAGACGCCCCCATGCTGCTCGACATGTACCTGTTCTTCAGTCTGCCGTTCCCGCGGCCGGTGCGCCCCGCGCGCAAGGCGTCTCCGAAGACGCGCCGCCGGACACCCTCGGACACGGGCGTCGCGGCCGTCCGGAGCCCGAAGGCGGACAAGGAGGCGGCCCCTGGTTCGAGGACGCCTTCCCGCCCGGTGCCCGGAACGGGCGGGCAGGGGGCGCGTGGAAAGCGGCGCACGGTCCGGCCCTCGCTCCAGGTGATTGAAGGGGGCCGGGCCGGCATACCATGAGCATGGAGGCGTGAGCGGAAGGGGCAGGCCATGGACGCGCGGATGCAGCGCAGCTTCGATGACATCCAGCAGAAGCACATCAGCCGCATCTTCGGCCGGATGCTGCGCTATCGCGCGACCCTGGGCGCGGTGCTCATCGTGGCCATCGCGGGATCGGCCCTGCTGGACCCCGCGCCATGGCGGCGGGCCTGGATGGGCATCCTGGTGGTGTGCACGCTCACGTTCTTCATCTACGAACTGCGGCGCTTCAACCGGGAGCAGATGACGGCGCGCACCGCGCCCACCAACCTCCTCTTTCCCGTGGTGTTCCTCCACTGTCTCATCGTGGGCACCGGTGGGCTTGCCAGCCCGCTGCTGCCCCTGATGATTGCCCTGGCCTTCGTGGGCGCCATTTCCCTTCCCAGGGTCAGGCACCTGCGCGTGTTCGCGTTCGAGATGGGCGGGTTGCTGGCGCTCTCGGCGGCGCAGCTCTCCGGGCTGCTGCCGGGGCTGCCGCTCTCCTTCCTGGGCACCCCTCCGCGCTCCATGCTCGTCGCGGTGGCGGGGGTGATGCTCCTGGTGCTCGTCTTCGTCAACGCCATCGGCGTCGTCGTCCGGAGGACCTTCGACGACATGCTCATCGAGGCGCTGGCGCAGCGCGAGGAGCTGCTGTCCACCCACCGCTCCTACGCGCGCGCGCTGGAGGCGATGTCCGGCGAGATTGCCCACGAGCTGAAGAACCCGCTGGCCACCGTGAAGGGGCTCACCCAGCTCATGGTGCGCGAGGCCGGCCGCGCGCAGCCCACCGAGCGCCTGGAGGTGCTGTCCACCGAGGTGGTCCGCATGCAGGGCATCCTGGAGGAGTTCCTCAACTTCTCCCGGCCGCTCGTGCCCCTGTCCGTGAGCGCGGTGGACCTGGCGGCGCTGTGCGACGAGGCGCTGGTGCTGCACGAGGGCCTCGCCGCCGAGCGCGGCCTCCGGCTGGAGCGCGTGGGCCCGGGCTCCGTCCAGGCGGTGTGCGACTCGCGCAAGGTGAAGCAGGTGGTGATGAACCTCCTGCACAACGCCATCGAGGCCAGCCCCCCGGGAGCACGGGTGACGGTGGAGGTGGGGGCCACGCACGCGGGAGATGCGCGGGTGTCCATCCGGGACGAGGGCCCGGGGCTGTCCCCGGAGGTGGCCGGGCGCGTGTTCGACGCGGGCGTCACCACGAAGGCGAAGGGCTCCGGGCTGGGGCTGACGGTGGCGCGCGCGCTGGCGCGGCAGCACGGCGGCGAGGTCTCCCTGAAGAGCGGGGAGGGGAGCGGCTGTGTCGCGGAGCTGGTGCTGCCCCGCGAGCTGCCCGCGGACACCCTGAGGCCCGTGCGCGAGCGGGAGGTGGCCCATGCCGGGTGAGGCCGTCGTGACGCCCGAGCCGTCCAACCACGTCCTGGTGGTGGATGACGACGCGGGCGTGCGCTTCACGCTGCGCGAGACGCTGCGCAGCCTGGAGGGCGTCTCGGTGGACGTGGCGGAGGACGGCGAGGCCGCGCTGCGGATGCTGGCGGCGCGGCCGTACGAGCTGGTCATCACCGACCTGCGCATGCCGCGCCTGGACGGGCTGGAGCTGGTGAAGCGGCTGCAGGGCATGCCGCGGACGCCGCGGGTCATCGTCGTCACCGCGCATGGCTCGGAGCGCTTCGCGGTGGAGGCGATGAAGGCCGGGGCCTACGACTACTTCCGCAAGCCCTTCGACGTGGACGAGCTGCTCGCCGTGGTGTCGCGCGCGCTGGAGGCGGTGCGGCTGCGCGACGAGAACGAGCGGCTGGCGGGCGAGCTGAACCTGTCCCGCTCGCTGGTGTTCGCCTCGGAGGCGATGCGGCGGCTGGCGCAGCTCGTCCAGCGCGCGGGCTCGCGGGACGTGACGGTGCTCATCACCGGCGAGAGCGGCACCGGCAAGGAGCGCGTGGCGGAGGCGCTGGTGCGCGCCTCGCCGCGCGCGAAGGGCCCCTACCTGCGCTTCAACTGCGCGGCGCTCACGGAGGAGCTGGCGGAGGCGGAGCTGTTCGGCCACTCCAAGGGCGCCTTCACCGGAGCGAACCGCGTGCGCCCGGGCCTCTTCCGCGAGGCGGACGGCGGCACGCTGCTGCTGGACGAGGTGGGCGAGCTGGCCCCGCCGCTCCAGGCGAAGCTGCTGCGCGTCCTGCAGGAGGGCGAGGTGCGGCCGGTGGGCGAGGACCGGCCCGTCAAGGTGGACGTGCGCATCATCGCCGCCACGCACCGCGACTTGCGCCGCCGGGCCGCGGAGGGCGCCTTCCGCGAGGACCTGTACTACCGCCTCAACGTGGTGCAGCTCCGCGTGCCACCCCTGCGCGAGCGCCCCGAGGACATCCCCGTCCTGGCGCGCATGTTCCTGGACCGCTTCAGCGACCGCTTCCACACCGGCCCCCTGAAGGTCCCCGAGGACTTCTTCGACCGGCTCCGCGCGCTGCCGTGGCCCGGCAACGTGCGCGAGCTGGAGAACACCCTGGAGAGCCTGGTGGCCCTCTCCAGCGAGGGCGAGCTGGACCTGGGGCTCCTGCCCGTCCCGGACGCGCCGGCGGGCGGGGAGGGGGGTGGCCCGGCGGTGGTGGCCCCCGCGAGCGGAATCGAGCCCCGGGACGACCTGCCCGGCGCGGGCCTGAAGGAGCGCGTGGAGGCGTACGAGCGGGGGCTCATCCTCGACGCGCTGCGCATCGCCGGTGGCAACCGCAGCGAGGCCGCGCGCCGGCTGGGCATCGGCCGCGCCACGCTGCACGACAAGCTGCGCAAGTACGGGCTGGACGGGGCTCCGGACGAGGGGGCGTGACTGTCCGGGTGGCCGGAGGCACACCCCCGGTGGGAAGTGTTCCCTTCCCGGAAGAAATCCGGGGTTCCAGGCACGGCGGTGTTTGGAAAGGGCAGCGGAAGCCGGCACACTTCCGTTCAGTGCCCGAGTCCAACATCCAAGTGCCCCCGTCCTCGCGCTCTCCTTCCATGACCATGGGGGCCAGCCTGCTGCTGGTCGATGATCTTCCCGCCAACCTCTTCGCGCTGGAGTGCATCCTCGCGCCGCTGGGCCACCGCATGGTGCGCGCCGGCTCCGGCCAGGAGGCGCTCCGCCGCGTCCTCGACGAGGACTTCGCCGCCATCCTGTTGGATCTGCGGCTGGGGGACATGAGCGGGGTGGAGGTGCTTCAGCTCCTGCGCTCGCGGGAGCGCAGCCGGCGCACGCCCGTCATCCTCCTCACCGCCGAGGACGGCGACGCCCCCACGCTGCAGCCGGCCTATGCGCTGGGCATGGTGGACTACGTGCGCAAGCCGCTCGTCTCCGACCTGCTGCGCGCCAAGGTGGCGCTCTGCGTCGAGCTGCACCTCGCCCGCGAAGCCCTGCGGCGCCAGGAGCTGCGCGTGCGTGAGCTCTCCGCCCAGCTCCAGGCGGCCCACCGCGAGGTGGAGTCGCTCCGAACCCCGGGCGAAGCACCGTCCTCCTGAGCGCCCCTGTCGAAGTGATCCACCCGGAGCGTCCCACGGCTGGGATTCGAGAGGCCCTGGGAACAAACGCCATGGGGGCGGGTTGAGGGCGCCGCGAAACCGGAGCTTTCCGGCGTCGCACGTGTTCCCCCAGAATGTCGCCCTCTCCTCCAGGAGCGAGCATGCACTCCGTGTCCCGCAGCCTCGCGGCAGCCTTGCTGTTGTCCTTCTCGGGCCCGGCCTGGGCCCAGGCCACCACGCCCCCGCCGAGGCCCTACGGCCAGTCCGCCGAGCGCGCCGAGCGCGTCCGCACGCGCTACACCAAGTACGAGTACCGCATCCCCATGCGGGACGGCACGCGGCTGTTCACCTCCGTCTACGTCCCCGTCGACGCGGGTCCGAGCAAGCGCTACCCCATCCTCATGGTGCGCACGCCCTACACCGTGGCGCCCTACGGCGTGGACCGGTATCCGGGCCAGCTCGCGCCCTCCGAGGCCTTCGAGAAGGAGGGCTTCATCTTCGCGTTCCAGGACGTGCGCGGCCGCAACATGTCCGAGGGCGAGTTCGTCAACGTTCGTCCCCACAACCCGAAGAAGTCCGGGCCGAAGGACATCGACGAGAGCACCGACACGTACGACACCATCGACTGGCTGGTGAAGCGCGTGGCCCACAACAACGGCCGCGTGGGGCAGTGGGGCATCAGCTATCCCGGCTTCTACACGTCCGCGGGCGCCATCGACTCGCACCCGGCGCTCAAGGCGGTGTCCCCGCAGGCGCCCATCGGTGACTGGTTCTGGGACGACATGCACCGGCATGGCGCCTTCAACCTGGCGCTCGCGTTCAACTTCTTCGCGGCCTTCGGCCAGCCCCGGCCCAAGCCCGTGGACAGCGAGGAGTGGAAGCCGTTCGACCACGGCACGCCGGACGGGTACGAGTTCTTCCTGGACATGGGGCCGCTGCGCAACGCGGACTCGAAGCACCTCAAGGGCGAGGTGGCCTTCTGGAAGGAGATCGCCGCGCACCCCAACTACGACAGCTACTGGCAGGCGCGGAACATCCTGCCGCACCTGAAGAACATCAAGGCGGCGGTGATGACGGTGGGCGGCTGGTACGACACGGAGGACCTGTACGGTCCGCTGAAGACGTACGCCCATATCGAGAAGCAGAACCCGGGCATCCACAACACGCTCATCATGGGCCCGTGGCAGCACGGCGGCTGGCAGGGGACGGAGGGCTCGTCGCTGGGTGACGCGGAGTTCGGCTTCAGGACGAGCGAGACGTACCAGGACCTGGCGCTGACCTTCTTCAAGCACCACCTCAAGGGCGGCGACAAGCCGGACCTGCCGGAGGCGCTGGTGTTCGAGACGGGCGCCAACCGCTGGCGGCGCTTCGAGTCCTGGCCGCCCAAGGGCGTGCGCGAGACGCGGCTGTACTTCCAGCCCAAGGGCGGCCTGTCCTTCGGCAAGGCGCCCACCGGCAGCGCGGTGTCCTTCGCCGAGTACGTGAGCGACCCGGACAAGCCGGTGCCGTACACGATGGAGCTGACGACGGGCTGGGCCAAGAACTACATGACGGAGGACCAGCGCTTCGCGTCGCGCCGGCCGGACGTGCTCGTGTTCGAGACGGAGCCGCTGGAGCAGGACCTGACGCTCGCGGGCCCGCTGGAGGCGGAGCTGTGGGTGTCCACCACCGGCACCGACGCGGACTGGGTGGTGAAGCTGGTGGACGTCAACCCGGGCAAGCCGCGCGGCTGGAAGCGGAACGACGGGGAGAAGGGCTCGAAGAACCGTGGCAGTCAGCAGACGCTGGTCCGCGGCGAGCCGTTCCGCGGCCGCTTCCGCGACAGCTACAGCGAGCCCAAGCCCTTCAAGCCGGGGGAGGTGACGAAGGTGCGCTTCGTCATCAACGACGTGTTCCACACCTTCCAGCGCGGCCACAAGGTGATGATCCAGGTCCAGTCGAGCTGGTTCCCCTTCATCGACCGCAACCCGCAGACCTTCGTCCCCAACATCTTCGAGGCGAAGGAGGAGGACTTCCAGCGGGCCTTCCACCGCGTGTACCACTCGGCGGCGCACCCCAGCTCCATCAAGGTGGGCGTGCTGCCCTCCCTGGACGAGTAGTGGAAAGCATGCGGGCCGGAGGCGCGGATGCCTCCGGCCTGACAGCCCGCTCGCGGCGGCGTGCATCCTCGCGGGAGATCTCCACGCGAGCCTGTTACGCTCCACCTGCCACGCGGTAGCGCCATGGACGGCGAGGGACATGACCGGCACGGAGGGGCCCGCGAGCGGGCCGGTGCAGCTCGACGGCAGTGAAGGGGAGGGCGGAGGGCAGATCCTCCGCTCGGCGCTCTCCCTCTCGCTCATCACCGGCCGGCCGTTCCACATCACCCGCCTGCGCGAGCGGCGCGACCCTCCCGGCCTCCGGCCCCAGCACCTGGCCTGCGTGCGGGGCGCCGAGGCCCTGAGCGGCGGCTCCAGCGAGGGCGCCACCGTGGGTGCCAGCGAGCTGTCCTTCACCCCAGGCCCCGTGCGCGCGGACGACTACCTCCTCGAGGTGGGCACCGCCGGCAGCACGCCGCTGCTCTTCCAGTGCCTCGTCTACCCGCTGGCCCTGGCCGGGGGCGGGCGGCTCACCCTGCGCGGCGGCACGCACCTGCCGCACAGCCCCAGCTTCCACTACCTGGCCACCGTCTGGCAGCCCGTGGCCCGCGCGTACGGCCTGCCGGTGCAGCTCACCCTGCCGCACGCCGGCTTCTACCCGGAGGGCGCCGGCGAAATCGTCGCGGAGGTGGGCCCGCCCCAGACGCCGCCGCTCCTGGTGGAGCTGCCCGCCCGGGGCATGCTGCGCGAGGTGCGCGTGTCGTCCTTCGTCGGCGGGCTGCCCTTCGGCATCGCCGAGCGCCAATCCCGCGCCGCCGTGGCCGCCCTGCGCGAGCACGGCATCCTCGCCGAGGCGGAGAACCGGCCGCTGCCCGTCACGCGCTCGGCGGGCACCGTCACCTTCGTGCTGGCGCAGTTCGAGCACACCATCGCCGGCTTCACCGCCCTGGGCGAGCGGGGCCGTCCAGCGGAGGAGGTGGGGCGCGAGGCCGCGAAGGCGCTGACGGACTTCATGGAGACCGGGGGCGCGCTCGACGAGCACCTCGCCGATCAGATTCTGCTCCCCGCCGCGCTGCTGGCCGCCGGCCGCCTGGGCCCGGCCACGCCCGGCACCACGCGCTTCACGGCGGCCCGCATCACCGACCACCTCACCACGCACGCGCGCGTCGTGGAGCGCTTCCTGCCCGTGCACGTCCGCGTGGACGCGGGCGGCGAGGTGGAGGTGCGTCCGCTCTGACGGGGACGCGGGGAGGCTCAGGCCTCCTCTTCGTCGCCGTCGCCCCGGTTGGCGCCGAAGGTGTTGGCGCCGGCGATTTCCTTCGACGTGTTCCGGTACGCGCGAAGCGCGAAGGGGGTGACCGCCACGAACACGAGGCCCGCCAGGCCGATGGCCATCCAGGGAGTGGGCTTCTCCTTCACCTGGATGTCCTTGCCATAGGCGTTGAGGTTGTTGCCCATGGCGCGCTGCTTGGCGGCCTCCCTCTCCTCGGGCGTCATTTCGCGGGGAGCCTGGAACTCAGTGACCTGACGCCGGGGCTGCTGGGCCAGCGCGGCGCCGCCCGACATCAGGGCGAGGACGAGAACGAGCCGGGGGAGGGTGAATCGCATGGGGGGCGAGGCTAACACGACCCAACGAACGGGCTGAACAGGGCTTGCGCCGGTTGCGGGCCTTCGTTACGGCCCGGACGCCCACATTTCCCCTCCTGGTGGATGCCATGCTGCGACTGCCCTTCGTGGCCCTCTTCAACCTGCTGCTGCTGCTGCGCACCCTGCTGGGGGTGCCCTTCCGGCTGCTGGCCTCGCGCCACCGGCCGGCCTACGTACGCTTCCGGCTGACGGGGGACCCGCCGTACCGGGAGCGGCGCGCGCCCCGGTTCCAGCTGGGAGGGCAGCGGCCGGAGCCGGCCGACGTGACCTCCGTGGAGCGCTTCCGGGAGTCGCTGCGGCTCCTGGCGAAGGACGCCCGGCTGAAGGGCATCCTGCTGGAGGTGGAGGGCCTCGCGGTGCCTCCGGCCAAGCGGGATGCCCTGGTGGCGGTGCTGGCGGAGTTCAGGGCGGCGGGCAAGCGGGTGGTGGCCTGGGCGGTGGCGGTGGAGACGGATTCCTACCCCGTCATGTGCGCGGCGGACGAGGTGCTGCTGGCCCCCATGGGACGGGTGGAACTGGTCGGGTACTCCGCGGAGGCCACCGCGCTGGCGGAGGGGCTGGGGCGCGTGGGCATCCGGGCGCACTTCGTGCGGCGCGGCGACTACAAGACGGCGCCGGAGCTCTTCACGCACCCGACGGTGTCGGACATCCAGGCCCGGACGGTGGAGTCCTTCCTGGACGAGCGCTACGCGGACCTGGTGGACGCGGTGGCGCGCGGGCGCCGGAAAACGGCGGAGGAGGTGAAGGCGCTCATCGACCAGGGCCCCTTCAGCGCGCGGCGGGCGGTGATGGCGGGACTGGTGGACGCGCTCGTCAGCGAGGCGGACCTGCCGGTGCACCTCGGGCTGGTGAAGGCCGGGGACTCGCACGAGGAGGAGACGGAGCTGGAGTCCCTGTCTACGTACCTGTCCACGGTGCCCTTCCCGCCGGTGCGCTGGCGGCGGCTGCGCTCACTGCCTCGCGTGGCGCTGGTGCCGGTGTCTGGAATCATCGCCCCGGGGCAGGCGGGGAGCGGTGGCCGCATGGCGCTTTCGGGCACGGTGGTGAAGGCGCTGCGGGCGGCGGCGAGGGACAGGCGCGCGAAGGCGGTGGTGCTCTACATCAACAGCCCTGGCGGCGCGGCGCTGGCCTCGGAGCTGATGCTGGAGGCGGTGCAGCGGGTGGCGCGCAAGAAGCCGGTGCTCGCGTACATGGACCGGGTGTGCGCCAGCGCCGGGTACATGGTGGCGGTGGGCGCGAAGGAGATCTGGTCCGCGCCGCACGCGGTGGTGGGCTCCATTGGTGTGTTCGCGGGGAAGTTCGAGGCCGCCGCGCTGCTGGAGCGGCTGGGCATCCACCGCAGGTTGCTCATGCGGGGCGAGCACTCGGCCATCTTCACCAACTCGCGGGGCTTCACGCCGGACGAGCACGCCACGCTGGAGGCGGAGGTGGAGGAGACGTACCAGGCGTTCCTCGCGCACGTGGCGAGGGGGCGCGGCCGGACGTCGGAGGAGATTCATGCGCTGGCGGAGGGCCGGGTGTACTCGGGGTTGCGTGCGAAGGGCGTGGGGTTGGTGGATGCCATCGGTGGATTCGAGGATGCGTGCCGGCACGCGCTGTCACTGGCGAAGGTGTCCGCGGAGCGCTTCGACCTCGTCACCTACGGCGCGCCCCGGCGGCGCATCTCGCTGCTGAAGTTGCTGATGGGGGCGGCCAGCGTCCGGACATACGCGCTGTGCCCCACCGCGTGGAGCCTGGGCGGGTGGGGCACGGAGCGGTTCGACGCGGAGCGCCCGTGGTGGGATGGGCTCTCGGAGGTGCTATCCGCGCTCGGGGAAGCCCGAGGCTGGAAACGATGACGTGAGCAGGACGCAGTCCGAGTTATGGGACGGAAGTCCTGAGTGAGGACGGTAACCACGTTGCAACCCATTGAAAGGACGCTGCTGAAGACTGGCAGAGGAACTGCTCCCCCACACGGTTTCCAGCTTCGATAAGGTGCCTGTGCTGGTGTTGACGGCACGGCCCCTCAGTGGGGATGAATGAAGACGACATGGGGAACATGGGGGGCAGCAGCAGGCGCTGTACTCGTGGCATTGTTGGCCGTGCGCTGCGGGCGCGAAGGGGCGGGAGGCGCTGAGCCAGTAGCACTGTCCAGTCGAAGCCAGCTCTTGCAGGCTCCAGGCCTCAAGGCTGAGTACTTCGACGACGACGCACTGCAGACGCTCGTCACTCAGCGTATCGACACGCAGGTGGATTTCGAGTGGGAGTATGGGATTCCGCCGGGGACGGCCATCTCCAACTACGACACCTTCAGCGTGCGCTGGACGGGCACGCTCAAGGCCCCGGTGACGGGGCTGTATACCTTCACCACCTCCACGGATGACGGGGTGCGGCTGTGGGTGGGCGGGCAGAACGTCATCGACAACTGGGTGCTGGAGGACGACAGCAATCCCCTGTCCACCGGCACGGTGTCACTGGTGGCCGGCCAGTCGTACGCGCTCGTCATGGAGTACTTCGAGGGACCAGGCCTGGCGCATGCGCGGCTGTCCTGGGCGTACCCTGGCCAAGCGCTGCACGTGGTGCCCACCAGCGCGCTCAGCCATGAGGACGGGCCTACCGTCCCCGGTGTGCCGCCGCTCGTGGAGACAGGTACCCCGACGGACTTCTCCGATGCCACCGCCTTCCTCTACACGGGAAGCAACCCGCCGCAGACGGGCGTGGCTCCCGGCACCATCGATGCGCGCCGGGTGGCCGTGGCCTACGGGCGCGTGCTCGACCGGGCCGGTGCGCCGCTTTCGGGTGTGAAGGTGACCGCGCTCTCCCACCCGGAGTGGGGTGAGACGCTGACGCGGACGGACGGTGCCTACGAATTCGCCCTCAATGGCGGCGGCACCGTCACCCTCAACTTCGAGAAGGAGGGCCTGCTGCCGGTGCAGCGCGCCGTGAAGACGCCCTGGCGAGATTGGGTGGCCGTGGAGGACGTGGCCCTGACGGCCCTGGACAGCGCCGTCACCGTCGTCACCGCCAATGCCCCGGCGCTGCAGGTGGCGCGCGGCAGCACGGTGTCGGATGTGGACGGCGCCCGGCGGGCCACGCTGCTGGTGCCCGCGAATACGGGCGTCTCCCTGACGCTGCCAAGCGGCGGCACCCAGACGCTCTCCAGCATGTCCGTGCGCGCCACGGAGTACACGGTGGGCCGGGACGGCCCCAATGCCATGCCGGGGGCGCTGCCGCCCTTGAGTGGCTACACGTACGCCGTGGAGTGGAGCCTGGACGAGGCCCTCGCCGTGGGGGCCACGCGCGTCTCCTTCAGCCAGCCCGTCTACTTCTACCTGGAGAACTTCCTCGGGTTCCCGGTGGGCAAGGACGTGCCCACGGGCTACTACGACAGGCAGGTCGGCGCGTGGCAGGCGGACGTGGATGGGCGCGTCGTCAAGGTCGTCGGCATCACCAGCGGCATGGCGGACGTGGACGTCACCGGGGACGGGGTGGCCGACGTCGGCGCCACGCTGACGGCGCTGGGCTTCACGAATGAGGAGCGCCAGCGCCTGGCACTGCTCTACACGCCGGGGACTTCCCTCTGGCGCGTGCCGTTGACGCACCTGACGCCCTGGGACTGCAACTGGCCCTATGGCTTTCCTGACGGCGCCACGGCTCCGCCCGACGAGCCTCTCGAAGGGGACGAGCCGGAGCCCGACTCGTGCAAGACGTCCGGCAGCATCATCGAGTGTGAAAACCAGACGCTCGGCGAGGCGGTGCCCGTTGTCGGAACGCCCTACACGCTGCGCTACCAGAGCGACCGGGTGCCCGGGCGCACGAGCCGCCATAGCTTCGAGGTGCCCGTCACGGGAGCCTCCGTCCCCGCGAGCCTCAAGTACGCCGTGGTCGAAATCCACGGCGCTGGCCGTTCCTGGCACTACACTTTCGAGAGCCTCCCCAACCAGCGCTTCACGTTCCAGTGGGACGGCCGCGACAGGTGGGGCCGCAGGGTGCAGGGCACCCAGACCTTCCGTGTCGAAGTGGGCTTTGCGTACCAGGCGCAGTACCGCGAGCCCGCGGACTTGTGGCGCAGCTTCAACGCCCCTGGAGGCGCCTACACGGCGTCTTCCAATCGGGACACCATGGAGGTCTTCCTCTGGCGCAACCACACGCGGAAGCTGGTGGCGGATGAAGCCTTGGCCCAGGCCCTGGGAGGCTGGACACTGGACGTGCACCACACGTTCGAGTCCAGCACCAGCACCCTCTTCCGAGGAGACGGGGAGAGACAGTCCACCCAGGCCACCGAGGCGGTCTGGCAGTTGGTGTCTGGGGCCGGCTATGGCGTGACAGATGGGGGCGTTGCGACAGAGTCGAACTTCCTCGTCAATCAGCTCACCGCGAGCGATGACGGCTCGGTTTACGCATTGGACTCCCCCGGAGGCGTCGTTCGCCGCATCGCGCCGGATGGACGCGTCTATACCGTGGTGGGCTGCCAGAGTGAATGCACGGTCACGGATGGAGGCGTGGGGGCGCCGGCCACCCAGACGAACTTTGGAGGTCTCCTGGCCCATGAAGTGGGGCCGGACGGTAGCCACTACGTCGCCAAGAACAACAAACGCGTCTACCGGATTGCTCCGGATGGAATCGTCCACCACTTCGCCGGCAATGGGCAGCTGGTCTCCAGCCACAACGCGACGAACGGGGAGGGCGGTCCGGCAACCCAGGCGGCCACGGGAGACATCGACTTCATCAAGGTTTCCCCCACTGGGGAGGTCTATCTCGGCACCGGCTCGGCCTTGGGGAATTCGGCCCAGCGGATACGGCGAGTGGATGCGGAGGGGCTGATCACCACGGTGGTGGGGAATGGGACGAGTTCCGCGAGTGCGACACCCGTTCCTGCCTTGAGTACGGGCCTCGGCACCTACCTGCGGGGCGTCTTTGACTCGTCGGGAGTGCTTTATTTCGAGGGAACGTACGAATACCGCATTCGGAAGCTCGACGGGGATGGGCTGGTGCGCAGCGTCATAGGGAATGGGACCTCCTCCTTTTCGGGTGACTACGGACCGGCCGCATCTGCAACCATCGAGCGCATCTCCCATGAGACAGGGATTGCGGTGGGGCCGGACGACTCGCTGTACTTCACCGACGGCCTGCGTGTCCGACGCATCGGGCCCGACGGGACGGTCACCACGCTGGCGGGCACCGGGGCGCGCGGTCAGTATCCTCCGGTAACGGGGGCCAGTGCGCTCCAGACGGACTTCCACGCCTACCCCATGAACCTCGCGGTGACGCCCGATGGGGTGCTCTACATTGCCTTTGAAGGCACCCCCAGCATTACCGGCCGTGTGTACAAGCTCGTCTCTCCCTCCAGTGCCATTTCCCTGGGGGAAGTCCTCGTCCCCTCCGAAAACGGGCAGGAGGCCTATGTTTTCTATCAGGGGCGGCACCTGCGCACGCTGGACGCACGGACGGGGGCAACGGTGCTGACGTTCGGCTACGACACGGTCGGACGGCTCGTCACCCTGACGGATGCCAATGCGCAGGTGACGACGATTGAGCGGCAAGCGGACGGGCGCCCCACGGCCATCGTGGCGCCCGGAGGCCAGCGCACCGAGCTGACGGTGACGCCGGAAGGGCTGCTCACCCGGGTGGAGAATCCCAACGACGAGGCGGTGGTGCTGGAGTACGGCACCGGCGGGCTGCTGACGAAGCTCACCGACCCGCGAAATGGCGTCCATACCTTCGAGTACGACGCGACGGGCCGGCTGAAGAAGGACAGCAACCCGGGCGGCGGCTTCAAGTCGCTGACGCGCACGAAGCCGACTTCGGGGCCGGGCTCCGGCAAGGCGGGCTACGCGGTGGACGTCACCACCGCCGAAGGGCGCGTCACGCGGCACACCTCGGAGTGGGTGGGCAACAAGCAGCGGCGCACTACGCGCTCGCCCGCGGGCTTCACCACCGTCCGGGAGTTGGGCGTCAACGGTGTGGACGTCGTGACGCACCCGGACGGCACGGTGGAAACGGTGCGTGCCGGCAGTGACTTCCGGTTGGGCGGAGGGGTCCCCACCGTGGTGGGCCATACGACGACGCTGCCGTCGGGGCTGGCCCGCGTCGCCACGGCCAGCCAGTCGCTCACGCGTCCCACGGGCGCCAACGCGTCGGACCCCTTCGCGTACACCTCCCAGACGTGGATGTCCGTGCTCAATGGGAAGTCCTCGAGCCTGGAGTTCAACAAAGTCACCGGGCGCTTCACGCGCACCAGCCCCATGGGCAAGAAGGTGTACGCGGACGTCGACGCGCAGGGCCGTGTCACGCGCTTTGAGGTGCCGGGCCTCACGCCTGTCACCTATGGCTACTACCCGGATGGCAAGATCGCCTCCGTCACGCAGGGCACGCGCACCCAGAGCTTCGGCTACCACCCCAGTGGGGCGACGAAGGGCTGGCTGGCGTCCACGACGGATTCCCTGAGCCGCACCGCCAGCTACGCCCAGGATGCCGCGGGCCGGCTCACGGGCGCGACGCTGCCGGGGACCCGCTCCGTTGCCTTCGGCTACGACGCGGCGGGGAACCTCACGTCCCTGACGCCTCCGGGTCAGCCCGCGCATGGCTTCGGCTATACGCCCAACGATGTGGAGGACGTCTACACGCCGCCCCTGGCAGCGGGTACCGGCACCCTCAGCACGGTGACGGCGTACAACCTGGATGATCAGCCCACTGGTACCAGCTTCCCGGACAGCACCTCCGCGTCCATTGGCTATGACACCTGGGGGCGCCTGGAGACGGTGACGACGCCGCGCCACACGGTGACGGCCGGCTACTCGCCCTCCACGGGGCACCTGGTGGGACTCCACGACAGTGCCGCTTCGGACGGCAGCGGGGCCAGCCTGTCCTTCACCCTGGACGGCCCGCTGGTGAAGGATGTCGCCTGGAGCGGGGGCGTCTCGGGCAGCGTGGGCTACACGTACAACGCCAACTTCGACGTGGCCTCCGTCAGCGTCAATGGCGCCACGCCCATCGAGTACCTCTACGACAATGACCGACTGCTGTCGCACGTGGGCAGTCTGACCACGACGCGCAACCCCTCCAACGGGTTGCTCACCGGCACCACGATGGGCAGCGTCACGACGTCGCAGGAGTACAATAGCTTCGGCGAGGTCAAGAGTCTCGGTGCGAAGTATGGAGCGACGACGCTCTACTCCGTGTCGCTCGAGCCACGTGACAACGGGGGCCGCATCACGAACCGCACGGAGACGGTGCAGGGCGGAGCTCCCCAGGCGTGGGTCTACACCTATGATGCGGCGGGGCACCTGGAGACGGTGACGCTCAACGGCGTCGCCCACGCTTCGTACGGCTACGACGCCAACGGCAACCGCACGACCCAGACGGAGGGTGGTGTCACCACGGTGGCCACGTATGACGAGCAGGACCGCCTGCAGACGCGTGGCGCGACGATCTACACATGGGGTCCTCGTGGGGACCTGCAGACGAAGACGGTAGGCGTGGCCGTCACCTCGTACACCTACGACACGGCCGGCAATCTCACGGCGGTGTCGCTGCCCGATGGCACCGAGGTGGCGTACGTCATCGATGCCGCCAACCGCCGCGTGGGCAAGCGCGTCAACGGCAGCCTCACGCAGGGCTTCCTCTATGACGGGCAGCTGCGCATCGTGGCGGAGCTGGATGGGGCAGGGAACGTCGTCAGCCGCTTCGTCTATGGCACGAAGGCCCACTCGCCCGACTACATGCTGAAGGGCGGCGTCACGTACCGCTTCGTCTCGGACCACCTGGGCAGCCCCCGGCTGCTGGTGAATACCGCGAACGGCAGCGTGGCGCAGACTCTGGCGTACGATGTCTGGGGCAACGTGCTGGTGGACTCCAACCCGGGCTTCCAGCCCTTTGGCTTCGCTGGCGGCCTCTACGACAGCGACACGAAGCTGACGCGCTTCGGAGCCCGAGACTACGACGCGGAAGCAGGGCGTTGGACGACCAAGGACCCCATCCGTTTCGCGGGAGGGGATAGCAACCTCTATGCATATGTGGGAAGTAAGCCGGTTGGTTCCATTGATCCGACAGGGCTCTACGACACGGGAGTCGGCGACATCATCGGGCACGGAGAGATGACGCCAGACGAGCAGGCCGCTGTCGAACAATCGCAGGTCATCGTCGGGGCGACTCACGGAGTCGTGCTGACCGTTGGTATTGCCGGCCAATCTCTTGCTCTGGCACTTGCTCCACTCGCCCCGCGTGCTCGCGAGATGTGTAGCAAGATCAGCAACAATTGGTTCCGTTTCGACATGAATGGCAAGTGGAAGAACAATGGGCGGTGGCGGAGCGGCCCACATATCCACTTTGATCCGCTTCGTAATAGTAGCGAGTTGATGAAGTGGCACCTTCCCAATGAGATGAAGCAGTGGTGGTACAACCTGCAGTCGATTCTGAATCGGGCTCCCAAGCCGCCGAAGGAGTAGGTTGCTTTATGGCTGACGTTTCATTGCTGGAAGAGTGGCAGCTTCTCGCGGAAAGTCCCTTCCCCGGCTGGCAGGTTGTAGAAGAGCTTGCACGTTCGGTTTCAACCGAGTCAGAAGGCACACGACTGCTGGTTTTTGAGCCGGCGGGGAACGAGGCATACCGGATTGGCTACAGCATCGAAGCTCCCTTCGAGTGGGCAGGGGAGCCAGAGGCCAGAATTCGGAAAACCCTTCGTGGTGATGGATTCGTGGGCCTCACCGTTCGAGGGCCCGAGGTCTTGAGCCGAGGGCTTCGTCTCTTCCAACGTGTGCAGAAAAGAGAAGTCAAAGGTGCCGAACTGGCTTCGGAGTTGGGCGGACGCCTGCTCGGGCTGGAGGCGCTGCTTGAAACAAACCCTCTCCTGATGCTCGCGGGGCACGACGGCGATCCAATTTTTCTGCTGACTGGCGTGAAGACGATTTGAATCTGATGCGTGAGAATGCATAGAAACGGCAGCGCTGGAGCCTGAGTAGGGAGTGAAGCGTCGGTGGGCCTCGCGCACTGCATGGCCCCCTCGCTCACTTTCGAGACCCGCTCTACACTGCCAGGACGGACCGACCATGCTGACACTTCTCCTGGCGCTGATGACGGCGGATGTTCCTCCCCAGCAACCTCTCGAACGGATGGGACTCGATGAAATCCTGTCCTGCGCGGGGGACGCCGGGAAGTGCCAGGCCTCGGACTGGGACCTTGCACGGGAGCTTGCGCGGCATTTCGACACCCCGGTCCTGGCAGGCCGTTTCCCACGTGCCTCCGGCGCACAACGCAGGGTGCTGGCGTTTGCCCTCTACGCCGGACCTCCGGGGCCGGAAGTGACACGGCTCATGAAGAAGCTGTCGAGCGACCCGGACGACGAGGTCGCGTATTACGCGCTGAATTACCGGGTGAAGCAGTGTGACCGCGAGGCACTGGCGAAGCTGGTGGCGCCTCCGTATCGCGTCCGCGCCGCGTGTGAGCCTTGGGCGACCACGGTGTCGTCGGTCGGTCAGTGCAGGTATGTGCCCGGCGGCCGCTTCCTCCTGGACTCGCTCGACCATGCCTGCCTCAACGTCGTTCAGGCTGCGGAGACCGGTCTGCGGGCGCTCTACCCGGATGCTCCCGCGCGGTTCGATTCGCCCCAGGAACAGAAGGCGTATTTCCGCGAAAGGGTGAGCCACGGGCGCTGACGGTGCGTCACGGCCGCTGCGCTTTCCAACCCCAAGCAGAGGAACCAGCGATGAACTGTTGGCTGCGCGTATCCCTTCTCGGCGGGCTCGCAATGGTGGCGGCGGGATGTCCCACGCCATCCACCACGGTTCAGGTGTACTCGGAGCTGACTGTGAGTGGCCGTATTGATGAGGACTGTCTGTCGCGCATCTTTCCGAGCAGCGCTGAGGTGAAAAGCCCCCTCCATGGCTGGTTTGTCATGCCGGTGGAGGACGTCTTCGGGCCCGATAGACAATTCGGCGGGGTTGTCGGAATCCAGGTTGCTGAGGCTGACCAGAAGACGACCACCCTTCGCGTGGTATCCGAGGCGAGAGCGGACGTTCGTCCGATTTCGCCCGAGGAGTGGCGGAAGGCGGAGACGAATAACGAGTTGGCGATTGGAAGGATTCTTCGCGAGTGCGCGTCTCCGGGGGACCAGATCTCGAAGGCCTGCATCCGGAAGGGGCATCCTTCATCAGCGGCCTGTGAGTCGAGGATGTGACCCGAAAGCGGCGACGTGGTGCTCAAGTGGGCGCCTGGTGAATCCATGAAACTGATTGCGCAGGTGAGTACCGGAGAGACGCAGACTTCGCCTGGCCTTGGCAGCCAAGACCAGCTCTCCCTCAAGCAAGGCGCTCACGTGTCGGTACTTGAGATCTCTGACGAGGATGGAGCGTTCTACCTGTTCAGCTTCGATGCGGCCGGACGGTGCCTCGGCGACTCGTGGCACCGGACGCTCGATGAGGCGATGCGCCAGGCGCAATTTCAGTTTGGCGTGCCGCCTGCGGCATGGAGCCAAGGGGGCCCCCAAGATTGAAACAGGCTGCCAGGTTTGCTCTCAACACCCACGTCTGCGTCGCCGGGGGCGAGGTCCACTTCCCCCCTGGGGAGGCCCAGGCCATGGTCCTTGCGCCAGATGGGCCGCGCATCTCGTTCGGTGCTCGTTAGGAGAGACAGCATGGACTGGAGAGCCATCTCGCTGCATGGAGCGACGGGCATCTCAAGAGTTACCAACGTGTACGAAGTGCAAGACCTCCGAGTCCCCGGAACCCGGTACCGGATCAAGGTTCTCGAGCGGGTACAAGGGGACTTCCTGGCGCTGCCGAACATGTGCGTGAAGAACAGCGGTGGGGAGCCCGAGTGGATCTCGGGTCTGGGGCGAACGGAAGTTGATGCGCTTCAGGACGCTGTCAGTCGCACGAGCGAGATGCTCGTCTCGGCAGCGCGCCTTGCAACTGACGACTTCGAGTGGAGCGACCCCAGGGACTTCTGATGGATGGAAGTTCCGGGTAGGGGGCTGGTGACGGGTGCTCCGGGACTCACGGCTTCGCAGTCCCGGAAGCGGTGGTAGCCTGCTCGCGCCCATGAAGCGCTCCGTCCTCCTCTGCCTGCCCCTGCTGACCGCCTGCGCCACCACGCCGCGCGAGCCCGTGTCCGTGGCGGAGGCCTACGCCCAGGCCCTGGACGAGGGGAGGCTCCAGGACGCCTACGCTCTCACCAGCGGAGGCGCCGAGGGCGAGGCCGCCTTCCTGGACCGCTACTCCGACGAGACCGTCCGTCGTGAGCGCGCCGCCGCCGTCCGCGCCGGTACCGCCGTCCTGGAAGCCCGCGCCCCCTCGCTCACCCTCGCGCGGAGTGAGCAGGGCTGGCGCGTGGTGGAATCCCGCCCGGCCGACGTCCCCCGGGCCGCCCTCTCGCGCTTCCTCGACACCGTCGAAGCCCGCGACTGGAAGACGGCCTGGAGCCTGCTCGCCGCCCCCCTGCGTGCCCGCTACACCCCCGAGCGCCTCCGCGAGGACTTCGAGCGCGAGCCCCTCGCCAAGGAGCGCCTGCGCCGCGCCCGGCTCGCCCTCAACACCCACGTCCGTGTCGGCGCCGCCGAGGCCGTCTTCCCCCTGGGGGAGGACCGCGCCGTGGTCCTCGTCCTGGAGGACGGCGAGTACCGCGTGGCCGCCATCGAGTGACCCGGGCGCCCGCCTGCCTGCTCCTCCAGCCCTGCTGATGGGCCCGTTCAGCCCACCGGCCGTGCCCCGCCGGACGGCGTGCCGCCAGGGTGCGCCCGAGCGCCATCCGCGTTAAACGACGTTGACAGCCCCCGGGGGGCTGGCAGATTCCGCGCCCGTTGGCGGCCCCCAACCGCCCGTTTTCCAAAAGGTTTCAGGTGTTCAGATGAGCGTTTCCGAGGCCGACGTCCTCGCGGCGATGTCGAAGGTCATGGACCCCGAGCTTCACGTGGACCTCGTGAAGGCGGGCATGGTGAAGAACGTCCGCGTCACCGGCGACACCGTGAAGCTGAAGATCGAGCTCACCACCCCGGCCTGTCCCCTCAAGGGGAAGATCCAGGCCGACGCCGAGGCCGCCCTCAAGGCCGTCCCGGGCCTGAAGTCCTTCGACATCGAGTGGGGCGCCCAGGTGCGCGCGGCCGGCGGCGGCATGCCCGGCGGAGCGCTGCTCCCCCAGGTGAAGAACGTCATCCTCGTCGGCGCCGGCAAGGGCGGGGTGGGCAAGAGCACCGTGGCCCTCAACCTCGCCACCGCCCTGGCCCAGCACGGCGCCAAGGTGGGCCTGCTGGACGCGGACTTCTACGGCCCCTCCGTGCCCCTGATGACGGGCCTCGCGGACAAGAAGCCCGTCAGCCCGGACGGCAAGTCGCTGGATCCGCTCCTCGCCCACGGCCTCAAGGTGATGTCCATCGGCTTCCTCGTGGAGGCGGATCAGGCGCTCATCTGGCGCGGCCCCATGCTCCACGGCGCCCTCATGCAGCTGGTGCGCGACGTGAACTGGGGCGAGCTGGACTACCTCGTGCTGGACCTGCCGCCGGGCACCGGCGACGTGGCCCTGTCCCTGTCCCAGTCCATCCGCGCCGCGGGCGCCGTGCTGGTGACGACGCCGCAGGACGTGGCCCTGGCCGACGTGGTCCGCGCCAAGCAGATGTTCGACAAGGTCCACATCCCCGTGCTGGGCATCGTGGAGAACATGTCCCAGTTCGTCTGCCCGAACTGCTCGCACGCCACCCCCATCTTCAACCATGGCGGTGGCCGCAAGGCCGCGGAGATGTTCGGCATCCCATTCCTGGGTGAAATCCCCCTGGATCTCAAGGTGCGCGAGTCCGGAGACTCCGGCGTGCCGGTGGTGGTCGGCGCGAAGGACAGCCTGGAGGCCAAGGCCTTCCAGGAGGTCGCTCGCAACGTGGCGGGTCGGGTGTCCACGCAGAGCATGAAGAGCGTGCCGCTGCCGGTGGTGCAGGCCCGCTAGAACCTCCAAGGAGATCTCCATGGCCGCTGACGACTTCCCGCCCGACCCGCTGGACGATGACGACCGGCAGGGTCGGGATGCGCGCTCCGGCGGCCCCGCCGGCTTCGTGCCGGAGTTCGTCCGCCGCATGGCCGTCGCCGGCCTGGGCGCCCTCTTCATGACAGAAGAGGGCATCCGCAACCTCGCGGGCCAGCTCAAGCTGCCCAAGGAGGCCCTGGGCTTCATCCTGGGCCAGGCCGAGAAGACCAAGGATGAGATCACCCGCGTCGTCAGCGACGAGCTCCGCCGCTTCCTCCAGTCCGAGAAGCTGCGCGACGAGTTCCTCAAGCTGATGTCCGGCATGACGGTGGAGATCAAGGCGCAGATCCGCCTGGTGCCACCGGACAAGGCCGAGAAGTCCTCCGAGTCCGAGCCCGCCGCCACCGGTGAGACGAAGAAGGGCGCCACGCCCCGCGTCGTCGTCTCCGAGCTCAACGCGCGCCGCCCAGGCGGCTCCAAGCGCACGAAGAAGGAGTGACGGTGGCGGACACGCCTCCTCCCTCCGAGCCCTCCACGCCGCCGGCCCCCGTCCCGGACCGCCGCGGCTGGCGCTCCCACCCCTTGGCGAAGCGGCTGCCGGTGCTGCTGCTGGCGGCGCTCGGCTTCTGGCTGTGGCGCACCACGGGCACGCCCGAGCGCGAGCTGCGGCTCCAGTTCGAGGGGCCGGGGTGGAGCGCGGTGCGCGCGATGGATCTCCAGGTGCTGGACGAAGAGGGCAAGGTCCTCAAGCGCGAGGAGCGCTTCTTCGCCTCGGGGCCTCCGCCGGAGGTGACGGTGGAGGTGGACCTGCCCGAGGGCACCTGGCGCACGTGGCTCTTCGTGAAGCTGGAAGGGCGCGAGGAGCGGGTGCGTCTGGACGAGTCGTTGCAGGTGGGAGAGGACCGCTACATCGTCCGCCAGCTCCGGTTGCCTCCCTCCGGTCGTTGACCGTCCCGGACGCGTGGGCTAAGGGCGCCCGCACGCCGTTCACATACCGACCGAGGGGTACGCGAAGACCATGGCAACGGAGCACATCGTCGTCGTCGGGGCTGGGCAGATGGGCGCGGGCATCGCGCAGGTGGCGCTGCAGGCGGGCCTGCGCGTCACACTGGCGGACGTCTCCAAGGAGGGACTCGCCAAGGGCGCCGAGCGCATCCGCGGCGGCCTGAAGAAGCTGGCCGAGAAGGGCAAGCTCGACGAGGCGAAGCGCGCCGCCGCCGAGGCCAACCTCTCCACCCTCACCGACGTGAAGGAGGCGAAGGACGTCGACTTCGCCGTCGAGGCCGTCACCGAGAACGAGGACCTCAAGCGCCGCATCTTCCAGGACCTGGACGCCGTCGTCCGGCCGGGCGGCATCCTCGCCACCAACACCTCGTCCATTCCGATTACCCGCATCGCCGCGTCCACGAAGCGCCCCGAGTCCGTCATCGGCATGCACTTCATGAACCCGGTGCCGGTGATGCAGCTGGTGGAGCTCATCCGCGGCGCCGCCACCTCCGACGAGACGTACGCCACCACGCGCGCCCTCGCGGAGAAGATGGGCAAGACGACGGTGGTGTCCAAGGACTACCCGGGCTTCATCGTCAACCGCATCCTCATCCCCATGCTCAACGAGGCCTGCTTCGCGCTGATGGAGGGCCTGGGCTCGGTGGAGGACATCGACACCGCGATGAAGCTGGGCACCAACCAGCCCATGGGCCCGCTGCAGCTCGCGGACTTCATCGGCCTGGACACCGTGCTCTACATCGCCGAGGTGCTCCACAAGGGCCTCGGTGACTCCAAGTACCGCCCCAGCCCGCTGCTCCGTCAGTACGTGGACGCCGGCTGGTACGGCAAGAAGAGCGGCCGCGGCTTCTACAAGTACTAGTCCCCTGGAGCCCACGCACATGGCCTACGAGAACATCCGGCTGGAGCAGGACGGCGCGGTCGCCACGCTCTTCATCGACCGTCCCAAGGCGCTCAACGCGCTCAACAGCAAGACGCTGCAGGAGCTGGAAGCGGCGCTCAATTCCATCGGCACCGACGTGCGCGTCCTCATCGTCACCGGTGGCGGCGAGAAGGCCTTCGTCGCTGGTGCGGACATCGCCGAGATGGCCGCGCTGAGCGAGGCGCAGGCCCAGGAGTTCGGGGCGCTCGGCCACCGCGTGATGGCCAAACTGGAGGAGCTGCCCATCCCCACCATCGCGGCCGTCAACGGCTTCGCGCTGGGCGGCGGGTGCGAGCTGGCCCTGGCGTGCGACCTCATCTACGCGTCCGAGAAGGCCAAGCTCGGCCTGCCCGAGGTGGGCCTGGGCGTCATCCCCGGCTTCGGCGGCACCCAGCGCCTCACCCGCGCGGTGGGCCGCGCCCGCGCCAAGGAGCTCATCTTCACCGGCGAGCGCATCGACGCCGCCAAGGCGAAGGAGCTGGGCCTCGTGCTCGAAGTGCTCCCCGCCGAGGGGCTGCTGCCGCACTGCCGCGAGGTGGCCGCGAAGATTCTCAAGAACGGCCCGCTCGCCATCGCCAAGGCCAAGAAGGTCATCGAGGCCGGCGCGGACCAGGACCTGCGCGTCGCCAACGAGCTGGAGCGCAAGACGTTCGGCGAGCTGTTCGGCTCGGCGGACCAGCGCGAGGGCATGAAGGCCTTCCTGGAGAAGCGCCCCGCCACCTTCACCGGCAAGTGACGTGCGGCGGACGCTCGCGGCCGGGGGACTGCTGACCTGCCTCCTGGCCGCGGCTCCCTCCCGGGCCGCGGAAGAAGGGGAGGACGGGCGCGCCCCGCCGCTCGTCTCCTGGAAGCGCACGCTCTGCCTCTACACCGCGTGCGCCCTGGAGCCGCTCGTCCCGGACCTCCGCTACGAGTGGGGGCCCGGCTCCCAGGAGCATTGGGTGCTGTCCTGGCCGCTCCACCCGTGGGCCCTTCCGCCCTGGGACGTGCCCGGGCCCACGCTCATCGTCTCGCCCTTCGTGGAGCCGCAGTGGCGCCGGAAGCCCTCGGCCTTCCGGGTGCTCGGCGGGGCGAGGGTGTACGCCTTCCCGGACACGCTCCGCCTGGGCGTGCTCGCCGAGGGGGCGGGCCTGTGGGGC